>CALWGP010000069.1 GCA_944380095.1 uncultured Lachnospiraceae bacterium | reverse complement strand
GGAATCTGCAACGGCTTCCAGGCGCTGATCAAGCTGGGGCTGGTGCCTTACGGAGAAATCGTGGGGCAGAAGGAGGATTCCCCCACGCTGACGTTCAACACCATCAACCGCCACATTTCCAAAATGGTGTATACCAAAGTGGTGTCCAACAAGTCCCCCTGGCTGGCCGGGGCGGAAGTGGGAAGGACGTATGTGAATCCGGCTTCCCACGGAGAAGGGCGTTTTGTGGCGCCCGCGGAGTGGATCGACCGGTTGTTCGAAAACGGCCAGGTCGCCACTCAGTACGCGGATTTCGACGGGAACGTGACCATGGACGAAGAGTGGAATATCAACGGTTCCTATGCCTCCATCGAAGGCATCACTTCCCCGGACGGAAGGATCCTGGGCAAGATGGCCCATTCCGAACGCCGGGACAGAAGCGTGGCCATCAATATATACGGCGAACAGGATCTGAAGATTTTCGAGTCCGGCGTGAAATACTTCCAGTGAGCGAAGAGCAGAGGAAGGAAGTCGGATGAACCAGAAGGTGAACTATCAGCTGGAGCTGGAAAAGGAGCTCAAAAGGCTGCCGGACCGGCACAGAAGGCTGTTTCTGCACAGCTGCTGCGCCCCCTGCTCCAGCTACTGCCTGGAATATCTCCGGCAGTATTTCGACATTACGGTTTTTTACTATAATCCCAACATCACGTTTCCGGAAGAGTACCGGCACCGTGTGGAGGAACAGAAACGTCTGATCGGGGAAATGAACGCCCGCCCGGATTCGTGCGGGCGGATTTCCTTTGTGGAAGGCGCTTACGAGCCCGCCCGTTTTCTGGAGGCAGCCAGAGGGCTGGAGGACTGCCCGGAAGGCGGGGAACGCTGTTTTGCGTGCTATGCGCTCAGGCTTTCGGAAGCGGCCCGGACGGCCGCCGAAGGAGGATACGATTATTTTACCACAACCCTTTCCATCAGCCCTTTGAAAAACGCCGGAAAACTCAACGCGATCGGCGAGGCGGCCGGGGAAAGGTACGGCGTCCGCTATCTGCCCTCGGATTTCAAAAAGAAGGGCGGATATCAGCGCTCCATCGAGCTGAGCCGGGAGTACGGCCTGTACCGGCAGGATTACTGCGGCTGCGTTTTCTCCAAGGCGGAGCGGGAGGGAAGATCCGCGGACAGCGGGAAAAAGGATGAGGACGCCGGCGGGAACATCGAAAAGTGAAGCAGGAACAGGAGAATCGAAATGGAAAAATTTTTGGATCTCATATCCGGAGAGATGAAAAAGGGATTTTCCCTGGCCGGATATGAGGAAGAACTGGGGAAGGTGACGGTTTCCAACCGGCCGGATCTGTGCGAGTATCAGTGCAACGGGGCCATGGCGGGCGCGAAGAAGTATCATAAGGCGCCCATCGCCATCGCTCAGGAGGTGGCCGCGCAGCTGGAAGACAGCGCGGTTTTTGCGGAGGTATCGGCGGTGGCGCCGGGATTTTTGAACCTGAAGATAAAGGACAGCTTCGTCCGGGATTACGTGGCCCAAATGGCGGAGGCGGAAAAATTCGGTCTCAATCCGCCCGAACGGGAAAAGACCATCGTGCTGGATTACGGCGGCCCCAACGTTGCAAAGCCCCTTCACGTAGGGCATCTGCGCTCCGCGGTCATCGGGGAGAGCATCAAGCGGATCTGCCGCTATAACGGGCATCGCGTCATCGGCGACGTGCACCTGGGGGACTGGGGGCTGCAGATGGGGCTGATCATCACGGAGCTTCGGGAAAGGCAGCCGGAGCTGGTCTATTTCGACGAGGCGTACGAAGGGGAATACCCGGCCGAAGCTCCCTTTACGGTATCCGAACTGGAAGAGATTTATCCCGCGGCCAGCGGGAAATCCAAAGCGGATCCGGATTATAAGGAAGCGGCGCTGCAGGCCACGCTGGAGCTGCAGCGCGGACGAAGGGGCTATCGGGCGCTGTGGAGACATATCATGGACGTGTCCGTGGCGGATCTGAAGAAAAATTACGCGTCCCTGGATGTGGAATTCGATCTCTGGAAAGGGGAGTCGGATGTGAGTCCCCTGATCCCGGGGCTGGTGGAACGGCTGAAAGAACAGGGACTGGCTCACGAGAGCGAGGGGGCTCTGGTCGTGGACGTGAAGGAAGAGACGGATACGAAGGAGATTCCGCCCTGCATCATCTTAAAGTCCGACGGGGCAGCGCTGTACGCAACCACGGATCTGGCCACGATCCAGGACCGGGTGGAGAACCTCCATGCGGACGAGCTGATCTATCTGACGGACAAGCGGCAGGAAATGCACTTCCTGCAGGTGTTCCGCGTGGCGAGAAAGGCGGGGATCGTGAAGCCGGAAACGCAGATGCGCCACATCGGGTTCGGCACCATGAACGGCAAGGACGGAAAGCCCTTCAAAACCCGGGAAGGCGGGGTGATGCGTCTGGAATATCTGGTTCGGGATATCGAGGAGGAGATGTATCGGAAGGTGGTGGAGAGCCGCCAGGATATTTCGGAGGAAGAAGCGCGTAAAACCGCGAAGATCATCGGCCTGTCCGCCTTAAAGTACGGGGATCTTTCCAATCAGGCCAGCAAGGATTATATTTTCGATATCGACCGTTTCACCTCTTTTGAAGGGGATACGGGGCCGTATATCCTCTATACCATCGTGAGAATCAAGTCCATTTTGAACCGCTATCGGGAAATGGGAGGAGAGCTTTCCGGGCTGGCTTTCCTGGATCCGGAAAACGCGCCGCAGAAGGAACTGATGATGCAGCTGGCCGGATTCAACGCGATGATGGAGAACGCGGGCCAGGAAACGGCTCCTCACAAGGTATGCGCCTACATTTACGACCTGGCCAACGCCTTCAACAAATTCTACCACGAGACGAAGATCATCTCCGAAGAGGATCCCGGGCGGAAGGGCAGCTGGATCGCGCTGCTGATCCTGACGCGGGACGTGCTGGAGACCTGCATCGGCGTGCTGGGCTTTTCGGCTCCGGACCGGATGTAAGAAAGAATCCCGCTTTCTTTTTGCCGCAGTGCGAAGCGCCGGGCGTGCTTCGGGTTCAGGCTTCGGGCCGGGCCCCGGCGTGCCGGGCGCTCCAGCCGTTGAGCCAGTCCGCCGCTTCCCGGATGCCCTCCTCGCTCAGGGGGAATGTCCGGGATTCCTTCAGATGGGCGGGGGTTTTGCCGTAGCACAGAGGTTCCGGCCAGGCCGTTACCTCGAGACAATCCCCGCTTTCATCCTTTCCTTTGACGAACAGATAACGAAGGCCCCTGTCGCTTCCCGACTGGGGTTCTTTTTTGATGTAATTTAAGTGGATGATGGAAGGGTCGATCATAAAAATCTCCGTTTACAGAAACAGGGGAACGCCCACCAGGCCGAAGTAGCCTGCGGAAAAGACGCCGGCAGCGGCCAGGATGAGGCGGAAATACCATTTTTCGAACAGCTGCGGGGTGCGGCTGGAAAGATAGGCCGCGATCAGGATCAGGGGCAGCAGATACCGGCCCTGCGCCTGGGAATCGACGACATAGGAATTGATCACCGACGCGGCGATGCCGCCGGCCATGAGCGCGATCCCGACGAGAAATTCCATCTTCGCCCACAGGTCTTTGGAGCGGAAGGTGAAGAAAGCGATGCCGGCCAGGATAGCGGCGTAGAAAAAGCCCATGCACGCGTAGTACCAGAATCCGGTGCCCGTGTCCTGGATCAGCCCGCAGAAGCTCTTGTAGCTCATGGAGAACCATTCCGGATTCTCACGGAAGAAATCCTGCAGGGAGGCTCCCCGGGACATCATGTGCCAGGAGGGATTCTGTTCCTCTACGGGAGTGGCGGGATTTTTGTCCTCATGGGCGTGCTCGATGGCCACGGCTTCCTTGACTTCCGCCTTCTGCATGCCGTAGTGGTACAGGTCGAAGCCGGCGCGGAAGAGAAAGACGGCGGCGAAAATGCCGAGGATCAGAAAATAATTGCGCCACAGCGTTTTGCGCTCCCGCTTCGTCTTCCGGCGGATCAGGCGGAAGAGGAGGACGAAGAAAACCAGGGCCAGGATGGAGAGATAGTTGGGTTTCCCCAGGGCGATCATGCCGAAGAGAAGGCCCAGGAGGAGAAATCCCGGAATCGACTGTTTCGTGATCCTGTCGGCGTCCACGCAGCGAAAGAGCAGGCTGTCTTCGGAGGAAAGCAGCCAGACGGCGAAAAACGCCAGGAAAAAGTCCAGCGCGTCCGCCGTGGTATAGGAAAAGATATACCAGGCCTGCACGCAGATGCCCAGCGCCACCATGAGCCAGTTCTTCCGGCGGATCCAGCGCGCGAACAGGATGGCCAGGGAGAGAAAGAGCAGGAGGTTGGGGATGCGGTAATAGGGCAGCGAGTAAAACAGCGCGCGAAACAGGAGGGAAACCTTTCCGGCCAGGAAGAAGTACCAGGTATAATTTTCCAGCTTCGTATATCCGTAGCCGCTGTAAGTGTTGGCCACGGCGGGATCCCGCATGTCGGGCGGCAGAAAATGGGTCAGGCCGTAATCCAGGCACGCCTTTACGTCCCATTCGTCCGGATGCAGTCCCAGTTCGCTGCCCAGGCCGATGACGAAAACAACAAGAAGGGCCCCTGCCATGACCGCGGTGGCGATCAGGGAAAACCAGTCGAAACGGCCGTTTTCGTCCCGGGAAAACAGGGAGATGAGATAGTTTTTCAGAAGCGGGGCGCAGTGGACCAGGGCGATGAGGGCGGCGGCCAGGAACAGCAGGGCAAAGCAGCGCTGCCGGATCTGCCTGGCGCGCAGGGCGCCGGAGGCTTCCAGGGCGCTGGCGTTCAGTTCGTCGCTGTCGATGAACAGGCCGCTGTCCGCATTCTGCGGGGTGATGACCAGCTCTTCGCCGGAAAGTTCGACGCCGGCGTTGACGGGGACGAATTTCTCCAGGATTTCATCCGCGTCCATGGCCCGGAAATATTCGCCGTTGAGCAGGAAGGAAATGCGGGTGATGCTGTAGGCCTCTTCCGTATTGGAAGGATCGACGCGCAGCATCTTCAGGTCCTGCGGCGGCTGGGGCAGGGAAAAGAGGACGATGTTGCCGTCCCTCAGCCCGTCGGAGCAGTTCTCGGCGGAAAGGCTGCCGTCCGCCCCCCAGAAGAGCTGCGAAAGGATGCCTTCGGGGGCGTTGCGGTAATACATTTCCACGGAAAGCTCCTGCCTGACGGGCAGGCGGAAGGCCAGCGCCAGGGCCGCCAGAAACAGGATGAAGATGCAGATATCGATGAGACATAATCGTTTGTTTCGCTTTATCATATGGTGTTCTCCCTGTGGTGATGGAATTAGTATACAATGAAACGGGACGAAAAGAAAGTGACAAAAAGGGGAAAAGGATGTTACAATAAAAGCCAGCCGATGAAGGAAAAGCGGAGAGGAGATCGTTTGCGGATGAAGAAAAGAATTCTGTCCTTTTTTCTGGCCATATGCCTGGCCATGATTCCGATGACCGCCATGGCGGCGGAGAGTCAGGGCGCCGTCAGCAGGACGGCGGCAGAGCCGGAAAACAGCCATGGGGCTCCGGCCTATGGAACCAAAGCCGCGACGGAGACGAAGCGGGCGCTGTACGAAGAGATCAGGCGGGTCACCCGGGCCCTGCAGCCCGCTGTGGACGCCGCAGCGCCGCTCACCGCTTCCCACAACGTGAAAACGGATAATTACAGCGACGCGGACGCCATGGGGCTGATTTATGAGACGCAGGGAAGCGGCGTGATCCTGGCCATGGATCAGAATGCGGTTTATATTTCCACGGCGGCGCATTGCCTGAAGCATGAAAATACGGAAGTGGAGTTCGCGGACGGAACCCGCTGCGCGGGCACGGTGGTTTACAGAAATCCGGCGAAGGATGTGGGATTCATCGTGGTGGAGACGGAAGCGCTGACGCAGCGGACGCTGGAGGCGATTTCCCCGGCGCCCGGGATGAGCGCGCAGGAGGCGGGGAAGAGCCAGGGCGACCTGCTGTTCGCGGTGAGCTCTTCGGACGGGCCCAACTCCCTGGCGCTGCCCGGGATCCTGGATCAGTACAGCGTGGAGTATCCCAACAACCCGCAGCAGGACGTGCTTCAGTTTTACTCGGATATTTCCTATGGCTCCAGCGGCGGGGCGCTCTACACGCTGGAGGGGATCTGGACGGGCAGCGTTTCCGGCGGGGATACTTACGGAATCTGCTGGGCCGTTCCATACGGGGATATCGTCGCGGAGTTCAACAGCTGGCTGACGATGATGGCGATGCAGCAGGCGGCGACGGCCGCCTGACCCGGCCGCTCCGGGGAAAAGGGACCGCCAGCACCGGGCAAAATCGAATATGGAAACAGGCGGCCGAAACTTTTTTGAAAAAGTGCTTGACATTTTCTGCCGTATTTTGTATACTAATCAAGCAGTCGCGGAAAAGCGGCGCGAGGATACGGGGTCTTAGCTCAGCTGGGAGAGCATCTGCCTTACAAGCAGAGGGTCACAGGTTCGAGCCCTGTAGGCCCCATATCGAATCTGGCGAGATAGCTCAGTTGGCTAGAGCATGCGGTTCATACCCGCAGTGTCGAGGGTTCAAATCCCCCTCTCGCTACGTTGAAAGCCTGGTGGAAACCGGGCTTTTTTTGTACGATAGGAAAATTTTTTATATGACATTACCGGCAGAAGGACGAAATGGATTCGGAATGTGGGGGAACGAAGATGGTGAGAATAGCGGTCGTGGATGACCGGCCGGATGATCGCCGGCGAATGGCGCGGATCACGGAAACGTATTTTCGAAAGAAAAGGATCCCGTTTGAAGTGGAAGGTTTTGGCGGGAGCGCCGGCCTGTTTCGGGCGCTGGACGAAAAGAACTGTTTTGATTTTTTTCTGCTGGATCTGCAAATGGCGGATATGACGGGGCTGCAGATCGCCAGGGAGATCCGGAACCGTTATTCGGAACCGGTCATCATTTTTGTGACAAATTATCTGTCTTATGCGATCGAAGCGTATGAGGTCAACGCGTTTCGCTATATCCCAAAAGAGCTGATGGAAGGGAAGCTGCCGGAGGCTTTTGAAGCGATGATGCCGCAGATCGACGCCAGGGATCAGAGGGCGTATATCATAAATCATGAGCTCAGGGCGGAAAAGATTTTTTACCGGGACATTTTTTATGTCAAAAAAGAGGGCAAACATATCGTGATCGTGCATCGCAACGGGGAGAGCAGAGAGCGAAAAACCCTGCAGGAATTTTATGGGGAGACGGATCCGGAAGAATTCTTTTATGTGGATAAGGGATGCGTTGTAAATGCCAGGCATATCATGTCTTTCCGGAGAGGGGAGCTGTCCATGCGGAATCAGGACATTCTGGCGGTGAGCAGGCCGCGTTTTCATGATGTGCAGGAAAGAATTATCGCGTATTGGGAGGAAAGGAATCCATGACATTCCGGATTTTGTCTGGGATAGAAGCCGGCCTGCAGATGGCGGTGATCATCGTGGGATATATGAATTGCTGCGGGGAGTGCGAAGGGAGCGGCCGCCGCATGAGGAAACTGTTGTATCCGGCGCTGTTCCTTCTTTTTGCGGCAGAAGTATGCGCAAGAAGGGGCCTGTTGATTTCAGTGGGATCCGTTCCCCTTTTTATTGCAGCGGAAGCGATATGGCTAAGATGCCGCACGGGAAACGGACTGCGGACGGCGTTTACATGGACGTTTTTCATGAGGTGGACAATGGCGCTTCTGGAAATGCCGGCGCTGATTTTCAGCAGCATGAGAAACGGAATATTCGAAGGGATGAACGCCAATCTGTATCCGGACAGCCGGGCGAAATGGATGCAATGCCTGATGATGGCAGCCTTTGCGGGAATTTGCTTTTGGAAAAGAAAAATGCTTCTCCGGTCCGCGGGTGACATCTTGAAGAGCAAAAGGAGCCTGCTGGTCGTGCTGGGAGGGATCGAGGTCATTCTGATTTTTTATCTGATGAATCTGACATGGGATGTCTCCGGGGAAACGGATTTCTTTTTGAGCGCGCTTGTGATCGTGTGCGTTTTTCTGTTTTTGATTCTTCAGATGGCCTGGATGCAGTATGAAAAGCTGGAAGCGGTAAACCGGATGTATCTGCAGCGTGAACGGTCTCTGGAAAAAGCCTATGCCCTGATCGGGCAGGAAATGGAATGCAGCCGTCGGGTCAGCCATGATTATAAGTACGATCTCGCCTATCTCTATGATTGTCTGAGGGAGAGGGATTATGAGCGGGGGATCGCTCATCTGGAAGAAAAAATCCGTATCGGGAAGGAGAGAAGCGAGGGGACGATATGGACGGGTTTTGGCTGCGTCGATTTCCTTCTGAATCAGGCAAAAATGCGGGCGGAAAGGGAGAACATCGGATTTTCGGCGTCGATTCGCTTTACGCATCTTCCCGCTGCGGAGTATGAATTCTTTTCGGCGCTCGGGAATTTGCTGGATAACGCTTTTGAGGCTGCTGTCCGGTGCGATGAGGGCGAGAGGAAAATCCGCGTGAAGTTGGCGACGAACAATCACATGTTTATGCTGCGTGTGGAAAACCGGTATAAGGAGGAACCGCAGGAGGATGATGGGAGATTCAAATCCACGAAAGGGGACGGGGACAATCACGGTTGGGGACTGGTGAACGTGAAAGAAATCGTGGAACGCACAGGAGGAATTTTAAAGCTGGATTACGGAAACGGGATGTTTTGCGCGAAGGCGGTCTGGGGAGCGGGCGAAACGGCGTATGAAATCCATACCGGGAAGAGGCGGACGAAGACAATTCAGGACGCCAGACGACAGTTGGGGAAAAACAGGACAAATAGCGGAATGGGTATGATAGAATAAAGGCGGAAATACACAATCGAAGCATACCATAAAGGGAAACGGGGGAATGAAGGTGAAAAAGCGGGTGCTGCAGGGGCTGGCCGTCGTGCTGACGGCGATCGCGTTTCTGTGGGTTTTCGACGGATACAACTCGAGAAAAAGGGCTTCTGAAGAGCAGAGCGTTGATGTTACGGAAAAGAGCGATCTGGCTTCCCTGATCGTCAGGGACAAAGCGCTGGTTCCGGGCGACGGGCTGGAATGGGACATGGCGCAGGATGCGTTTCTGGAGATCTGCCCTGGAGCGGAGCGGCTGGATCCGGAAAGCCCGCAGTTCGAGGAATACAGAAGAGGGGAGATGCCAAACGGGATGGTGTCCCTCAGCCCGCCCGTTGCGGCAGGGCTATACGAATATAATGCGGTGGCTTCCCCGACTTTTCTGTTCGATGAAAATTCCAGGCTGAGTCAGGTCGCCTGGCGGATCGTCTGCCCCGTGGAAGAAGTGGAGCGTTACGCCCGGCTGTTCGCAGAACTGGCGGAAGATGCGGACGGGATCGATTTTCTGACCCGGGAAACGGGCGGGGAGATATCACAGGAGGAATTGCTGGAAAACCCCGTTTCCGTAAAATGGGATACGGCGGATCGCAGCGCGTCCTTTCAGATGAATTCGGTCTGTTTTCAGGAGAACTTTCTGCTGGATCTGATTGTGTCCGTACAATGAGTTTTTATCAGGAGCTATATCCAGGGTGGAGATTTTTGATCAAGAAGTTTAGGAAAGGAGGATGAAAATGAGAAAAGTAATATTAGCGAGTCTGGTGCTTATGCTTTTATTCGTTCCCATATCGGCAACGGCAAGTTCGGGATTAACTTTAAGCGAAACTATAAAAGCAATGGAGAAAGCTAGAATAGAAGCAGGGGGAGCAGATAAGACAGAGGATCCAGTGGACTGGAATCGTGTCATAGAGAATGAGTGTCTTATTGCACCGATGTATGTTTGCGTGGATTGTAATTGGTTTTGCGTAACAGTATGTGCAGCAGAAGCTGTTTATGCAGACAGTTGGTATCACGATACATTATTTACAAAAGATTGTAAAATTACATTGCTTAGAAGCCGGGGCGCAATGATATGTCCAACATGCCAAAAAGTTTGGGAACAGTATGACTACCATGATTGTTGGGAAGTCCATGATAAGTGTAATGTCGGGAATTATGATGTTTGCCCCATGGAAGTTTCATAAGTATTGAATTTTTACAGGAAGCCTTGGAAATTTGTGGAAGGGAGACTATCTTATATCTGCAAAAGAGTTTACAGGATATATCGATTTTTGTTCCATGAAAATTAGTTCCTGATATTACTATTACCGGTTTAGTACCAGAAGAGGAGCCGTTGCAAAGGGAGAGGAATAATCTACTGACGCAATGGCTCCATCTTTTTATCAAATATTTGCGAAAGGTGGGCCTCGACGTGACGCATGGTATTTTGCCGGAAACGTATGATACTTTTGTAGCGCGCTGGTCTGGGCAGATTACAAAAAACTGAAAAACGGTATCTATGGAAGGATATCTTAAACCTTCCAGAGAAATCTACTGCTGAACGAGAACAATCCGCATTATAACAGACATTGAAAACAAAAACAGAGGGTAACAATCTGAAGCTGCTGGAAGCGTTTCCTGACCGAAAGACCTTCGGGGGTTCGGATGCGATCGGCAGAGGGATCGGCCCGAACAGGGGCGGGTGTGACTTGTGGAAGTCACACCCGCCCCTGAAGTTTTTACAGATTGGGTTTATATCATATAAAATCGATCGATGCGCCTGATTCCGATATTCAGTTCAGAGGGGAAACGATGGCGCAGGTTCCGAGATGGGTTGTCTGGATGGTGATCGTTCCGGCATTTGAATCCATATCGGGCAGAAGGAAAACCCGTCCCTCCTCATCCGCACATAAGACGGAAAAAACGGCGTTTTGCTGAACGGCCCAATTCGGAAGACCGATGATGATTTCGATCGGGGCCTGCAGAGTTTTCACCGTCCGGCAGGAATTTGCGGAGAAATGGTACATATCCACATCTACGAGGGAAACCACTTTCTGCCCGAGCAATCCGGAAGCTTCGGTAAAAGCGCCCTGTTCCAGCGGATTTGAGTTGTTGCAGACGTATAAGGAAAGCTTTTCTCCGGCTGCGGCATTTTCCTGTATGCCGGCCGCAGCGCATACGGTATCGTAAGCTGTGGTGATGGCCAAACCTTTGATCGGACTGTCGGAATAGATTCCGTCCACCGTTGAAATGACGCTTGCGCCGCCCGCATTTACCTGGTTGTTCTGCTTCTCATAAACAGGCTCTTCTTCAGCGTAGCCGTCGCTCTCATCGCTTTCCCGGTTATCGTGATCGCTTTCCCTGTTCTGATCGTCAGAGCCGGGATCGGAAGGCGTTTCCGGCTCAGGAGTTTCTGCGGCTTTGAAATTGTACGCCCAGAAAGTATCGTCTCCGGAATCGCTCAACCAGAAGGTAAATGCCTGGCCATCTTTTTGAATTGTGATGCTGCCGATGGAGAATGTATAGTGCGCGGTGCGGGTAGGGGGCTGAATGGAGATGGTTTTTTCTTCCTCATGAACGGAGTAATTCCTGTCCGTGAATTCTCCGTCCCGCACAGAAAAGCCGGAAACTTCAGCATCCTGCCACTCCTCCGTGAAGGTGACATCGACAGAAGGGAAATCAAAAGTAAATTCTTGCCCGATCTCTCCGCTGATGTTGATGATTCCCTGCGGGGATATGGAAATGGAAGCGATCACGTCTTCTAATCCGGGGTTATCCATAACCGGTGCGGATTCGTCAGGGTCCGTCGGTTCCTGGGACGGATCTCCCTCCTGCACGGTTTTGGTTTCCGTACCGGCCGTTTCTGCGGGCGTATCCGTTTCGGCGTAGGCTGTCAGATTGAATGACATCGCCGCGGCACAAAAAAAGATGAGAGATTTTTTCATTTTCATGGTCATAAACCGCCTTTCGTCCTGTGTATTTTCGTTATGGCTTCTTTTACAGAATGCCGGCCGGGCAAAGATCCCGCCTCAGCATTACAGCTGGATTATATCATCTTTGAGCAAACAAATCAATGCTGAAAGCATATTTCATGTGTCCTAAAGTGATAATACATATCTTAAACTATTACTCAGGAGGGCTTGTGCATGATATATGGTTTGGCAGAAAGATTGCAGGAACTGCGATTATCCAGGCGGCTATCTCAAAAGGAAGTTGCGCATCTGATCGGATTATCAGCGTCCGTCATTTCCAACTATGAGAGCGGTGAAAGAACTCCGAGCGTTGAGATATTGGTGGCATTGGCCCGGTTGTACCATTGTTCGACAGATTATCTTCTCGGTTTCGACAGGAATGATGTCCGGGAGAATATAAATGTCTCGATGCTGAACGACGGGCAGAGGGAATTGCTGCAAAGTTTTTTGCTGAGTTTAAAAAAGCCGGAGTAGCGGCAGAGCTTCGGCGGTAGAGAGATTGATGGGATCGTATTACAGACAGTTCGGGCGGGATTCGCGAATATGGGAATCCCGCCCGAAACTTTTTGTATGATATTTTTGTACGACAGGGACGAACGCCCGTTACAGCAGCAGAATCCCGTTTTCGCGCGCCCTGGCGCGGATTTCGGCGGGCCAGATGGAGCACTGGACTTCGCCGATATGGGCCTTGCGCAAAAAGAACATGCAGATTCGGGACTGGCCGATGCCGCCTCCGATGGTGAAGGGGAGTTCTTCGGACAGGACGGCCTGCTGGAA
>CALWGP010000068.1 GCA_944380095.1 uncultured Lachnospiraceae bacterium | reverse complement strand
GCCGCCGGTAAAAAGGCATTAGCGGTACCGCCTCAAAATCCGCGTTCTTCCCACATGAGCCGTTCGGTCTCCGCCCGCTTTTCGATGAGGAAGCGGAGCATTTCCCGGTTGGTTTTGGCGAGTGTCTCAAAGCCCTCGGTCTTTTCAAACCAGGCGATGGAGATCATCTGGATGGAGAAAAGGATCGGGAAGACGGACATCTTCTCTTCTGCGGTGAGCCCTTCCTCTGCGTCGGAGCAAAAAAGAACTCCCCGGACAGGCGTTTTTGCCCGTTTGGGGAGTTCTTTTTTGCCGTATACAGGGATTACAAACAATCTTTCAGCGATTTTTCAGTCCGCAAACCGGATTACCTGGCGGCTGACGTCCACAGTGGCCTTAACGCCGAAAGGAAGGATACAGCGGGGCTGGGCGTGTCCGATATTGACGTTCCATACGATGGGCAGATCCGGGGAATCGATCACATCCGTGAGGATCTGCCGATATTCCCGCGCATAGGTTTCATCCATGGGTTTCCCGACCAGCACCCCGGAAAGCACCTCGAAAATACCGGTTTCCTTTAGTGCGGCCACCGCTTTTTCGTACTTGGAAGGCGGCATTTTTTCTTCGCTGGATTCCAGCAGGAGGATTTTTTGGGCCCAGTCTTCTTTCTTGGGAAACAGGCCGTACTTTTGGCACAAAAGGGGCATATCGGCATAACGGTCCCCGTTGAAAAAGTCATAGAGGGTGTCGATGCAGCCTCCCAGGATCTTCCCGGAGAAAAGGGGGCTGCCCTGCAGCAGGACAAATCCCGAATCGGGGTGGGAGGTTAAGGGCACGCCGATCTGATCGACGCCAAAATCCGTCCTTTCTTCATACCAGACGCTGCTGGGCCTGACCTCCCTTATGGTCCCGAAGCGGATGAGCTCTTCAAAATAGCCGCGGGTGTAGGGAAGCATCTCTTTGTCCAGCTCGCAGAGATCGGAGAGGAAAGACTGTCCGTAGAAGGTTTTCATTCCCACCTTATGGAACATGAAATGGTTAACCGTGGTATCGGAAAAGCCGAGGAAAATCTTATTGGAAACGGCCCCTGCCAGTTCGCCGTGGCCGAACAGGTAGGGAAGCAGCCGGTAGGTATCGTCCCCGCCGATGGCGCAGAGGATCATTTCCACCTCCGGATCTTTAAGGGCATACAGCAGGTCGGCGGCCCGGTCTTTGGGATGGTTTTTCACATATTCGATTCCCTTCATGGCATGGGGCATGAACCGGACGTTCATCCCGAAATTTTCCAGCCGTTTTACCCCGATTTCCACCTCGTGCCGGACAAAATCCTCCCCGATTATCCCGCTGGACAGGCTGACAATGGCCACATTTTTAATCATAAATTTCCTCCTTTTTGCCGTTTTTGACGACTTCCTTAAAAGAATCCCTCCAGCACCTTTTCCGATACCGGGTAAGGGCAGTTTTTCAGCTTGGACTCATTGCCCATCATGCCCTGGATTGCCCGCTGGCGGGTAGCGGCGGGGATTTCCTGCTTCGTCAGGGGAGTGAGGAAAGAAGAAAGGGCGTCCAGACCGGCAAACCCGGCGGCGTCAAGCAGGGGCGCGATCTTTTCGGCGCCTGCGGCGGCCATGTAGGGAACCTGGAACACGCCCACGGCCAGTCCGTGGGGGACGCTGCCGTCATAGGTCAGATAATAGCTCAGCCCGTGGGGCAGGGAAGTGCTGGTGTGGGAAATGGCCATCCCGGCCATGGTGGAAGCGCACATCAGGCAGGAAAGATCCTGCGGGGACGGGGCGCGCTCCCCAGACAGGACGCCTTTTGCTTTTCCCCAGAGCCTAAGGCCCTGCAGGCAGAGCATCCGGCTGTAGGGAGTAGCGCCGGTATTTAAGTAGCTTTCCACGCAGTGGGCGAAAGCGTCGATGGCGGTGGAAACCAGCACGGAATGGGGCGCGAAGGCCAGATAGCCGGGGTCGCACAGGGCCAGGACAGGGAAAACCGGCCGGGCGATGCCCTGCTTGATTTTCAGTGCGTGCCGGGTGAGGATGGCCCAGGGGGTCGCCTCGGAACCGGTGCCGCAGGTGGTGGGAATGGCCGCCACGGGAAGGCTGTCCGTGTCGCCTTTGGTATACAAAAAGCCGGCTGGCTGATCCGGATGCTTCATCCACAGGGCGATGGCCTTGGAAGCGTCCATGGGGGAGCCCCCGCCGATGCCGATGAGGAAGTCGGCGCCGAAGGAAAGCCCGGCTTCCTTCGCCTTTTCCACCGTTTCCACGGAAGGGTTTTCCTCGATATCGTCGAAGATCAGATAGGGGATGTTGCGCTCTTTAAGCACGGAAACCGCGTCCTGCAAAGAACCGTTTTTCCGGGAAGAATGCTTCCCGGTAACGATCAGGGCGCGGGAACCCAAAGCGGCCAGTTCCTGCCCGTGGGCCCGGACACAGCCTTCTTCCTGATAGATTTTTGTGGGAATGTAAAAGTACATAGCAAGCTCCTCCTTTTCCGATCATTCTACCATATAAAAAAGCCGGACGCCATCCGCTTTTGGGCAGGGATTTTCCACTGGGGTGGAATTTTTGCCACTGGTGCATAGCCCCTTGTTTTTCACCGGGATTTTGCTATGATGATACGGACGACAGCCGGGAAGAGAGGAAACGGACGATGCCTGTAATGGGGCTGTATTGCAGCACAGAAAAGTTTGCGCAGAAAATAGAAGACACCATTTCGCTGCTGCTGGCCGCCGGCAGACAAAAGGGGGAGGACTTCGGACTGGGGCCGGAAGGCTGCCGGGTCCGAAGGCTGAAAAAACCGCCCTGTCCGCCCGGGACGGGAAGCGACGGGGAGACGGAGGGGCTTTCGTGGCTGATCCTTTCCTGCGGCAGCGCAAAAGAGACGCTGCTGGCGGCGGAAGCGGTGTGGGAAAGGGATCCTGCGCTGCCGGTGATTTTCGTGGCGGGAAAAGCGGAAGACGTATTCGCCGCCCTTCCACGCCCCTTTTTCCACATCGTCCGCCAGTACGCGCTGGAGCAGGATCTGGCGGCGGTTTTTGAGAAAATCGGCCGCACCGGGAAAAAAGCGGACCGCTGGCAGGTTTTTCCTTCCGGAAACGGGATGATCCGGGTGCGGCAGAAGGAGATTCTCTACCTGGAGAGCGACCGGCATGAAATCCGGGTGCACTGCGGGCCGGAAGAAATCCTCATCGGGGAGACGCTGGCCCGGTGGGAAGAGGAGCTTAAGGATAAGGGGTTTGCGCGGATCCATAAGAGTTTTCTGGTGAACCTGTATCACGTTTCGCGGCTGGAGAGGGAAAGCCTGACGCTGGACACGGGGCAGAAACTTTACATCAGCAAATACCGGTATCCGGAAGTAAGACGGCAGTTCGAACAGTATATCCGGCATCTGGATTTTTTATAAGGAGGAAAGCATGGACATCATTACGGTGGAACACCTGAAAAAGGAGTTCGAGTACTATCGGAAGGCGGACGGGCTGAAAGGCTCCATGAAAAATTTGTTCCGCAGGGAGACGCTGACCAAGGAAGCGGTGAAGGATATCAGCTTCCGGGTAAAAAAAGGGGAAATCCTGGCGCTGCTTGGGCCCAACGGGGCGGGGAAAACCACCACCTTAAAGGTGCTGTCGGGCATCCTGTTCCCCACCGCCGGACGGGTGGAAATCGACGGATTTATCCCGTGGGAGAGGAAGAACGCGTTCAAGCGCCGGTTTTCCATCGTCATGGGACAGAAAAACCAGCTTTGGTGGGATCTGCCGGCCAGCGACAGCTTCTATCTGAACAAGTGTATTTTCGACGTGGACGACGGGGAATACCGCAAGACCGTGGAAGAGCTGGCGGAGCTTCTGGACGTAAAAGACCTGATGAACGTCCAGGTGCGCAGGCTTTCTTTGGGCGAGCGGATGAAAATGGAAATCCTGGCCTCCCTGATCCACAGGCCCAGGATTTTGTTCCTGGACGAACCCACCATCGGCCTGGACATCCTTTCCCAGCAAAAGATCCGGGACTTTTTGCGCTATTATAACGAGCAGACCAAAACCACCATCATCCTCACCAGCCACTATATGCGGGACATTGAGGAACTTTGCAGCCGGGCGGTGATCATCAACCAGGGCCAGCTGGTCTACGACGGGCAGCTGGCGGATTTAGGCCACCTGATGGGGGACAGCAAGCTTTTGACTTTGATGGGGACCAGGAACCTGAAAAAGGAACAGCTGGCCCCTTACGGAAGGGTACGGGAGCTGGCGGGGGCCAGGGCGGTGCTGGAGGTGCCCAGGCCTGCGTTAAAGGAAACCGCGTCCGCCATCCTGTCCACCCTCCCGGTACAGGACTTTACGGTAACCGATATCCCGCTGGAAGAAAGCATCGCCCTGATGTTTCAAAAAGAGGTGACGACAGTATGAATCCCTATCGCTGTGTGTTTCAGATGGGAATTGAAAAATCGCTGGAGTACCGGGCAAACTTTTTTTTAAGCCTGGCCAGCGCTGTCTTTCCCATTATTATTCAGACTTTTTTATGGAATTACTTGTACGGGAACGCCGACGCCGGGGCGGTGACGGGCTATTCCTATCAGCAGATCATCGTGTATACCCTGCTGGCTTCCATGGTTTCCAAACTGGTGGGAGCGGGATTTGAAACCCAGATCAACGAAGACATCAAGCTGGGCGGGCTGAACAAATACCTGGTAAAACCCGTGGGTTACTGCCGGTATCAGTTTTTCTCCTTCCTGGGGGAAAAGCTGCCCCAGCTGGCCATCCTTTTGCTGGTGGCTGCCGGACTGGTTGCTTTTTCCGTGGCCTTTTTGGGCCTTGAACTGTCCGCCGTGCGGATATTGGCCTTCCTGGCGGCCCTGGTGCTGGCCCTGGTCCTGAACTTTTTCATTTTTTACTGCGTGGCGCTGCTGAGTTTCTGGCTGACGGACGTCAACCTGATGTTCGGTACCATCAGCGTGGTGCTGGTGGTGGTCAGCGGCGGCATCTTCCCCATGGATATTTTCGGGGAAAAACTGGCGGCTTTCATCGGGCTTTTGCCCTTTTCCTACACCACCCAGTTCCCGGTGAACATCATCAACGGAAAGCTCTCCTGGATGCAGGTGGGAAGCGGGGTTTTGTGCCAGGTTTTCTGGATCGTCCTGTTTGGGGCGCTGGGATTTGGCATGTGGAAAAAAGGGCTGAAGCGGTTTGCGGCAGTGGGAGGATGAAATGGAAAAAGAGAGAAATCAGAAGGAAAAAAAGCTGGACGGGTATTGGGCGGAAACGAAGCGCTGCCTGCGCCTGTTAAAGGTATTTGCCAAGGTCTCCCTTATGTCCCAGCTGGAATACCGGGCCAATTTCGCGGCCGGCGTGGCGGTGGAAACGGGGTGGATGCTCATTAAGCTTTTGTATGTGGCGGTGGTCTACCGGGTGGGGGCGGATATCGGCGTGCTTACGCCGGACCATATCCTGCTTTTCGTGGGGATTTATACGCTGATGACGGGATTTTACATGCTTTATTACGGGAACTTTACTTCCATCAGCCGGATGGTGCGGGAAGGGGAGCTGGATTTGTACCTGGTCAAGCCGGTGTCTTTGCAGTTTTTGATTACCATGCGGCGGCTGGACGCAGCCCTGCTTTTGCCGGACTTTGTGGCCGGGGTCATTATGATCGCTTTAGGCTGGGCCCGGGCCGGGCTGCCGGTCACCGTAGTTTCCGTAACCGGTTTCCTGTTTTTTACGGTCTGCGGGGCCCTTCTGACTTACAGCCTGTTCTTGCTGCCCCACCTGCTGTGCTTCTGGATCGTGGCCACCAGGGGGGTGGCGGAGATGACTTCCGCGGTGTGGGATTTCAACAACATGCCCCAGCTCATTTACGGGAAATGGATGCAGCGCATCGGGACGTTCCTTTTGCCGGTTTTTGTGATCACCAATTTCCCGGGCCTGTTCCTTATGGGGGAACTGTCCCCGCTTCTGATGGCCTGGGGCGTGGCGGCGCCCATCCTGTTTTTTGGGATTACCCGGATCGTGTGGAAGCGGGCGGTGCGAAATTACAGCTCCGCCAGCTCCTGACGCAGGATGGATGCCGCAAAAGGCCGGGAAGGCGCAGGAACTTCAGCGCTCGAACCCGTGGATCCAGTCCGCTTTTAAGAAGTAAACCAGGAAGATCAGGGAACTTAGGCTCCAGGTCAAAGGATAGGCCCAAAACACCGTGTTGATCACCGGGAAGAAACGGACGGCCACGGTGACGTAGGTAACGCGGATGATGCACCAGCACAGCATCATCACCAGCATGGGCACGGTGGCTTTCCCTGCGCCCCGCATAATGCCCGCGATACAGTGGGAGAAGGCAAGCAGGAAATAAAACAGGGTGACGGTCCTGGCCTGGGCCGTGCCAAAGGCGATGACTTGCGGGTCCCCGTTGAAGGCGGAAATAAGCAAAGGCGCGGCCAGATAGATGCACACGCCAACCACTTCCGCCAGGAAGATGGAGCACAGGATGCCAAAGCGTGCCCCGCGCTTTGCCCGGTCGTACCGGCGCGCGCCCAGGTTCTGGCTGATGAAGGTGGTCAGGGCCATGGAAAAACAGGTGATGGGCAAAAAGCCGAAGCCTTCGATTTTGGAGTAAGCGCCGCAGCCTGCCACGGCCATTTTCCCGAAGCTGTTGATGTTGGACTGCACCACCACGTTGGCCAGGGCGATGATGGAGTTTTGCAGGCCGGCGGGCAGGCCGTTTTGGATGATCTGGCGGAGCATGGAAAAATCGAAGCGGATTTTTTTGACGGAAACCCGGTATTCCTCCGGGCTGCGCATGAGACGGCGCAGGCAGAGGACAGCGCTGACAAACTGGGAGAGGATGGTGGCAAAAGCCGCGCTTCCTACGCCCATGTGGAACACGCCCACAAACAATAGGTCCAGCACCACGTTGGTCAGGGAGGAAATGATCAGATAGATCAGCGGGTGGCGGCTGTCCCCGATGGACTGCAGGATGCCCACCGATACGTTATACATGACAAAAGCGATGGAGCCCAGGAAATAGATCCGGAAATAGAGGACGGAGTTGGGCATCACATCCGCGGGCGTGCCCATCCAGACCAGCATTTTCGGGGCCAGGACGAGACCGATGACGGTGAGCGCCACGCCGGCTACCAGGCCGAAGGCGATGTCCGTATGGATGGCCCGCTGGAGTTTGTCAATCTGTCTGGCGCCGTAATAGCGGGCCACTACCACGCCGGCGCCCAGGGCGATGCCGTTGAAAAATCCCACCATCAGAAAGATCAGGCTGCCCGAAGAGCTCACCGCCGCCAGGGCGTCGCTGCCCAGGAAGTTCCCTACGATGAGGGAGTCGGCCGTATTGTAGAGCTGCTGAAACAGGTTGCCCAGAAAAAGGGGCAGGGCGAAGAGCACGATCTTTTTCCAGATAGGCCCTTCCGTCATCAGGGTGGAAGAAGCGTTTTCCTTTGTCTGCATGATCATAAACCTCGATTCCTTAGTGCTTTAGGCGGCCCCAAAGCCGCCAAAAATCAGTATAGCACAAAGCCAGGAACAAAACAGCCCGGCATTAAGAAAATCTTTTGTTTTCCTTATCCATAATTTTTGCGGGAGGAAAACTTTTTACTAAGGAAATGGCTCTATAATGAAAGAAAAGGCCAGGAGGAAACGGGGATGGAAGAGGGAAGGAAAAGGCAACGGCATAGAGAGGCCGGCAGATGGATCGCAGGAGGGCTGGCGTCCGCTTCGGTGGCGGGACTGACCCTGCTTTGGGCTTCCATGGAGAAAGGATGGCACGCAGCGCTGGTGATTGGCTGCGGCCTTCTGGCCCTGTACCTGATCGGGAAAAAGACGGTAAAATCCTGTAAAATATAAAAATAAAAAAGGAGGGCCGGTCGGTGTTGGGGGCCCGGCCGGCTGAGTATGAAAAAGTATTTATGAGAAAAAGGCTGTCCGCCTTTCTTGATTCTACTGTAACAGAAGTTTGTGTCGAATTTCTGAGGGTCAGGTGAAATTTTTGTGAAAAGTTGCGTTCATAAACACTGAAAAAAGATCCGGTTGAATTTTGCAGCGTCGTCGGAAAAGATTCCGTGGCCGGACTGTTCCAGCCAGAAGAGGCGGGCGCCGGGGATTTCTTCGGCGAGGGTAAGCGCCGTTTCTTTGGGCGCTACGGCATCCTTTTTCCCGTGCAAAAGAAAGGTGGGCACAGTCACCGCCGCAAGGTCCGCCCTTCCGTCCTCATCCCGCAGGGCGCAGGCTGCCTGCACGGTGCCGACGGCGGAAGCGGACCGGGCGATGTGTTCCAGCCAGTCTTTTTTTGCCTGGCTGTGGGGACGGGCAAACAGTTTTTCCTGACAGAACCTGCGGACCAGGGCGGGCCGGTCGTCTTTGGCCTGCTGTACCAGCGCTTCGGCGTCCGAAAGGGGGATCCCGCCGGGAAAGCCGGGCCGCCGGACGAAAGAGGGGGAAACGGCGGCCGCAAGGATCAGTTTTTTCACCCCGTAGCCGCCGTAAAGGCGCATATAGCGCAGGGCCACGGCCCCGCCCATGGAAAATCCGGCCAGGGTGAAGGAAAACAGATTCAGGGACGCAACGATACCGTAAAGATCCGAGGCCAGCTGGTCATATCCGTAGCCCGAAACGGGGGAATCGGAAGCGCCGAAGCCGCGGAAGTCGGGCGCGATCACGCGATACCCCAGACCGGTTAAAGCAAGGATCTGATATTCGAAAATTTCATGGGAAAAAGGCCAGCCGTGCAGCAAAAGCACGGTTTTTTTGGCGTCCGGCCGATAATCATAAACGGCTAGACGGATGCCGTCGCCGGAAAGAAGAGAAAACATGCCTTCTGCCTTTTTTGTCCTTTTCCTTATTCTATGACAGTTTTGGGAAAAAGGTACAAATTTCGGGGAAGAATATGATATAATCAAAAGCAGCGAAGACCACAGGAGGGAAGAAGGATGCTGGAGTTCAAATACGATACGCAGCTTTTGATCGAAGGAGAAGGACTGGACGAGGACGAGATCAGCGAATACTTTACGGAGCATTTTCGCGGCGACTGTCTGCTGGCGGTAGGGGACGACGAACTGATCAAGATCCACTTCCACACCAACGAACCCTGGAAAGTGCTGGAATACTGCGCCGGACTGGGAGAAATTTATGATATTGTGGTGGAAGATATGGACCGTCAGGCCAGGGGGCTGCACGGCTGAAGCAACCAAAGAGAGAGGAAAGGAGAGAGACGATGCGTTTTCAGATTATCAGTGACAGCGCCTGTGACCTGCCCCGGGAAAGGGTACAGGAGCTGAGCGTGGAAATTGTGCCTTTTTATGTTTCCTTTGAAGAGGAAAACTATATGAAAGAAGGCGTGGATGTGGGAGTGGAGGAGTTTTACCGGATGATGGCGGACCGCGCCGGGGAATTCCCCAAGACTTCCATGCCTTCCGTACAGGACTATGCGGATGTTTTTGAACGGTATGCCAAAGAAAATGTGCCGGTGCTGTGCATCTGCATCAACGCCGCTTTCAGCGGATCCATCCAGTCCGCCATGAACGCCAGGACCCAGATCCTGGAGGAGTATCCGGACGCGCAGATCGAGGTGATGGATTCGGAGCTGGTGACCCTTTTGCAGGGGATGCTGGTGGAGGAAGCCTGCCGTCTGCGGGGCGCGGGGCTGGAGCTGAAGGAGGCGGTAAAGAAGCTGGAGGAGATCCGTTCCTCCGGGCGGATTTTCTTTACCACCAACGACCTGGAATATCTGCAGCACGGCGGCCGGATCGGACGGGCGGCCACTACCATCGGCAACGTGCTCAAAATCAAGCCCCTGATCGAGTATCTGGACAAAGGACTGGTGTCCGCAGGGGTCAGCCGGGGCCGGAAGAAATCCCTGCAGCAGACCATCGAAAAAGCCAGGGCCTATGTGGAAGCGGACCATATCGATCTTTCCGAATACCGGTTCGGCCTGGCATGCGGCCTGGACAGGGAAGAGTTTAAAAAGTACCGCGAACAGGTGAAGGCGGAATTCCGGGACAGGGCCGACCAGATCAGGCGCATTGAGACGTTCCATGTGGGGGCCACCATCGGCGTGCATACGGGACCGTATCCGACGGGGATCGCCCTGCTGAAACGGTGCCGGCTGTGACGTCCGGCGTGAAATTGGGCCAAAGGGGAGAAAAAGCGATGCCGGATCCCAGCATTACAAAAAACGCGCTTGCGCAGTCCATGAAAAACCTGATGGCACAGAAGCCTTTTGCCAAAATCTGCATCGGGGATATCTGCGAAGCCTGCGGGATGAACCGAAAAAGTTTTTATTACCATTTCCGGGACAAGTATGAACTGGTAAACTGGATTTTTTATACGGATTTCGTATCCCGCATCTGCCTGGATCGGATGAAAAACGAATGGGGACTTCTGGACGACCTGTGCCGGTATTTTTATTCGGAAAAGGAGTTTTACCAGAATGCCCTGCAGGTGGAAGGACAAAATTCCTTCCGGGAATATTTCTGCGAAGTATTGCAGCCGGTGGTGCTGTACCTGGTGGGGGATCTGTTTTCCGACAGCAGCGGGAAGGCTTATTATGTCACCTTTTTTTGCGAAGGATATCTTGCCGTTATCCTGCGGTGGCTTAGGGAAGGACCGAACATCCATCCCGACGAATTCCTGAAAGATTTTCACAGCATTATGATGACGCTGGCCAAAAAGGCGGTGCGGGAAGCGGATCAGAAAAAGGACGCAGAATAAAAGGGCTTCTTTCCGGGCATGCTGTAGCTGTCTGAAAGGAGGCTGAAAAAATGAGCAAGACTTTGGATTATATCGCATTGATCATTGTGTTCATCGGTGCGCTCAACTGGGGACTGATCGGCCTGTTCCGGCTGGATCTGGTAAGAATGCTGTTCGGGGACATGAGCTGGATCAGCCGCCTGGTGTATGTGCTTGTGGGAATCTGCGGAATCTACCTGCTGACCTTTTTCGGACGGCTTAGCCGGGAAGACTGACCGATCCTGCGGCTTACAAAACGGCGCACGGACGTCTGCCGTCAGACGGAAACAAAAAAGCGGCTGCGGCTGCGGCGGGGGAACCTGCCGCAGCCGCAGCTGTTTCTTTTGGGCGGCGCACACTTTTTTGCGGGGCGGGAAACAGGCCTTGACATCTCGGAAAGCGCCATGCAAAATAAAAGAAGAGGAACGAACGGTTTCCTGAAGATACGACCAGGGGGAAAAGTATATGGAACTGACAGAGCATTTTAAAAAGAGTGAAATGAGGGAGGAAGGCAAGCGCCTTCTGATTGCACTGTTCGGGGCGGCGATTTATTCCGCGGGGGTCAACCTGTTTATTGTGCCGGCGGGCCTTTACAGCGGCGGGATGATGGGTTTTGCACAGGTGATCCGTACCGTGCTGGTCAGCTATCTGCATCTTCCGCTGCAGAATTTCGATATCGCCGGCCTGATCTATTACGCGGTGAACATCCCGGTCCTGATTCTGGCGATGAAAAACCTGGGCAAGCAGTTCCTTGCCAAGACGGTGATCTGTGTTACGGCCACCACGGTTTTCCTTTCCGTTATCCCGATCCCGCAGCAGCCGCTTTTGCCGGACGACGTGCTGGCGGGGAGCGTAATCGGCGCCCTGATCTGCGGCTACGGCATGGGCACGGCCTTAAGCATGGGCGGTTCCCTGGGCGGCATGGATATTGTGGGGATGCTTCTGATTAAATGGAAGAAAAATTTCAGCGTGGGACGGGTCAACATGATCACCAACGTGGTGCTGTACGGGATCTGCCTGTTTTTATTCAACGTCAGCACCGTGATCTATTCCCTGATCTATGCGGCGGTCAGCGGAATGGCCATTGACCGGACCCATTCCCAGAATATCAATGTGGAAGTCCGGATCATTACGAAAAAGGACAGCCGGGAGCTGGAACAGGAAATTCTTGGAGAGCTGGACCGCGGCATTACCCGTCTGGACAGCGTGGGCGCCTACACCAACGAAAAATCCAACATCCTCTACATCCTGATTTCCAAATATGAAGTCTCCAGACTGAAACATATCGTCCTGAAATACGATCCGCAGGCGTTCATCGTGATGAACGAAGGCGTTTCCGTCATCGGACACTACCTGAAAAAACTGTAACGGGAAGGAATGCGGGTTTTCCCTGATTGGGAAAAATGTGTTTTTGCTTTGCTCATTATCCCGGAAAAATGTGTTTTATCCTGGCTGTAAAACCCGGAAAAATGTGTTATACTATTTTTGGTCAGTGAAAAAGGTGGTGATGTGAGTGAAACGAAACGCATTTTCGCAGCTTGTAACCTGGAAAAACGACCCGGAGCGAAAGCCGCTCATTATTCGCGGCGCCCGCCAGGTGGGAAAGACCTGGCTCATAAAAGAGTTCGGCCAAAGCTGCTATGAAAGCTATGTTTATTTTAACTTTGACGAGGAAGATGAGCTGAAATCCATTTTCGAGGCAAATAAAAACCCCCGGCGGATTATTGAACTGCTTTCCATGATCGCCGGGGAAAAAATTCTGCCCGGCAAGACCCTTGTCATTTTTGATGAGGTACAGGAATGCCCGGAGGCGCTCAACACCCTCAAATACTTCAAAGAGAAAGCGAACGAGTACCATGTCGTTGCAGCCGGAAG
>CALWGP010000067.1 GCA_944380095.1 uncultured Lachnospiraceae bacterium | reverse complement strand
CAGCTAGTAGGGGAATCGAACCCCTGTTTTCGCCGTGAGAGGGCGACGTCTTGACCGCTTGACCAACTAGCCATCCTTTTCATTCGTGCCGTTCGCTTGGCACTTGTTTACTATATAATATTTCAGCCAAAATTGCAAGCACTTTTTTCAAAAACATAAAAAAACTTCCGTTTCCGTTTTACAGCCCAGCAAAGGGGTACGGCATAACCCGTTTTACCAGGTTCCACCGTACCCCTTGCGTCAGGGACAAAAGTCCCCTTTTCATCCCGCCATAAAGTCGAACAGGCTGATCTGGTTGGATTCCGGCAAATCCCCTAAAATCCCCAGATTATCCAGCATCTCCACAATGGTTTTGCTGGCTTTGGAGCGTTCCCTAAAGTCGTCTTTACTCAAAAACGGGCCGTCTTTGGCCGCCTCCACAATGGCGTCCGCCGCTTTTTCCCCCAGTCCGTCGATACTGTTTAGGGAAGGCATGATCTTTCCGTCCATGATCTGGAAGTTTCTGGAATGCGCCTTGAACAGGTCAATCGGCAGGAATTCAAATCCCCTTGCGTACATTTCCTGTACGATTTTCATATCCTTTAAGGACGCCTGCTCCTTCTGGGACAGGCTGTCGGACCGGCGCTTGTAATCCGCCATCACGGTCTCCAGATGCTGCTGCCCCTGGCACATAATCTCATAGGAAAAGGCCGAGGCCCGGATGGAAAAATAGGCCGCGTAATACGCCAGCGGATAGTTTACCTTACAGTAGGCAATCCGCCATGCCATCATCACATAAGCCGCCGCATGGGCTTTGGGGAACATGTACTTGATCTTTTTGCAGGACCAGATATACCATTCCGGCACTCCCACTTTTCGCATGGCGTCTTCCATTTCCTTCTTTAAACCCTTGCCCTTTCGTACACTCTCCATGGTGGAGAAGGACAGGCTGGGATCCATCCCTTTGTTGATCAGATAGATCATAATATCGTCACGGCAGCAAATGGCCGTGGAAATGGTGGCGTCCCCCTTCTGGATCAGGGTCTGGGCATTGCCCAGCCATACGTCCGTACCATGCCCCAGGCCGGCGATCCGGATCAGGTCGGAAAAGCATTTCGGTTTGGTGTCCAAAAGCATCTGGATGACAAAGTCCGTGCCAAACTCCGGAATGCCCAGGGAGCCTACCGGGCAGCCGTCGATCTGTTCCGGCGTAATCCCCAGCGCCGAAGTATTCTGAAACAGGCTCATTACCTGGGGATCGTCCAGCGGAATCTTCGTAGGATCCACCCCGGTCAGATCCTGCAGCATCCGGATCATGGTAGGATCATCGTGTCCCAGGATGTCCAGCTTAAGCAGGTTGTGGTCGATGGAGTGATAGTCAAAATGGGTGGTGATAATGTCCGTGTTCATATCGTTGGCAGGATGCTGCACCGGCGTGAAGGAATTGATGTCTTCCCCCACCGGCAGGACCACAATCCCGCCCGGATGCTGCCCCGTACTGCGCCGGATGCCGGTGCAGCCCTGGACGATCCGGTTAATCTCGCACACCCGCTTCTTTTTTCCCCGCTCTTCGAAATAGTTCTTCACATAGCCAAAGGCCGTCTTGTCCGCCAGCGTGCCGATCGTCCCGGCGCGGAAGGTCTGTCCTGCCCCGAAAATTACTTCCGTGTATTTATGGGCCTTACTCTGATATTCCCCCGAAAAATTCAGGTCGATATCCGGCTCCTTATCCCCTTTGAATCCAAGGAACGTCTCAAAGGGAATATCAAACCCGTCCTTGACCAGCGGCTCCCCGCAGACCGGACACAGCTTGTCCGGCATATCGCAGCCGGCATTTCCCGCATAGGCCCTCACTTCTTCCGAATCGAAATCATAATAGTGGCACTTGGGACACCGATAGTGTGCGCTCAGGGAATTTACCTCCGTAATCCCGGCCATAAACGCCACAAGGGAGGAACCGACGGAACCTCTGGAACCCACCAGGTATCCGTCCTCCACCGATTTCCATACCAGCTTCTGGGCGATAATGTACATCACGGCAAACCCGTTTTTAATAATGGAATTCAGTTCCTTTTCCAGCCGGTCCACCACAATCTTGGGAAGGTTCTCCCCGTACAGCTCGTGGGCCTTCCGATAACAGATATCCGTCAGCGTCCTGTCGCTGTCCGGGATGACGGGCGGACATTTGTCCGGCCGCACCGGGGAAATGGGCTCTACCTGGTCCGCAATGAAATTGGGATTGGAAATCACCACCTCCCTGGCTTTCTCGCTGCCCAGATACTGGAATTCCTCCAGCATCTCCTCCGTGGTGCGCAAAAACAGGGGGGCCTGGTCGTCCGCATCCTTAAATCCCTTGCCTGCCATGATGATCCGGCGGTAAACCTCGTCCGCGGGATCCAAAAAATGCACGTCGCAGGTCGCTACTACCGGTTTGTTAAACTGCTCTCCCAGCTGAACGATTCTTTTATTGATGTCCTGGATATCCTCCACGGAACGGATATTTTCAATCCGGTCCGACTCGATCATAAACAGGTTGTTGCCCACCGGCTGGATTTCCAGATAATCGTAAAAGTTCACAATCCTTGCGATCTGCGCGTCGGACTGCCCGTCCAGAAGGGCCCGGTAAAGTTCCCCCGCTTCGCAGGCGCTTCCCAGGATCAGTCCTTCCCTGTGCTTTGCCAGAAGGCTTTTTGGCACCCGCGGCGTTTTGTGAAAATAGGTCAGATGGGATTGCGAAACAAGGGTGTACAGATTGACCCGCCCAATATCATTTTTGGCCAGCAAAATGGCGTGGTAGGAAGGAAGCCGCTTCACCAGGTCCGGGCTGGAATCCCCCAGCCGGTTTACATCCGCCAGCGTCTGGCACCCTTTCTGCTGCAAAAGCGGCAAAAACCTGACGAAAATTTCCGCCGTAGCCTCTGCGTCGTCTACCGCCCGGTGGTGGTTTTCCAGGGAAACGCCCATGGTTTTTGCCACCGCATCCAGCGTATGCTTGGCCTGATTGGGCAAAAGTACACGGGCAATCCCCACCGTGTCCACATAGGTAGGCTCCAGGGGCAGGGACTGCCGCCTGGCGTTTTCCAGGATAAAGCTCATATCAAAACCGGCGTTGTGGGCCACAAAGACCGCGCCTTCGCAAAACTGCAGAAACTGCGGCAAAACGATTTCAATGGGATCCGCGTCCATAACCATCTCGTCGTTTATGGAAGTCAGCTGCTCAATCCGGAAAGGAATGGGCACCCCGGGATTAACAAAGGCGGAAAAACGGTCCACAATCTTTCCTTCCGCCACTTTTACGGCGCCGATCTCTATGATTTTGTTTTTCACCGGCGAAAAACCCGTGGTTTCAATATCGAAGACCACATAAACCGGATCCTGCAAAGTCTGCCCCCTGTCTGCGGTGACAATCTCTTTTAAATCGTCCACCAGGTAAGCTTCACAGCCGTAAATTACCTTGAAGAAATCGTTTCGGTCCGGGTTTTCTTCCCCGGCCTCCTTTCGCTTTGCCTTCTCCGCTTTCCATAAATCCTCCACCAGGTGGTTGGCGTCCGGAAACGCCTGCACCACGCCGTGGTCCGTAATGGCGATGGCAGGATGTCCCCACTGGTAAGCCCTTTTTACGATATCCTTCACCTCGGATACCCCGTCCATATCGCTCATTTTGGTGTGGCAGTGCAGTTCCACCCGCTTTTGGACGCTGTGGTCCATCCTGGAACCGGTAAAGTCCGGGATCTTTTTCACCCCGACGATCGAGCCGATGGTCAGCTCCCCGTCAAATTTATCCACCATGGTCAGTCCCTTGATCTTCACAAAAGCGCCCGGACAGATTCCCTGGGTGATCTCTTCCACCTGCTCGTTTAAAGTGAAAATCTTGATGGTCATGGTATCCGAAAAATCAGTCACGTCAAAAATCAGAATGGTCCTCTCATTTTTGATCTCCCGTTTATCCAGATTCAGGATTTTCCCCCGGATCACCACCTCGCCCATCTCGCCGATAATTTCTTCTATGGGAATGGGATCCCCGTCGAAATCCCGGCCATACAGAACGTCCGGATTATCGCTTTTTTTGCCGCTTCTGCGGAAATCGCTGCGGCCTTCTCCCCGCCCCTTAAAGCCGGAAGCTTTCCGTGCGGCTGCGCCTGCGTCCGCCTTTGCGTCCCGGGCACCCTGCGCATGGCTGCGCACCGTTCCTCCCTCAAAGGGCGCTTCTTTCTCTCCTGTCAAAGGCTCCCGGGAAGATGCCTCCACCCGGCGGACGATAGCCTGCTCCCTTTCTTCCCTGCTGCCTTCGGCGGAAGGGATGTACTTTGCGCACACTTCCAGCGCAATCCCGCAGCGCTCACAGCAGATTTTCTCCAGGATCCGCATCAGCTCCGGACAGCGTTCCCGGACAATCACCGTATCCGGCACGGCCAGTGTAAGCCTGCCCTCCTCCGGGAAGGAAAGCTGCGCATTCCTAAAAATACTGTACTCCACGGGACTGCATTCCTTCAGTTCCAGCAGGATGCTTTCGTAATAGGCGTCCAGCAGTTTTGGCGGATCGTATTGGGCGGACAGATGGAACTTTTCCTGAATCTTGATCCTGATATTGCATCCGGGAAAAAGCTGGTTTTTAATCTGCCCTTCCACCTCAAAAATCGTCTGCTTGTCAATGAGCCGTCCGCAGCTGATGTAAATTCTGACAAAATCCTTCTGCCTGGTGGCGGTCACCCGCTCCACGTCCACCTTATCAAACAGCGCCCTGTATTCTTCTTTCAGCTTAAGCCCGGGAAATACCTCCGCAAAACGCTTTGCCATCTTTTCTTCTCAGTCCTTCCAGTGTTCCAGTTCGTAGCGCAGGGTGGAAACAAATTCCGTTTCCGGCACCTTGCGGACAATCTCTCCCTTTTTAATCAAGAGTCCTTCCCCGACCCCTCCGGCAATGCCCAGGTCCGCTTCCTTTGCTTCCCCGGGGCCGTTCACCGCGCAGCCCATCACGGCTACCTTCAGGTTCAAATCCGGGAATTCCCCCACCATGGTCTCCACCTGGTTGGCCAGACCGATCAGGTCGATCTTTGTCCTGCCGCAGGTAGGGCAGCTGACCACCTCGATCCCGCCCTTGCGAAGTCCCAGGGTGCGCAGGATCAGCTTCGCGGATTTTACTTCTTCCGTCACATCCCCGGTCAGGGAAACCCGGATCGTATCGCCGATTCCCTGGTTTAAAATCAAGGCAAGGCCGATGCTGGATTTGATGTTGCCGGAAATCAGGGTGCCCGATTCCGTAATGCCCACATGCAGCGGGTAATCGGTCTTTCCTGCCAGCAGCTCATGGGCCTTTACGCACATCATTACGTCCGAAGATTTGATGCTGATCACCAGGTTTTGATACCCCAGGTCCTCAATCATATGCACCTTGTCCAGGGCGCTCTCCACGATGCCCTCCGCCGTCACGCCCCCGTATTTTTCCACCAGGTTTCTCTCCAGGGAACCGCTGTTGACCCCCACGCGGATGGGGATCCGGCGTTCCCGGGCGGCATCCACCACAGCCGCCACTTTTTCTTTCCCGCCGATATTGCCGGGATTGATCCGGATCTTGTCCGCCCCGTTTTCGATGGCCGCAATCGCCATTTTATAGTCAAAGTGGATATCCGCCACCAGCGGGATGCGGATCTGCTTTTTGATCTCCGAAATGGCCCGGGCCGCCGCCTCATCCGGCACCGTGCAGCGCACGATCTCGCAGCCTGCCGCTTCCAGACGGTGAATCTGCCCAACCGTAGCTTTCACGTCCTGGGTGGGCGTATTGGTCATGGACTGGATCAGGATCGGATTGCCTCCGCCGATCACCCTGTCCCCGATTTTCACTACCCTCGTATGATCCCTGTACATAAGACACCTCCTGCTTTCCTTTCGTTTCAGTATAGCACAGAAAAAAGGGTCTGGAAACAGGGAAGATTGTCAGGGCCCGGTTTCCGGCCCCTTTGGGCAAAACAAAAACGTCCACGCCCTTTGTATCTCCCCCTCTTCCCCCTGTCCGTCCGCTTTCTGCGCCGTCACACGGACGACAAATGTCTGCCCCGGTTCAAAAAGGGCCGGATCCAGTTCCAGATACACGCTTTTTTCCGTGCGCAGCGGCGTCCCGGATCGTACCAGCAGTTTCCTCATTCTGTGATCCCGCAAAACCACCGGCAGTTTCCGGACAGCTTCTTCCTGCATTTCCCCGTCCTGGATCGGGGCGCAGGCCTTGCTTTCGTATCCCTTTGCAGCACCGGATGCCTGTCCCGTGCACAGGGCAGCGCACAGTGCCACCGCAATCGGCCAGGCCAGCAGCCATCGGCCCGTCTTTTTTTCCGTCCGAAGCACATTCTGCAAAGGTTCGCACAAAGGCCGGCTGCCGGAAAGCAGGGTCGTCCCCAATTTCTGCCAGACAACCGTCATACAGGCGGCGGCTGCAAAAAAGACAAGCGCTGCCGCTTTTGCCTGCCATAAGATCCCTTCCTCCTGCACAAGCCGGTAAAAACAAAGGCCGCTTCCTGTAGTGGCGCAAAGGCCGGCCGCAATACCGGCCTTTGCGGCGGCCCGCCAGCAAAAAAGGCGCGTTTTGTTTTCCCGCTTTTCCTCCCAGGAAAGCAGCGCTTCCCGCACCGCCTCCACGGTCTGGTACCGTTTTTTCGGATCGGTCTGCATACACCGTTCCACAATCCCGGACAGCTCTTCGTCTGCCTTTGTGCTGCAGTCATTGAGGCTGCAGGCCGCGTCGGAGGGACGCAGCAGGTTCCTTCCGCTCAGCAAGGCATACAGGGTGCGCCCCAAGCCAAACACATCGCTTCTGACGTCTGCACAGCGCCCCCCTCCTTTTGCAAAAAGAAGTTCCGGCGCGGCATAGCCCGGACTTGCGGCGATTGGGTCCGCCTGCTGTTCCCTGTTTTCCACCGCGCTGCCAAAATCCACCAGCCACAGCTTTCCCTCCCCGTCCGTCATAATGTTGGAAGGCTTGCAGTCCAGATACAACAGGGGCGGCTGCATGGCGTGCAGCGCCTCCAGCGCCCTGCATATGGCAAGGGCGATACGCACCGCTTCCCCCGCTTCCAAGGCCCCTTCCCGCTTCAGTCTCTTCTCCAGGCTCTCCCCTTCGATCCAGTCCATGATCAGGTAGCGGTAACATCCTTCTTCCACCGTGTCCACAATCCTCGGGAAGGCGCTGTTTTCCAGCCGCGACAGTGCCTGCTGCTCCTGCCTTGGCACCGTCTTTAAAACCCGCTTGGCCGCCCAGGTTTTCCCCAGTTTTAAATCCATTACCTGATAGACCTTTCCCGCCCCTCCTTTCCCCGATTCCTTTAAAATTTCATACTTTTCCCCGATCCGTCTTTCTTTCCCCACGCTCATTTTCCTGCTCCTTTCCGGCAGCGTTTCAGGACCAGGGCCGTAAGGTTGTCCCGCTCCCCCTGCTCCATCAAAAAGCCTCCTATCCCCTTTAACCTTTTAAAATAAAACGCTGCGGTTTCCTCCTCTCCCCAAAGGCTGCTCTTTAAAAGGCCCTCCGGCAGCTTCCCGGAAAAGCCGTCGCTGCACAGCACCAGCATATCCCCGTAAGCCAGACGGCCAAACAAAAGGTCCGGCTCCCGGAAGCCAAAGGCGCCCACGCAGCGGCAAAGCATCCCGTCCTTTTTATGGTCGCAGGTCAACAGTCTCTCCCTTTTCCCGATCTGATATGCCCTGCTGTCCCCGGAATGAAGCACTGCATACGCCCCTCCCTTCACCAGAGCCATGGTGCAGGTAGTGCCGCAGCAAATCCCTTCCTCCCGTTCGCAGCGCTCCATCTTTTCTTGCACCTCTTGCAGGGCCTTTATGGCCGACGCTGCCGTCCGCTTCTGCCACCCGCTCTTTGCCATGGAACGGATTGCCTTCCCATAGAACCATTCCGTCATCTTTTCCGCCACCAGTCCGCTGGCCGTTTCTCCTTCCGGCAATCCGCCGATGCCGTCGCATACCAGCAAAAAAGCGGCTTCCCTTCCCCCGATTTTGACTTTCTGCAAAGAGAAGGAGTCCTCGTTTTTCCTGCGGTCCTTTCCCCGGTTCCAATACCAGGCAGTTAAATATTCCATTTTCCTCCCGTCCCCCTCCGGCAGACGGGCAAAACATTTTCCCGGAAAATCCATGCGGACAGAACGCCCGCATCCCGTTTCAGCAGAACGCCGAACAGAATTTCTGTGAAATTATTATACGGCTCCCTACCTTTTTGGTCAACCCCTCAAATTTCACAAGCTTTTCGGAATGCGTCCCCGGCAAAATGCCGGGAAAAGAAAAACACCTCCCTTTTTGGCAAGGTGTTTTCCTCTTTCTTTCCTCATCCAACGATTCTTTGAATATCGTTGAACATCACAAAAATCATCAGGATCATCAGCGCCACAAAGCCGGCGAAATGAATAATCCCTTCCTTTTCCGGCGGGATGGGTTTCCCGCGGATGACTTCCAAAAGCAAAAAGATCAGCCTGCCCCCGTCCAGCGCCGGCAGGGGCAGCAAGTTCATTACCCCAAGGCTTACGGACAAAAGCATGGCCAGGTTGACCATGTTCATAAATACCAAAAGCGGTCCGCCCGGTGCCGTTTCTTCCCTCACTTCGTCCACGATCTGTACCATACCCACGGGGCCGGCCACGTCATCCGCCGTCAGATTTCCCTGTATCAGCGCGGCCACGCTCATCACCGAGTTTTTGATGGAAAAGCGAAGCTGGTACCAGCCATATTCAAACAGCTGAAATCCTTTTGCCGCCACCGGATAGGAATAGTTTTCGAATCCGACCAGATACCGTCCCTGTTCCTTACTGTAAGCGGGCGTCAGGGTGGTGCGATAGCGTTCCCCGTCCCGCACATATTCCACTTCTACCGGCTCCCCGTCGGGATTTAACGCCATCTCCAAAGCGATCTCCCGGGCCAGGTGCACCTTCCCGTTAAACCGGGTAATTCTGTCCCCAGCCTGCATCCCGGCCGCTTCCGCCGCGGACCCTTGTGTCACGCCGCCCAGGATCGGAAGGTCCGCCCCGGCATAGCCCGCCACAATAACGGCGAACACAAACGCCAGGAGGAAATTGAATATCGGGCCCGCTGCAACGGTGGAAATCCTGGCCCATACGGACGCGTTCTGGAAATTTCCTTCCTGGATCCGTCCGTTTTCACTCTCCAGCCCGTCCTCGCCTTCAAACATGCAGGCGCCGCCGATGGGCAGGGCCCGCAGGACGTAATCCGTTTCCCCCTTCTGAAAATGGGCAATCTTCGGTCCCATCCCGATGGCGAATTCGTTGACCCGGATCCCATTGGCCTTTGCCAGCAGGAAATGCCCGAATTCATGCCCCATCACAATGACGAAAAAGATCAGCAGAAATATAAGGATTGTTGCAATCAAAATGTTCTCTCCCGCTTTGTCTATACTTTATAAATGCCTGATAAACTCATAGGTTTCGGCTTCCGTTTCCAGAATCTCCTCCAGATCAGGATTCCCGATGACGCGGTGATGATTCATGGCCGCTTCGATCAGCTCCGGAATCTGGGCAAAACGGATTTTCTTTTCCAGCAAAAGCTTCACCGCCATTTCATTGGCCGCGTTGAACACCGTGGGCATGCTGCCCGCGCACTTTGCCGCCCGGTAAGCCAGCGCAAGTCCGGGGAAGGTTTCCGTATCCGGCTCTTCGAAAGTCAGCTGTCCGATCCGGAACAGATCCATATACGGCATGCGCATGGGCCTTCTTTCCGGATACAGCAAAGCGTACTGGATGGGCAGTTTCATATCCGGCAGGCCCATCTGGCCGATGACGGCCCCGTCTTCGTATTCCACCGCCGAATGCAGGATGCTCTGGGGATGGACCAACACCTGGATTTGTTCCAGGGGAACGTCAAAAAGCCACCTGGCTTCCATCACTTCCAGCCCTTTGTTGACCAGGGAAGCGGAATCGATTGTCACCTTTTTGCCCATGGACCAGTTGGGATGCTTCAGCGCATCCTCCAGGCTCATCCGTTCCAGGTCCTCACGGCCCATCCCACGGAACGGGCCGCCGGAAGCCGTCAGCAAAATCCGGTGAATCCGGTTTCCTGCGCTGCCCTGCAGAGACTGGAAAATAGCCGAATGTTCGCTGTCCACCGGAAGGATGGGAACGCCTTTTTGGGCTGCCAGCGGCATGATCAGATGCCCTGCGGTCACCAGCGTTTCCTTGTTGGCCAGCGCAATGTTTTTTTTGCTTTCGATGGCGGCAATGGTGGGGCGGATACCGATCATGCCCACCACCGCGGTCACCACCACGTCGCTTTCCGGCATGGAAGCGATTTCCAGCAGGCCGTCCATGCCGCAGACCACTTTCACCGGCAGGTCTGCGATCCTCTCCCGCAGGTCTTTTGCCGCTGCTTCGCTCCACATCCCTGCGATCCGGGGCGAAAATTCCCGGACCTGCTTTTCCATCAGATCCACATTCTGTCCCGCCGCCAGCGCTGCAATCTGCAGGTCCGGATTATCCCGGACGATTTCCAGCGTCTGGGTCCCGATGGAACCGGTGGATCCCAATACCGTTATTTTTTTCAAGTCTTTACCTCCCTGCCTGACTTTTTTGCAAGATCAGGCAAATCCCACTTTTAAAAGCACTACGGAAAGATAATAGATAATCGGCGCCGTAAACAATACGCTGTCAAACCGGTCCATAATCCCCCCGTGTCCGGGAATCAGTTTCCCGTAGTCTTTGATCTCATGGTTTCTTTTAATGGCGGAAGCCGCCAGATCCCCCACCTGGGAAATCACCGCGCCCGCCGCGCAGATCACAGCCGCCACCCAGACCACGCTGACATCCTTTCGCACGGGCAGGAGGAAAATCCAGGCAAACAGGGCGCCTACCAGCGCCGAGCCGACCGTCCCCCCGACCGCGCCTTCCACGGATTTTTTCGGGCTTAATACCGGGGCCAGCTTATGCCTGCCCAAAGCCATTCCGGACAGATAGGCGCAGGTATCGCAGATCCAGGAACTGATAAAAATAAACCATACCAGATAAATCCCGTGCGTCAGCTCCCGGGTCAGATAGACAAAGGAAAAAAGCACGCAGGGATAAAAAGCGCAGAAAAAGGCAGTCATAACCTGCTGGGCTTTGTAAACAGGAAACCGGAATACATAAACAAACATCTCTCCCAGGAAAAGGAAAACAAGGATGCCAAGTCCCAGGGAAAAATCCCTGGTCAGCGTCATGGACAGGCCGTAAAAAACAATTCCCGCATATCCGACCCATTCCAAAAAACCGGTCTTTCCTTCCTTTTCCACCTGGCAGGCGCACATCAGCTCCCGGAATGCGACCAGGGAAAGGACAGTAATCAGTGTCCCAAGCCAGATGCCGCCGGCAAGCAAAAAAATCAGAGCCAGCGCCACCAGGACAACGCTGCTCAACAGCCGCTTTCCAAACATCCTCACTCCTCCTTCACAAGGCCATACTTTCTGTCCCTATGATTATATGCTTCCACGGCTTTCTCCAGTTCTGCCTTTGAAAAATCGGGCCACGCCACCGGGGTAAAGTAAAACTCCGTATAAGCCAGCTGCCAGAGAAGGAAGTTGGAAATTCTCTCCTCGTTGCAGGTGCGGATCAAAAGATCCGGATCCGGAATCCCTGCGGTGTCCAAAGAGTCGCTGATCAGATCCTCCGTAATCCGGTCTGCGTCCAGTTCCCCTTCCTTTACCATGCGGGCAATCTTTACCGCCGCGCGGCGGATTTCATCCCTGCCGCCGTAGTTTAATGCGATCTGGAAATGCAGTCCCGTATTCCGGGCAGTGGCTTTTTCCAGTTCGTCGATCCTTTTTCGGATATCCTCGTCCAGCCTCGTCTTATCCCCGATCACCCGGACGCACATATTGTTTTTCGCGGCGGTTTTTAAGCAGGTTTTCATATAGTTTCGCAGCAGCTTCATCAGGGCGTCCACTTCATCCTGCGGACGGTTCCAGTTTTCCGTGGAAAAAGCATAGACGGTAAGATACGAAATTCCCATCCGGTAAGCTTCCTCACAGATGACCTCCACGTTTTTCGCGCCCTGCACATGGCCGTAGTTCCTGGGCATTCCCTTTGCTTTTGCCCAGCGTCCGTTGCCATCCAGAATAATGGCCACATGATTCGGAATGTTCATGTTTCCCTCCAATCTGTGGAAAGGGGCAGGCTATGCCTGCCCCTTTCTGTCATCCTTTCGTGGGTTCAAACCGATTATACGGTCATAATCTCTTTGGATTTAGACTCAACCAGTTTGTCAATCTCTTTCGTATATTTATCCGTCAGTTTCTGGAGCTTGTCTTCCAGTTCCTTGATCTCGTCTTCGGAAACATCTTCTTTTGCCAGCTTCTTGAAGAAATCATTGCCGTCGCGGCGGATATTGCGGACCGCAACCTTCGCCTCTTCGCCTTTCTTCTTCACGTCCCTTACCAGGGCCTTCCTGCGTTCCTCCGTCACTTCCGGGAACACCAGGCGGATCACGCTGCCGTCGTTGGAAGGGGTGATTCCCACATCGGAAGCCAGGATGGCCTTCTCAATGGCTTTGATCAGGGATTTCTCCCAGGGCGCGATCTGGATCATGCGCGCTTCCGGAACCGTAATATTGCCTACCTGCTGCAGCGGGGTGGGCGTCCCGTAATAGTCCACGCGGATCTTGTCCAGTACGTGGGGGTTGGCCCGGCCTGCGCGGATCGTCTGGTAATCCGCCTCCAGATATGCGTAAGCCTTCTCCATTTTCTTTTCAAACTGCTGTAATCTCTCGTCCATAGTCCTTGTTCTCCTCCTTCATCCTTCCCGGTTATACCGTCACTTTCGTCCCGCGAAACGGTCCGTTCACAGCGTTGACAATACTGTTTTCTTCATTGAGTCCAAACACCCACATGGGCATATGGTTGTCCCGCGCCAGGATAGATGCGGTCATGTCCACCACCTGCAGGTTCTTCTCGATCACTTCCTGAATGGTCACTTCCTCATACTTCTTCGCATCCGGATTGGTCCTGGGATCGTCGTCGTAAACCCCGTCCACCGCTTTTGCCAGAAGGATCACGTCCGCTTCCACCTCCACGGCCCGAAGCACCACCCCGGTATCCGTGGAAAAATAGGG
>CALWGP010000066.1 GCA_944380095.1 uncultured Lachnospiraceae bacterium | reverse complement strand
CCCGCAATATCCAGCCTGGTCAGAAGGCTGGTCAGAAGCACCACCAGGGGCATCATAATCTCGCACACATGGACGAAAAATCCGGCGATATCCTCCGTGATCCCTCCGAAATGGCGGAAAGCTACGTAGCAAAAATAGGCGAACGCCAGCGCCGCCCCAATCAGGCAGTAAGCCGCCACCAGCGGATCGATCATCAGCATCCCCACCACGCAGATCAGGATGTAACCCACCATAAAGGCAGCCACGATCATCCTGCTCTTGGGGTCGCCGATATACAAAGAGCACTTGCTTTCCTGCGTATGCTTCAGAAGCACGATGGAAAGCCCGTACAGCGCCCGGGACAGGACAAAGCCGTACGCCAGTACCGGCCAGCTGTCCAGCGGCATCTCGCTCCAAAGCCCCACAATGATAAAGAAATAACATACGCAGATAATAATGGCAAAATATCCGCTGTGGGAATCTTTTAAAATCTCCAGTTTCCCTTCCCTGGGCTGGTGGGAGCACAAAGCGTCCACGGTACGGAAAAACCCGTCCAAAAAAGCGCCGCCCGAAAGGAAAATCGGAAGCATCACGCACACCACCGCGCCCATCAGGTCACGGTCAATCAGATAAGGACTCACCACCTGCCACTGCTTAATCAAAAACCCGATGATCGCGCCCACCAAAGGCACGAAGATGAGGATATATTTCATATTTTCCCTGTTTTTTTCCACCTGTCTGGCGGGGAAAACGGAATACATGGAAAAAGCCAGCCGGAAGCTGTTCCAAATCTGCTTCATTGTCTGCACCTCTCGTTTATCTTTTGTAAAACCATCCGACATTATTCAATCACAACGTCGTCCGCGTGTTCATCCCAGATGATGCATACCCAGGTTTTGCCGCGGTTTAATTCGATGGGATTTCCGTCCTCATCCACATAGAGGGCGGGATCGGTATCCGCATATCTCGACCAGGTCCCCTCGATCATTTTGCCGCCGGTGAAAACCTGGACCCGGAAGTTGCCGCTCTCCGCGTCCCCCTCCTGCCAGCCGCCGTGACACTCGAACGCCATATAGCCCTCGTCGTCCCGGAATTCCCCGTGGCAGTACTGGAAAATCACGTTGTCCACCGCCAGCTGCTCGCCGGTCAGCTCGTCGATATGCTCCCCGCCGTACTGATAGCGGTAGTATTTCCCGTCTTCTTCATTATATTCAAACCTTGCCTGCACGTTGGAATAGCCGTTGGCCACGCCGGTGGATTCCCCGCCCGGCCAAAGCACGGTCGCCTCAGGGGCATCCGGGTGATCCGCTTCTTCCCCGTAAGGCGCGAAGGCGAATTTCTGTTTGCGGGTATCATGGTACGTCAGATCATACTGGAACTTCTCCGCCGCTTCCATCAGCGCTTCCCCGGTGGTATATACGTTATGGGGCGCTTTTCTTTCATCCGTGCGCATGAAGGCCTTCGTGGCAGGGCGGTCGATTCCCGCCACCGCGGCGCTGATATTGTCCACCCCGTCGCCGTTGATCAGGTCCCCGGTATAGAGGGTAGCCTGTCCGAAATGGGCGAAAATCGCATCAAACTCCAGCGCGCTGTATACAAAATAGTCCCTGGCGCTGCGGACATAGCCGATATACTCCAAGTCTCCCCAGTTTTCAAACAGGGGCATCAGCCTGGTCACGCTGGCCTTTTCCATGGGCGCCTCATAAATCACGGAAGCCTGCGCGATCCCCGCCTGCGGGCATCCCGCTTCCAGATTATTGATCATAATGGCAATGGGACGCTGCTTCTGTTCTTCTTCGGTGCACTCCAGTCCCGTCAGATAGCTGGTGGGAACCGGGTCTTCAGAAACAGGGACGCTCTCGTCGGAAGCGCTTTCAGACAGCTCCTGTCCTGTCTGCGTCTGTGTCTCCTGCACGCTCTCTTCCTGGCCGCCCCGTCCGCAGGCGCAAAGCGCCAGCGTCATCCCCAGCGCCAGAGAAAATAAACCGATCTTTTTCATTACTGATTCTCCCGAAAACCATACTCTTCAAATAACAGTTGCCATAATCTAAAATATTGTACTCCTGAATCTCTTAAAAATCCAGCATTTTTCACTTTTTATTACATTTATGTTACAAAATCCCTCTTCATTTCTTCAGAAGGTGCAGTTTTGCCGCAAATTTCACAATTATCTTCCCGCCCGGGAGGGAGAAAAGCTCCGAAGAATCCATAGCCCCGAATTTCAGGACCGCAGCGAAGTAAACAAAAACGCCTGCAATCATGGCCAGAACCAGGCCTGCAGCATTGCCCCCATATCCTTTCGGCAGCAGCCAGACAAGCCCGTGATAAATGCCAAATGCCACAACGCCCATGAGCACGGACGCCCAGAACGGGAGGAGGAAGGTATTGATCCATTCCTGCCGGTATCCGGTCGCCCGTTTGACGGAAATGCCGTTTAGCAAACACATCAGGAAAGAGTACACCGTCACCGCCACGGGAAGGCTGTAAATTCCCAGGTCCGTAAAAGCCACCAGCAAAGACGCCACAACGGACTGGACCGCAAGGGCGATCAGCGCATTGAAAATCGGGAGGGTGGCTTTTCCCACCGCCTGGAGGATCGCATTGCTCAGCGTGGACAGGGAATAGAACACAATGCTGGCGCCCAAGGCAGCCAGAAGCCAGCCGGCCAGGTCGATACTTTCTTTCTCCAGGGACGCGTAAAGCAGCCAGACAATGGGACGGGCCAGTACGGTCATTCCCACCGCCGCCGGAATGGCGATCAGCATAATGGTCTTAATGGCGGTATGGATTTTCCGGTTCACGTCTTTCTTATTTTTTGTCTCGAAACTGCCCGCAATACTGGGAAGTATTGCCGACGCCATGGCGGACGCCATGGCAATGGGGATGTTGGAAAGCCCCACCGCCTGGGTGTCGTAAATCCCGTTAATGGTCAAAAGCTCCTCATAGGATGCGGAGTGGACGGACTGCATCAGCCCGATGTAAATGGACTGGTTGATCAGGGAACTGGCGTTATAGGCGCAGGTACTCAGCAGCACCGGCGTTACCATGAAAATAATGATCTTGAAAATTTCCCCTGTGGAAAGCACCCCCGCAGAACGGTCCCTTTCCTGCCGCCGTTTGATTACCCTGCGGTTCATCTGGTAGACCAGCAGCATAAACAAAAGCGCAATCAGCACGCCGGCCCCCGTTCCCACGGCGCTTCCCACAGCGCCCCAGGCCGCCTGCACCGATTCGCTCTCCTGGGCGAAAACGCTCATTAAAAGCCATGCCATCCCGATACTTACGGCAGCGTTTAAAATCTGCTCGATAATCTGGGAAACCGAGGTCTGCACCATGGTTTTATTCGCCTGGAAATATCCCCGCAGCACGCCCAGCAGGCCGGAAAAGAAAATCGTCGGCGCCAGCGCGCGCAGCACCATGGCCGCATTGCCCGGGATCAAAAAGTCCGCGCCAAAGAAGGCGAACAGGCTGGCCGCCCCTCCCACCACAATCACATAAAGGAGGGAACAGCGGAAAATCCTCTGCGCATTCCGATACTGGCGGACGGCCAGTCTCTGGGAAATCACCTTGGAGACGGCCACCGGGATGCTGTAGGACGAAATCAGCAGGATCATCTGATAATAGCGATAGGCCGGCGCATAGTAGCCGTTCCCCGTTTCCCCGATAATCGCGGTCAGGGGCACCCGGTACAAAAGCCCGATGATCCTGCACAGGATGCCTGCTGCCGCCAGGATGCCTGCCTGTTTTACAAAAGAACTGCTCTTTTTGGATTGTGCTTGTGACTGTGCTTCCATAAACTTCCTTCCCGGACCTTAATCTGACAGGCGGAATGCAGCCAGGTAATCCAGCCTGCGCTCCACCACTTCCAGGACAAATACGTCCGGATCCTGTTCTTCCACCATGGATTGTTCAAAGAACCCGTTCCAGTGGGCCATGTAGCTGTCTTGAAAACTGCTGGCCAGCACGCCCGCCATGCCGCCCGCAAAGGAATCCCGCACCATAAAAAGCTTTCTTGTATCCGGCGCGTCGGAATGATACACCAAAGCCGTGGCGTCGTCGATGGAAACCGCCTGCAGGTTGTTGGGCTCATATCCGGTCACCACATAGTTAATGTCCTTCGGCATATGCTTCTCGTAGTAATCCTGCAGGTTCATCATCCGGGCCAAATCATACCCGGAATAGTCGTCCAGGGTAAAGGTCACTTCTTCCGGCAGGGGCACTTCAATCCCCAGCTCCGCCAGCAGGGCGCGGGCCCCGATATAGGCGCCGGCCGCGTTCCAGTGGGTATCATAGTGCCAGTATAAGGACCAGTCGTCCTTATACGCTTTCATCTCCTCTTCCGGATACACCACGCGAAGATTTGTATTCTCCCTCAGATACTCCACCAGCTGCTGCGCCCGGGTCTGTTCCCCCCCTTTATAATAGGAAGGAAGATTTTCCTCCCCGTAGATGGTCTCCTTATTGGGCGCGATGAACAAAACAAACTCGCTTCCCCTCTCTTCCAGCCATTTTCCGGAAGTCGTCAGGTTATCCGCAATGGCCGCAAGTTCCTCTTCGGAAAACAGGTTGGTCCCCTTGAAATCGTCTATATCGCTCTCCGCGCTGTAAAAAAGCCAGTCCTCATCCCCGATCACCACTTTGTCGTTGATTTCCTTTTCCCCGAATACCCTGACATCCAGCAGGCTGTTGAAGGAAATCAGCTGGCTTCTGAAAGGCACCCCGTTGTTGTAGGCGCCTTCGAACTGGGCGGCAAACTCCCTGTAATTTTCCCGCGTCAGCTTCGGCAGCTCTGTAACGGCCGCGTTTTCCGTGGCGTCCGTGGCAAACCGGTCGCCCCCGATCACCCAGACAACGCGCGGCAGCAGCAAAAGCAGGGCAAAGCAGATAAACCAGATGATGGCATTTCGTTTTTTCACTCTTACCTCCATGTCAGAGCGTCTTTTGCTCCGACCGCATCAGAAATTCAGATAAATCGCAGGGTTGTAGGTTCCGTTAATCAAAAGCAGCATGGAAGCCGCCGCCAGGATCAAACACCAGAGCATTTCCGCAAGGCTGCCTTTTAACTTTTCCACAGAGGGGCAGAACTTTTTCAGCGCCGCCTGCACAAGGCCCATGCCCAGCACGCCCGCTATCACTGCCGCCATGCAGCGGTTGCTCATCAGCTCCTGCAGCGCCATGGCGCCCGAAGTATCATTCCAGGGCGTCAGCATCCTCTTTATGTACTGTAGCGCCGGACCAAGGTTTGCCACCCGAAACAGCACCCAGCCGAACACCACGACCAGCTCCGTGTAAAGGTAGCGCACAAAACCGATGCGCTCCAGCACCTTTTTCAGCCCGATCCGCTCGATGATAATGAAGAATCCATGAAACATCCCCCAGACCAGGAAGGCGGAGGTGGCGCCGTGCCACAGTCCCGTGGCCAAAAACACGATTCCCAGATTCACATAGGTACGCAGTTTCCCTTTCCGGTTCCCGCCCAGGGGAATATAGAGGTAATCCCGAAACCACGAACTTAAGGAAATATGCCATCTGCGCCAGAACTCCTGGATGGAGCCGGACAGGTAGGGATAGTTGAAGTTTTCGCAGATCGTAAAGCCGAACATTTTGCCCAGGCCCACCGCCATATCGGAAAATCCGGAAAAATCGTAATAGATCTGCAGCGTATACAAAAGGGCGGCGCACCAGACCATGGCCCCCGTCACATCCTCCATCGGCAATCCGTAAATCTTGTCCACGCAGCCCCCCAGCACATTGGCCAGAAGGACCTTTTTGGCCAGACCGTAAGAAAATCTCCGGATTCCCTCCGCCGTCTTTTCTACGGTTTCCGTCCTGGCTTTGAGCTGACGGCCCAGGTCCTGATAGCGGGCGATGGGGCCCACGGAAATTTTGGCAAAGAAAGCCATATACAGCGCCATGTCAACCAGGTTTTTCTCCGCCGGATAGCGCTTCCGGTACAGGTCCATCAGATAGGAGATGGCCCCGAAGGTAAAAAAGGAAAGGCCGATGGGCAGGGGGAGGTTCCTCATTTCAAACTGCCGCCCCAAAAGCCGGTTTAAAATCCGCAGTCCGAAGTCAAAGTATTTGTAGTATCCAAGCATCCCCAAGTTGACCAGGATACCGGCCGCCAGCACGGCCCGCTGCGCAAACATGCTGTTTCCTTTCTCCAGGAAACTCCCCAGCAGCATCCCGATCCCGTAGTTGGCTACGATGGACGCCAGCAAAAGGAGGATATAGACCGGTTCCCCCCAGGCATAAAAAAACAGGCTGGCCAGCAGCAGAAGCAAATTTTTTACCCTGATATTTTTAACACACAGCCTGTCCAGCACAAAGACCGCCGGAAGGAAGGCCGTCAGAAACAACATCGAATTGATACTCATCCGAAAACTCCCCAAATCTCTTGGTCGGCCGCAAAGCCGCCGCCTTTTAGTATATCCGTTTTCTCCCGTTTTTCAACTTTTTTATTGAAGCGCATTCCCACCGAGATATCCGTCCGGGACGCTCACACCCCTGCCAGATCCCGGATCACTTCCCCGGCAGCCACCAGTCCCGCCACGGAAGGGACAAACGAAACGCTTCCTGGCACGCTTCTGCGGCCGCCGGATTCTTCCTGCGAAAGCATCCCTTCTAAAGGCGTCCTGGCCTCCTCCCGGGAATAGACCACTTTGCAGCTGTCGATCCCGCGCTTTTTAAGCTCCCGGCGCATCACCCGGGCCAGGGGGCAGACGCTGGTTTCGTATAGGTCCGCCACTTCAAAGCGGGTAGGATCCAGCTTGTTGCCCGCGCCCATGCAGCTGATCACCGGCACCCCGGCTTCTTTTGCCCGCACGATAATCTCCAGTTTGGCGCTCACCGTATCCACCGCGTCCACAATATAATCCCAGCCGGAAAAATCAAAGGAATCCGCGTTCTCCGGCAAAAAAAAGCACTCCCTCGTTTCCACTTCCGCATTCGGGTTGACGGAAGCGATCCTCTCCTGCATGACTTTTGTTTTGTAACGTCCCACCGTGTTCCAGTCCGCGATGATCTGCCGGTTGATATTGGAAACGCAGACCCGGTCGCTGTCCACCAGCAAAAAAGCGCCCACGCCGGCCCTGGCCAGCGCTTCCACCGCAAATCCCCCGACGCCGCCGATTCCAAAGACCGCCACTTTCGCACGCTTTAGACGCGCCACGCCTTCTTCGCCCAGCAAAAGCGCGGTTCTGACAAACTGTTCTTCCACCATGCGCAACCTGTTCCTTCCCTTCGACACTTTAAAACGAGTATACCATAAAATTTGTAAAAAAATATGAAAATAATTCTGAAAAAGGGAAGGAAATGGGCTCATTCGTCAAAATCTATGCCCGTGTCAGCAATCCGCATCCGGTTTTTGTCCGTCATGCGTCTCCCACTGGCATTCCATAAACGCAAAATCCGTAAACACCGCCCGGAAGGAAGAGTCCTCCGGCGAGCAGGCATAAACACCGAAGCGGATTTTTCCGCCGCCCTTCCTCATGTGACAAATCCTCATCTGGTCGAACTTCACGCCGTCTGCAGAGCATTCGATCCGGTAATCGTCTTCCCTGCGGCTGAACCGGTACCACATGGTTTTCACAAAAGCGCCGATCACGGTAGTAGCCCAGTCCGAATATCCGCCGTCTGTCACCACGCTGCCCAAATGCTGTTCCTCTTCGTTCTCATACTCCACCGACGCCTTCAGCCAGTTTTCGCTGTCAAGATACATCACGATCCCGCACTGGTCGAATCGATGGCCGCTTTCGGAAAAATCGGTTTTCACAACGAAGCTGAAATATTTCTCGTCCGTCTCCATCTGAAAGACCGGCGCGTTGTCGTTTCGAAAATGGTAATAGGTTCTCTGCCACAGATCCGTATGGGGCTTCGTGACAATTTCGATCCTGTCCGGTTCGATTTTGCAGCCGGCCGGTTCCCGCGTCCATTGAAATTTTGTGAAATCCATCCCGTTTCTCCTTAAAAGGTAAAAATTTATTGAAATCTTATTATTGATTATACTTTTTGACGCGTATCCGGTCAAGGAGGAAAAAAGAAGGAAGCGGCCGCCTTCCTTCAATCAAAGATTCGTTTCGTTCTGTGTACTTTCCCCCTTTTTTTGGTTATACTTTTCCCAAACGGGCGCGCTGCCAGCCGCGCGCCTGCCTGAAAACATCCCCGGAGGAAAAGCCCATGAGCAAAACCATCTATTACAACGGCACCATTTTGACCATGAACCCAAAGCAGCCTACGGCAAAGGCAGTGACCGTAAAGGACGGACGGATCATAAGCACCGGCGCCGCTATTTCTGTTTCCGAAATCCGCGGATACGACGCGCCTTCATCGGAAAGTCCGTCCAAGGGCCGGAGTCTTTCCAAGCCGGTACAGCGTACCCGTTTCGTGGACCTGAAGGGGGCGACCATGCTCCCCGCCTTTCTGGATGCCCACAGTCATTTTTCCGGCTACGCCAGTTCCCTTCTGCAGGTTCCTCTGGAGGAAGCGACGGATTTTTCGGAAATCGTCTCGCAGATCCGCTCTTTCCTCCTTCAAAATAAAGTTCCTGCCGGCGTCTGGGTCACGGGCAAGGGCTACGACCACAACCGCCTCCGGGAAGGCGCCCATCCGGACAGATCCCTGCTGGATCAGGCCGCCCCGGACAATCCCCTGGTAATCCAGCATCAGTCGGGCCACATGGGCGTTTTTAACACCGCCGCCCTGAAACTTCTCGGCATTACGGCCAACACTCCCTGTCCTTTGGGCGGCCGCATCGAAATCCGGGACGGACAGCCTACCGGCTATCTGGAGGAAAACGCCTTCGTCTCCTTCCTGCAGAAAGTTCCCATGCCCTCTACAGAGGATCTGATGGCGTCCTACGTCCGCGCCCAGGAAAAATATGCGTCCTACGGCATCACCACCCTCCAGGAAGGGATGCTGCCTTCGCAGCTGGTCCCTTTGTACCGTACCCTCATCGACCGCAATCTGCTCAAACTCGATGTTATAGGCTATGCGGACGCGAAAGAGGCCGACGCCGTGATAAACGCCCTGTCCGACTGCCGAGGTGTCTATCACAACCGATTTAAGCTGGGCGGCATGAAAATCTTTTTGGACGGTTCCCCCCAGGGACGCACCGCCTGGATGCGCGCACCCTATGCGGACAGTCCGGATTACCGCGGATATCCGGCCCTGACGGACGAAGAGGTGGAACGTTTCCTCTCCCTCTCCGTCCAAAAAGACATGCAGCTTCTGGCCCACTGCAACGGGGACGCCGCTGCCGCCCAGTACCTCGCCGCCTGCCGGAAGACAGAAGAAAAAGGGCTTCCCCTCCGTTCCCTCCGCCCCGTGCTTATCCACGGCCAGCTTCTGGGAAAAGACCAGCTTCCCGAGGTGAAACGGCTGGGTGTGATTCCCTCCTTCTTCGTAGCCCACGTCTATTACTGGGGCGATATCCATGTGAAAAATTTCGGGCTCCGGCGCGCCTCCCGGATCAGTCCCGCAGCCTCCGCACTGGCGGAAGGGATCCCTTTTACCTTCCATCAGGATGCCCCGGTGATCCAGCCGGATATGCTGGAAACCATCTGGTGCAGCGCCGTCCGTCTCACCAAAGGCGGCCTTCGGCTGGATAGGGAAGCCATTCCCGTGGCAGAAGCCCTGAAAGCGGTAACCATCCACGCGGCCTACCAGTATTTTGAGGAAAATGAAAAAGGCTCCATCGAACCCGACAAACGGGCGGATTTTGTCATTCTGGACAAAAATCCCCTGGATGTGGATCCCATGGAGCTTAAAAAAATCAGGATATTGGAAACGATTAAGGATGGGGAGACGGTTTTTGAGAGGGGGTGACGCCGTTGCGTTTACCCTTCCAGCAATTCCAGGAAGTCTTCCTTCGTCATGCCGGCCAGCTGTCCGCCCTCTCCCTTTAAGATCTGGTCGGACAGATCCTGTTTGGTCTCCTGCAGCTGCCGGATCTTTTCCTCCACCGTATGTTTTGCGATGAGCTGGTAAACCGTCACCTTCCGGGTCTGGCCGATCCGGTGGGCCCGGTCCGTCGCCTGGTTCTGCACCGCCACATTCCACCACGGGTCGTAGTGGATCACCACGTCCGCCCCGGTCAGGTTTAAGCCCACGCCGCCGGCTTTCAAGGAAATCAGGAACACCTTCGTATCCCCTTCGTTGAATTCCTTCACCAGCTTAAGGCGCGTTTCCTTTCCGGTGGATCCGGTAATGGTAAAATAGGGAATGCCCCGTTTTTCCAGCTCCGGCATCAGCAGATCCAGCATGGAAGTGAACTGGGAGAAAACCAGCATCCTGTGGCCGCCTTCGATGGCGCTTTCGATCAGTTCCAGGCAGGAATCCCGTTTCGCCGATTCCCCGTCGTAATTTTCATAGCAAAGGGAAGGATCGCAGCAGATCTGGCGCAGTTTCATCAGTTCAGCCAGTACCTGCATACGGTTTTTCCGGAATTCTTCCGCATCCTGGGAAGCGATTTTCCCGCGAATCAACTGCGCCTGCGCCCTGTAAAGCTTTTCCTGCTCCCCTTCCAGCCGCACGTAACGCACTTCTTCCAGCTTGTCCGGCAGGTCTTTGAGCACATCCTGTTTCAGCCTGCGCAGGATAAAGGGCGATACCATTTTCTGGAGCCGCTTTGCCGCCGCTTCCTCCTTATTTTTCGCAATGGGCGTTTCCAGCTCATTTTTGAAAACATCGTATCCGTACAGGTAGCCGGGCATCAGGTAGTCGAAAATGCTCCACAGCTCGCTGAGACGGTTCTCGATGGGCGTACCGGTAAGGGCGAACCGGGTTGTGCTTTCGATGACCTTCACCGCCTTGGCCGCCGCAGTGGTCTGGTTTTTGATATACTGGGCTTCGTCGATCACCTGATAGTCGAACCGCTTTCCTTCATAGCAGGGAATGTCCCGCTTCAGCAGATCGTAGGAAGTAACCAGCACGTCGAAGTCCTGCCAGGATTCTATTTTTTTCCTGCGCTCTTCCTGCGTCCCCGTCACTAGGCAGAATTCCAGCTGCGGGGCAAACCGGCGGATTTCCTCGCCCCAGTTAAAGACCAGCGATGCCGGCGTTACGATCAATGTCCTGCCGCTGCGTCCTTCCAGCTTTGCCGACAGCAGCACGGCGATGGTCTGCAAAGTTTTTCCAAGCCCCATGTCGTCTGCCAGAATCCCGCCAAAATGCATGGTCTCCAGGGTGCGCAGCCATTTGTAGCCCAACACCTGGTATTTGCGCATCACTTTGGAAAGCGTGGGCGGCTCTTCGAAATCCGCGTCGCTCACCGTTTTGAACTCCTTGACCATCTCCCGGAAGCGGCTGTCCCTGGTGCTGTATACCGTCTCCTGCTCTTCCAGCATCTTTTCCAGATAAAGGGTACGATACAGCGGCAGGTGCATTTTCCCCTTTACAAATTCTTTGGGGGACAGATGCAGGCTTTCCATCATCTCTTCCAGCATGGCAAGCCCTTCGTCATTTAAGTTGAGGAAATCGCCGTTTTTCAGGCGGTGGAATTTCTTTTTCCTGCGGTAGCTGTCCAGCACTTCCAGCAGTTCTTTCCGGGAAATATCTTCCGCGGAAATGTCCAGATCCAGAAGGCCTTTCGACACCGAAACACCCACGGAAATCCTGACTTTCCTGGCCCGGTTCAGATTCTGGAAACGCCGCGTGCACTGCACCTCCCCCATGGTCAAAAGGACGTCCAGGCCGTTTTCCAAAAACTGATGCGCCAGCTCCTCATCCGGCCCGCAGTTGAGCTCTCCATGTTCCTCATCATAATAGGGGAACCACTGCATGAGACGCATGACGACTTCCTCTTCCTTCGCGTGCTGCCGCCTGATCTCCGGCTCTTCCCCCGTTTTTTCGGAAAACGGATTGGTCAGGGAAATTTGCCGGTCTCCATACCGGGCGTAAGCCGTGCAGGTAATCGTCCCCTGGAGGGCGTCCAGATAAAACGCAAACCGCGCCTCCGCCGGCAGATAGCGTTCAATGCGGCCGGGATCTTCCTCCCGTACTTCCACGGCTTCCCGAAGCTGGGGCAAAACCGAATAATAAAATTCCGCCATGCTGTTGCGCCCGATCACAAAAGAAAAGCTGCCGCTGCCCATCTCCAAAAGGGGCGCAACGGATTCCATAAACTGCGGGGCAACCCGGCACAGCTTCAGCGTCTTTTCTTCCACAAAATAGGACGTCTGGGCTCCCTCCAGAAACTTCGGTCCTTCCCACCGTACCCGGATTCCCTGGAAAATATTTTTTTCCTCTTCCGGACAAATACACAGAAAGGCGTCGGGATTTTTTTCCCCGCAGGTCATCGTCCCTTTCCGCTTCCCGTCTTCCTCTTTTTCTTCGAACTCTACCCCGCCTTCTTTGAGCAGTTCATAAAAACGATCCAGCCGCCAGCCATACAGCTCCAAAGAGCCGCTCTTTCCTGCGGCCCTGCGGGACCAGCTATGGCTCTCCAGCAGCCTTCTTTCAAACTCTGCCTCTTCCTGCACCACCTGGGTGGCAAAGCGGATCCATTTCTTGCCTTCTTGCGTAAAATTGCCCAGCCGGTGGTTGATCTCGGTTCCGGAACCATAGGTGGCAGTCGCGGACTCCTTTACGTTCTGGCAAAATTCCTGGAGGTTTTTGACCACGAACAGCTTCGAGCTCCCGACCTTAAAGGACAAAGACAGCCGTCCGTCTTTCCTGGTCAGTCTCGGGCGCAGGGTCAGGCTCTCTTCGCCGGACACCACATCCGCGCGGATCCGGTTCGTCCGGTTCGTCTGAAAGGAAAGAAGAACCCCCCTTCCCACCCGGTCCGTGGCATCCCCCGGATGATAAGTCTTCAAATACTCTTCCACCAGACAGAAAAGCCCCGCCGTAAAGCTGCAGTCCTTCCTCCGGTCATACCAGCCGTAATAGCGTCTGCTGCAGTCCGGGCAATGACATTCCATATTCAGCACACGCTCATTGTTAAAAACCATGTGGAGGGAGAAAATTTTATTTTTCCAGACTCCTCTTCCTTCCACTTCTCCCAGCATCCCCTCGTGGAGGGTGCTGTATCCGAAATGGATATCATCCAGGACCACTTCCCTTTGCCTGCAATGATTCAGTCCCTTTTTCTCCGCCGCCGGGGTCAGCTCCAGACTCTGCCGGAGCGCTTCAATATCAAAATAGGAATAGGAATCCTGGGCGTGTTTCATCCCCTGTCCGTCCTTTCCTGCGTCGGCGGAAAAAACGCCCGGGTTCAACACGACCAGCTGGGTTTCCTCATTTTCTTTCGATGCTTTTTTCGCTTTTTTTGCCGGCGCTTCTTCCTGGG
>CALWGP010000065.1 GCA_944380095.1 uncultured Lachnospiraceae bacterium | reverse complement strand
GAGAGGGCCGTGGGCAGTCACCGGCCAAAAGGAGTAAAGCGGCAGGGCTGTACTGGGAGAAATCAGTATTGCCGGTACGGATGTGGTCCCAAAGCAAGAAATGCCAAAACCCTGACAAAAGAAACTCATTCCAGCCGTTGTCTTACCCCGGAAATCGCGATATAATTGTGCTGAAAATTTGGATATTCCGGAACGGCAAGCCGGGCCGGAAGAGGGAGGAAATCATGAGAGAAAGCGGTATTTTGCTGCCGGTATTCTGCCTGCCTTCGCCCAACGGGATCGGATGCTTCTCCAAGGAAGCTTACCGCTGGGTGGACTTTCTGGAAAAGGCCGGGCAGAAATATTGGCAGATTCTGCCCCTGGGGCCCACCAGTTTTGGCGACTCCCCCTACCAGTCCTTTTCCACCTATGCGGGCAACCCGTACTTCATCGACCTGGAGCAGCTGGTAGCGCAGGGGCTGCTGAAGCGGTCTGAGGTGAGGAAATGTGACTGCGGTTTAAAGGAGCAGGATATTGATTACGGGAAACTGTACCGCAACCGGATGCCCCTGCTGAAAAAGGCGTATGGCAGGAGCCTGGAAAAGGAAGATCCCGAATTTGCGCAGTTTCGGAAAGAGAACGGGGCATGGCTGGACGATTACTGCCTGTTTATGGCGGTAAAGGACATATTCGACGGGGCCAGCTGGGATCAGTGGGCGCAAGACATCCGCTACCGCTGGGACAACGCCATGTACTATTACCGGACGACCTATGCAAAGGAAATCGGGTTTTACGCATGGCTGCAGTATCAGTTTGACCGCCAGTGGAAGCGGCTGAAAGCCTATGCCAATGAAAAAGGGGTGCAGATCATCGGGGATATCCCGATCTATGTGGCTTATGACAGCGCGGACGTCTGGGCCCATCCGGAACTGTTTTCGCTGGATGAAAAGAGAAGGCCGTCTGCCGTGGCGGGAGTCCCGCCCGACGGGTTTTCCGCGGACGGACAGCTTTGGGGCAACCCGCTGTACCGGTGGGACCATCATAAGAAGACGGGATACCGGTGGTGGATGGGGCGCATTGCCCATTGCTTTACCCTGTACGACGTGCTGCGGATCGATCATTTCCGGGGATTCGACGAGTATTTTTCCATCCCGGCAGAGGATAAGACCGCAGTGAACGGCCACTGGGAAAAGGGACCGGGCATCGAGTTTTTCCGCGAGGTGAAAAGACAGCTGGGAGAAAAGCGGATTATCGCGGAAGACTTGGGATACCTTACCGACAGCGTGCGGCGCATGGTGGCGGAAAGCGGCTATCCGGGCATGAAGGTGCTGGAATTTGCCTTTGATTCCCGGGATTCCAGCGGGGCCAACGACTATCTGCCCCATAATTATACGCAAAACTGCGTGGTCTATACCGGCACCCATGACAACGAAACGCTCCGGGGCTGGCTGGACAGCATCCAGCGCGGGGAAATGAAGCAGCTTCGGACGTATCTGGGGCGGCAGAAGGAAACGGAAGATGAACTGGCGCAGGAACTGGTGCGCACGGCGCTGGCTTCCGTGGCAGACCTGTGCATCATTCCGCTGCAGGACTATCTTGGCCTGGACAATGAGGCGAGGATCAATTTCCCCTCCACCCTGGGCACCAACTGGCGCTGGCGGATGAAAAAAGAAGATATGAACGCGGGACTGGCCCGGAGAATCCGGACCGTCAGCAAATTATACGGGAGGAATTGAAATCATGGAGTTTGGGAAACTGCTTTCCTGCAAAACGGAAGGAAACCGGGTGCTTTTGCATTTTGAAAAGGCGGACGGCCGTCTGGAAGTGATCACGGACAAAATCCTGAACGTGTTTTCCGGCGTGGTGAGCCAGGAACACCGTTCCAAGGCCATCGAAGGGGAAAAAGCGAACGGCGCTTCCTTTACCGTGACCCCGGCCATCGGGGAAGGCAAAGGGGAGGCCTGCGTAACCATTTCCACGCAAAGTGTTACGGCCAAGGTTTTTGATGAATTTAAAGTGGACTTTTACGCGGCCGACGGACGGGTGCTGTGCCGGGATTACCGGAAAGAACGCAGGCGCGCGGCGGGACTGAGCGATGAAATGAAGGCCCTGAAAGCGTCGGAAGGCCATCAGGTGGAAGAAGAGGACGGATCGGAAGGCATCCAGGTGATTAAGCGGATGGAAGGGGACGAGTCCTTTTACGGCCTGGGCGATAAGACCGGCTTTCTGGATAAACGGGGCTATGAGTACGTGATGTGGAATACGGACGATCCGGCCCCCCAGATGGACAATTTCAAATCCCTTTACAAGTCCATCCCGTTTTTCATTACCCTGCGCAAAGACGCGGTGTTTGGCCTGTTTTTCGATAACCCCTACCGTTCCTGCTTCGATATGGGGAAAGAATCCGACGATTATTACTGGTACGGGGTTTCCGACGGCAATCTGGACTATTACCTGATCGCAGGGGACAACATGGCGGAAGTGCTGGGCAATTATACGTATCTTACCGGGACCGCGCCCCTGCCCCAGAAGTGGACGCTGGGGTATCAGCAGTCCCGCTGGAGCTACATGACGGAAGAAGAAATCCGCAGCGTGGCGAAAAAGATGCGGGAATGCGGCATCCCCTGCGACGCCATCCATCTGGATATCGACTATATGGACGGATACCGGGTATTTACCTGGAACAAAGACCGCTATGACAGCCCGGAAAAGATGATGGAAGACCTGGCAAAGGACGGGTTTAAAATCGTGACCATCATCGACCCAGGCGTGAAGCTGGACGAAGGATATTCCGTCTATGACGAAGGCGTGGAAAAAGGATACTTTGCCACCACGCCGGAAGGGGAAATCTACGTCAACGCCGTATGGCCCGGGGACGCGGTATATCCGGACTTCGGCCGCCCGGCCGTGCGGGAATGGTGGGGCAAAAACCAGCGGTTTTTGCTGGACAAGGGCGTGCGCGGCGTCTGGAACGACATGAACGAACCCGCAAGCTTTCGTGGGGAGCTTCCGGCAAACGTGGTCTTTACGGATGAGGACGAAAAGGCGGATCACGCCCGGATGCACAACCTGTACGGTCACAACATGGCGAAAGCCACGTATGAAGGATTAAAGAAGCAAGACGGCAGAAGGCCCTTCGTCATCACCCGGGCCTGCTACGCCGGCACCCAGAAGTACAGCACCGCCTGGACCGGGGACAACCACAGCATCTGGGCCCATCTGCAGATGGTTATTCCCCAGCTGTGCAACCTGGGCATGAGCGGGATGCCTTTTGTGGGAACGGACGTGGGCGGATTCGGTTCCGACTGCACGAAGGAACTGATGTGCCGCTGGGTGGAAGCGGCAGCCTTTTCCCCGCTGTTTCGGAATCATTCCGCCGTGGGCACCCGCTACCAGGAGCCCTGGCAGTTTGATGAGGAAACGCTGGACATCTACCGCAAGGCGGTGAAGCTGCGCTACCGTCTGATTCCCTACCTGTACGACCTGTTCTTTGAGGGCGAGACCACCGGCCTGCCCATTATGCGGCCCCTGGTACTTCATTATGAAAAAGATGCAACCGTCCGCAACTTAAACGGGGAGTTTTTGGTAGGGGAAAACCTGCTGGCTGCGCCCGTAGTCAATCCCGGGGAGCGTGTGAAAACGGTCTATCTGCCCGAGGGAGAATGGTACGACTACCGGACGAAGGAAAAGGTGGAGGGCGGCCGCTTCCTGGTAAAGGACGCGCCCCTGGATACCTGCCCCCTTTATGTGAAAGCGGGAACCGTGCTGCCGGTATGGCCGGAAATGAATTACACGGATGAAAAGGATACGGACAGCGAGCTGCTTTTGGAAGTCTTCCCCGGCAGCGGAAGCTTTGACCACTATCAGGACGACGGGGAAACCTTTGCTTACCGGGACGGCGCCTTTAACCGGTATCGCTGCGAGCTGACGCAGGACGGCAGGCTGACGGTAACCTGCGTCCATGGCGGATACGAAAAGAAGTATAGGAAAGTGCGCGTGCTTTGCCTGGGCAAAGAGGCGGAAGGCGCCTTTGAGGAAGGAAAGTGCGAGATCAGGCTGTAAGGCAGGGTTTTGCAAAAAGGACAACAGATGGTATTTTGAAATGACCCAGGTACGATTCGAAAAATCCTGCCTGGGTCATTTTTGCGACTGAAAGTTTTTCGCGTGCCTGCCATCACCGCAGTCTGCGGTAGGAAAGGGGCGGCATCCCGCATTCCTTTTTGAAAAAACCCGAAAAGTGCCGGTAGTCGGAGAAGCCCAGCTTTTCCGAGATTTCCTGTACGGACAGGGAGGTATAGCGGAGCATGGCCTGGGCCAGTTCCAGCCGCTGGGACTGATAGTAGCGGTAGGGGGAAACGCCGTAGGTTTCCGAAAACAGGTGGATGGCCCTGGAGCGGGACAGGTGGACGTATTTTGCGATGTCGTCCACGGACAGGTGCCGGGTCAGATTCTGTTCGATGAAATTTTTCATGGACAAAGGCAGGCTGCGGCCCGCCCTGTCTTCGCCCAGAAAGGCGGAGACAGACTGCAGGAAACGGTGGAGCAAAAGTTCCAGCGCAGGCGCGCAACCCACGGGATCGGTCCGGATGGCGCGCAGGATCGACTGAAGGTCGTTGGGTTTTCCAAATCCCGGGACGGTAAGCACTTCCTGCAGGCCGTAGTCCGAAAGAAGATGACGCACCAGGGAGCCGTTGACATTAAACCAGATTTTTTCCCAGGGGTCTTTCGGATCCGGGAAATAGTGGTGGAAGTGCCCCGGGTGCAGCAGATAGACGTCCCCGCCTTTTACGGGGACCGTTTTTTCATCTTGCTGTACCGTGCCCCTGCCGGACAGCACATATTCAAACACATAGCATTCCCCGCTGCTGCGGCGGATTTCATAGTCGGGGTCGGGCAGGGTGATCCCTGCCATGATGGGGAAAAATCGAAGGCTGGCCGGGCCGGTATAGACGGAATAGAGTTCTTTCCCGAGACGGTAAATATCCTGCATAAGCGCTCCTTTGCGAGAACCTTTTTTTCAGAATAGCACGATTTCGCACATTTGCAAAAACTTTTTTCATGGTTTTTAGGAGGAAAGGGTCTATAATCAAAGAAAAAACGGGTCCGCCAAGGAAGCGGGCGAGGAGGATATGCAGATGAATGGGATTCCGAGACCGGAACATCCGCAGCCCCAGCTGCAGAGGAAAAACTGGGAAAACTTAAACGGAGAGTGGGAATTTGCCTTTGATTTCGGAAAGAGCGGCATGAACCGCAGGTTCTGGGAGCGGGAGCATCTGGATCAGAAAATCCTGGTCCCTTTTTGCCCGGAGAGCGAGTTAAGCGGCATCGGATATAAGGATTTTATCCCCGCAGTCTGGTATAAGCGCAAAATCCGCCTTGAGGCCGGACAGCTGCACGGCTGCGTCCTGCTGCATTTCGGGGCGGTGGACTATGACTGCCGGGTATGGATCAACGGCCGGGAGGCAGGGAGACACCGGGGCGGTTATACTTCGTTTGTCTTTGATATTACGGAGTTTGTTTCCGAAGGGGAAAACGATCTGACGGTCTATGCCCAGGACGACACCAGAAGCGGCAGACAGCCCAAGGGAAAGCAGAGCACCCGATACGAGTCCTTTGGCTGCGATTATACCAGGACCACCGGCATCTGGCAGACCGTGTGGCTGGAATTTGTTCCGAAAGCCCATATCCGGAAGGTGTGGTATTATCCCAACCTGGATCAGAAATGTCTGGGCATCCGGGCGGTGGTAACGGGCGCGGGCGTGCTGAAGGCGGAAGCTTTTTACGGCGGGAAGCGCTGCGGCGCGGCCCGGATGGCAGCGGGCGCGGGCAATGTTTTCCTGAACCTGCCCCTGGATGAGATGCATCTGTGGGAGCCCGGACAGGGAAGGCTTTACGATCTGAAACTGACCTATGGGCAGGACGAAGTGCAGAGTTATTTCGGTATGCGGGAAATCGTGCTGGACGGGGAGCGGGTACGGATCAACGGGAAATCCGTTTTCCAGAGGCTGGTGCTGGACCAGGGATTTTATCCGGACGGCATTTATACCGCCCCTTCGGACGAGGCGCTCAAAAAGGACGTGGAGCTTTCCCTGGCGGCGGGATTCAACGGCGCCCGGCTGCATCAGAAAATTTTCGAACCCCGGTTTCTGTATCACTGCGACCGGATGGGCTATCTGGTCTGGGGCGAACAGGCCAGCTGGGGACTGGACGTGAGCGCGGCGGACGGGCTGAAATGGTTCCTGCCGGAATGGATGGAAGGGCTGGAGCGGGATTTCAACCATCCTTCCATCGTGGGCTGGTGTCCTTTTAACGAAACCTGGGACTATGAGGGCAGGAAACAGGACGACGACCTTCTGCGGATCGTTTACCGGATGACGAAACAGTACGACACCACCCGTCCCTGCATCGATACCAGCGGCAACTATCATGTGGAAACGGATATTTACGATCTGCACGACTACGAACAGGATCCGGAGGTTTTTGCCGGCCATTACGAGGGCTTTGCGCAGGGCGGCCGGCTGCGGGACAACCATCCTTCCCGCCAGGCGCCCGTATCCGGCATTCCTGTATTTATCAGCGAGTACGGCGGGATCAAGTGGGATGTGGAAGGCAGCAACGCGGCCAGCTGGGGCTACGGAAACGGGCCGAAAACGGAAGAGGAATTTATCGCCCGCTATCAGGGGCTGACGGACGCCCTTCTGGACAATCCCCATATGTTCGGCTTCTGCTATACGCAGCTGTACGACGTGGAGCAGGAGGTAAACGGCCTGTATACTTACAGCAGGAAGCCGAAGTTTGACATGGAAATTTTCCGGAAGATCAACGGCAGGAAGGCCGCCATCGAAGAAGAATAAATCGAAGCAAAATAAATGGGGAGGGGAAAGGATGCCGGAAGCAGGAAAAGAAACGGCGGCCACGGCCGGGGAAAAGAAAAGCCGGGCCGGGCGGAAAGGGCAGCGCTGCAGGGCGCTGGACTGGATCCGGGGCATTACCCTGGTCAGCATGATTTTGTATCACGGGGCCTGGGACCTGGTTTATCTGTTCGGCGCAAACTGGGACTGGTACCGGTCGAAAGGGGCTTATGTATGGCAGCAGAGCATCTGCTGGACGTTCATCCTGCTGTCCGGCTTCTGCTGGGCCCTGGGCGGCCCGGACAGGGACGGCGGCCCGTCCGGCCCTTTTTGGCGCAGCGCGGCCGGGCGGAAACTGCGCCGCGGCCTGACGGTCTTTGCCGGGGGCGCGCTGATCACGGCAGCGACGGTATGGCTGATGCCCCAAAACCGGGTGGTATTCGGCGTGCTGACGCTGCTGGGATCCTGTATGATCCTCCTTCTTCCCCTGCGGGGCGCGATCTGTAGGATCCCACCGGCAGCGGGCATGGCAGCGTCGGCTGTCCTGTTTGTCCTGACCAGGGACGTCAACCGGGGATTTTGGGGCTTTGAGGGATGGAACCTGACGGCCCTGCCGGAAAGCTGGTACAAAAATTTGTTCACCACATGGCTGGGCTTTCCGGAGCCGGGCTTTTTTTCCACGGATTATTTTTCCCTGATCCCGTGGCTTTTTTTGTTCCTTACCGGCGTCTTTTTCAGCCTTTGGATGCAGAAAAAAGGGATGCCGCGCTGTCTTTTTACGGTGAGGATCCCGGCGCTGGAGTGGGTAGGACGGCATTCCCTGGAGCTGTACATGGTGCATCAGCCGGTGCTCTATGCGCTGCTGTGGGCGGTGTTTGGGAAGGGGTGAGGGTTTGGCCTATGCTTCCCCAAACCGTAACTGCTGAAAAATGTCAAAATTTAAATTTTATTAGTTATATCTTATAAATCTATTACTTTTTGATTGTGCGTCAGACATAAGTGCATTATACTATGATCAGATACGAAAAGGGGGCTATGAACGCTATGATTAAACGTGAATTGTACATGAGACGCATCCGTCCCTTTATCGGTTTGGATCTTATAAAAGTCATGACCGGTATTCGGCGCTGCGGGAAGTCGGTTATGCTGGAGCTTGTGAAACAGGAACTTGCCGAATCCGGCGTCAATCCGTCCCGGTTTATCTCGATCAACTTTGAAGATATGCAATACTCCCATCTGCAAACCGCGAAGGCTCTGCATGATGAGATTATGGCGAGGGCTGCCGGAATGGACAGTAAGGTTTATCTCTTCTTTGACGAGATTCAGGAAGTTAAGGATTGGGAAAAATGCGTCAACTCTTTGCGGGTTTCCCTTGACTGCGACATCTATATTACCGGATCGAATGCCAAACTGCTGTCCGGTGAACTTGCAACCTGTTTGGGAGGGCGATATGTTGAGTTTGTGATCTATCCGTTCTCTTTCGCAGAGTTTTTGGAACTGTACCGGCCTGTTGCACCGAATGTACCAGTGGAGAAAGCCTTCCGGAAGTACATGCTGTCCGGCGGTATGCCGTACCTTGCGAATCTTGGTTTTGCCGAAGAGCCGTCCAGGCAGTACCTTCGCGACCTGTTCAACTCTGTGCAGCTTAAGGACATCGTGAAGAGGAACAGAGTCCGGGATGTGGACTTGCTGGAACGTATCATCGCTTATGTCATGGCGAATGTGGGTACCACCTTCTCCGCCACATCGCTGGCAAAGTTCCTCAAAAACGAGCAGCGCGCCGCAGCGCCGGAGACAATCTTAAACTACATCAAATACTGCTGCGGCGCTTATCTGTTCTATCAGGTGAAGCGGGAAGACCTGCAAGGCAAGCAGCTTCTTGCATCCAACGAGAAATATTATATTGCCGACCACGGTATCCGCGAAGCGGTGTTCGGCGGCAACACGAAGGACGTCAACCTCATCCTTGAGAATATTGTCTATATGGAACTGCGAAGAAAAGGGTATGAAGTGACCGTCGGCAGAACCGGGGACAAAGAGATTGATTTCGTTTGCGACAAACGTGGGGAGAAGCTGTATGTTCAGGTAGCCTATCTTCTCGCGTCGGAGGAAACCATTGCCCGTGAGTTTGGGGCTTATGATGCCATCCGCGACAATTTCCCGAAGTATGTTGTTTCGCTGGATGAGTTTGACATGAGCCGCGATGGGATCAAACACCGGAATATTCGCGATTTTCTTTTGATGGACGAGTGGAATTGAAAATGTGCCCGTCACGGTTTGAAGGCTGTGGCGGGTTTTTTGAGTCGTCCGGCGGTGTGAGGTGAAATATTGCAGACAAGTACTAATAAATGTAGTACAATTGCAGAAAGGAGAGAATAACATGATAAAACTAAGTGCTACAGAGCGGGAAATTATGGAAGTGATCTGGTCCATGGACGGCGCTTCCAATAACGAAATCGTACAGTACTTTGCGAATAAGGGAAAGATGTTGGCACGCCAGACTACGCATACTTTCCTGACAAGGATGATGAAAAAGGGACTGATAACGCGTGAAAATCATAAATTTTATCCGGTATACACAAAGGAAGACGTAGAGCAGCAGCAGGCCCGGCAGATTCTGGATACGCTGTATGGCAGTTCCCTGGAAAACTTCTTTTCAGCCTTAAATCACGGGAAGGGTAAACTTACGGCAGAAGAAGTGGAGGAGCTGAAAAAAATGATTGGGTCGATTCAATAGAGAGCATTGGGGGGAAACGGATGGGGATTATTTTTTCAATGTCGCTATCGGGCAGCGTTGCGATTCTTGCCATTTTGCTGATTCATTTTCTTCTTGGAAAAGGGAATCTGCTCCGCTGGAAATTGTTCTGGCTCAGGATATCAATGGCGCTTTTTTTATTCCCTGTGCCTTTGCTGAAAGAACAGCTTGCGGAATTTTGGGCAGTGGATGAAGAGATTTCGCCGTGGTTTTGGCTGAAAGAAGAAGACCGCTTTTTGGTAATTGAGGACAGGGCGGTAACGATAAGCCATAGCGAATGGGTGCAGATATGGATTCTGGGGATTGCTTTGCTGGTGGCAGCGATTTTCCTAATTGGAATTTGAATTTCTACAAATTATGACCTCTTAACAGAGGTTATAGGTTATCAATAAAATCCTCCAAAAGCCTTGCAAATAAAGGATTTTTCGCAGTTTGCTCACCTTATCCCTTTATACAAGTTCACTTGTGTTTATGCTTCCCTCGTAACCTGATAAGGGAAAAATCAAGGGAAGTTAAAAACCGTAACACGATATAACAAGATGTGGCAATCGGGAAACTGTGACATATGTGCGAATATATTATACTGGAGGATTTTAATATGGACAAGTACATTTACGATAACAGCAACGGCTTATGGTATGAATTGCAAGGAGATTATTATATTCCCTGTCTGATACTTTCCGAAGAAGAAACACAGCCTATCGGTTTGTGGGGACTGCGGCACAAACAGTATCTAAAGGAGAATAAGCACTTTGTTTACACAACGATGCTGATCGATGGTACACTTAACCACTATCTTGCGAATATTAACCAACAGGCGGAGCAAATGTTTCATAGATTGATTGAAGAAATGGCTAAAAAACAGGGTGTAGCAGAACAGCCTATGGAATGGATAGGATTGATGAATAACATACAAGTTTATGCAAGAGAGATTGTGAACAATGAAATAATTTTTGTATAATTAGATAAAGGCGGCAGGGATAATCTCTGCCGCCTTTATTTCAAAAAAATTCTTGACAACTACATTGAGCCTCGATATAATATACATAGAACCTCGATATATCGAAGTGGAATAGTGAGGATGCCTATGAATAGTAAAATAAAAAGGATTTATGTACCTATGACAGAAAGCGGCTTTTACATTTTATTCTGTCTCCAACAACCTCAGCATGGCTACGGAATTAGTCAGCAGGTCAGGCAAATGACAGGTGGAGAGTTAATCATTAGTGCAGGAACAATGTATGGAACGCTTTCTAAAATGGAAAAAGATGGCTTAATTGTTTTTGAGAGAGAGGAGGAAAAAAGAAAGCTTTATCGAATTACCGAACTTGGAAAAGAAATCTTACATCTTGAAATTAAACGTATAGAGCGATTGTATAAGAATAGCAAAGGAGAGGAAATAAATGAATAACAAAAAAACTGTAGTACGTTTTTTTACCATTGCAGATTATGAAGAGGAAGAAATTTGGTTGCATAATCAGCATATGAATGGTTGGAAACTGGTAAAAATGATTCCCCCTTGTTTCTTTATTTTCGAAAAGTGTACGCCAGCGGAAGTAGCGTACCGACTGGATTATAAAAATAATTCGGAAACCAGTAACTATTTCCAAATTTTCAGAGATTACGGTTGGGAATATATTGGTCGTTGTGTTGGATGGCTGTATTTTCGTAAACCGTCAACAGAGATGGATTCCGAGCGTGATGGCGAAATATTTTCCGATAATGAATCAAGAATAGATATGATCGACCATGTGGTAAAAACTCGTTTACTTCCAATTTTAATAATCTTTCTATGCTGCGTTCTTCCGAATTTTATAAGAAGCATAGAAACCAATGACCCACTTACAACCGTGTTCACCGTGTTCTTTGCAATCATGACCCTGCTATATAGTTATCTGATTGTTTATTGTGGTTTGAAATTGCGAAAATTAAGGAAAAAATATAGAAATGATTAAATACATGTTTATAATTTGGGTATCAAAAATAAAACTGGTGGAATTATCAAAGTTGCTCTGAAAACATAAGAAATGAAGTCTCCTACAAGATTTTTCGTCTCGCAGGAGACTTTCTTATATTCTGATATATGTAATCCCGCAAGGCAGGGGTTCTGCCCTGCGGTGTCGTTTTCGGTGTCAAAGTTATCTTTCTCTGTCTTGGGACTTCTTTCGTGTTCTTTGCTGTTTGCCCTCTGCCTGTAACTGTCTAAGTCTCTCACGGACACTTTCTTTTTCGGGCGGTCTTTTGGGTTTTCCTTTCTCCTTAACCTGCTGTTCCCACTCTGCAAGGTCACGGTTGTACTGCTCTACAACGCCCTCCATTTTTCGGAAGGTATCCATAAACGTTTGCACATCGGGATAACCGTCTGCTTTCAGCGTATCAGGGATTTTGTCCAGCTTTTCAGCAATTTCCCTTTCGGTCTGCTGTATCTGTGTTTCCAACGCTTTACGCTCCTTGACTTTGAATATGCCCTTTGTTTCGGCAAGCTGCTGTTTCAACTCCGGCAGAACCTTGTCCTGCAAGTGCTTGATTTCCTTTGCCTTATCCTGCAATTTTATCATCAGGTTACGCATATGGCGAAACTCCGTCATATCGATATCCAGTGTAGGCTTCGGCGGCATACTTTTTTCACGGATAAGATTTTGCAGGAGATTCTTTGCCGTGCTCACGATACTGCGGAATAGGTTGGGTAGCCATCCGTTTGCTTGAATGGACTGACTTGCTTTTTGGTGGATTTCCTCTTTCTTGATTTCCAGTATCTTTGCTTCTTTAATCCCCGATATGAGCGCCATATCCGCTGTTCTGTTCCATTCCTGCCTTGCGGCGTTGTCGACTTCAATTTCTGCGGATTTGGGATTATTCTTGCCGATTTTCTTGGTCGGCAGATAGATACTGTCAGGATTGAACACCTTTAAGTGTTGTTCGGGGTGGGAGATATGACGATTGATCAAGGCGGTATAGATTTCCTTTACTTCCCGAAGAAAAGGCTCGCTTTTGAAGCGGTCATCTTTTACGGTGAAAAGGTGCTGTTCATAAATTCCGCCTTTCGGTATCACGGTGCAGCCCTCACGGACTTTGCCGCTTTCATCGGTGATCTCTTTCTTGGTGCGTACCCTTTGCCCTGTCTCGTCATAAAATACGCTTCGGGTGGCAATCTTTACATCAGGCTCGGGAAGCAGCTTCCTTTCGCTGAAGATAAGGTGGATGTGGTAATTGGTCTTTTTCTTGTTATGGTGGAGAGCCGATACGCATTCCACGCCGTACCGTCTGCGAAATTCCTCTGTGAATTCTTCAAGCACCTGCTGCGGCTCATAGGTGGTGTAAACTTCGGGCAGGGCGATAATCAGCTCCCTTGCTTCAATACACTTTCCCGGTGTGCCGCTTCGCTTAAATTCCTGCTGACTTTCCCTTGCAAGATTACTCCAAAAGGTGCTGTCTGCGGTGCGGTAAGTGGCGTAGAGGTTCTCCTGTTTTACTTTGCTCGTAATATACGAAATGCGTCCTTTAACATTTGGCAGCTTCGACATCTGAATGAAGCTGTGTCTCGCCATAGTGTCCTTTCTCCCGTATTGGGTCGTTCTCATTTTGCAACCGACAATTCGGTTGCGGCTGTTCCGATGGCATTTGACGGAGGGACAGCAACAGAAAATTGCGGAGCAATTTTCTCTGTATCAATAGAGGGATTGTCCTGCCCGATATTGATACAGGCTCCCTGCAAGGGCGAAATACCCTGAGTACAAATCGCAGATTTGTGCGAGGGGTGTATTTCGCTCTCAAACGCCGAGGGCTTGGAGAATGCTTATTCTACTTTGCGGACATCGT
>CALWGP010000064.1 GCA_944380095.1 uncultured Lachnospiraceae bacterium | reverse complement strand
AGCAGCGCAAGCTGCGAGGTGCTCACGCGAAGCTGTGAGGTGCCCTCGAACGGCTGCGAGGTGCTCACGCGAAGCTGTGAGGTGCCCTCGAAGGCTATAAGCTGCGAGGTGCTCACGCGAAGCTGTGAGGTGCCCTCGAACGGCTGCGAGGTGCTCACGCGAAGCTGCAAGGTGCCCTCGAACCGGGTCCTTTCCCTCTTCATCGCCTCTGCGGTTTTTCCTTTTCAACCGCTTCTTACAGTCCAGCGAAAATCTCGATTTCCTTGCTGTCCGCAGTCAGGGTCACAATCGCCTTTTTGATCTTGGCGGTCTTGCCTACGACCATGCCGCGTCTTCTGTTCTTGCCGGGAGCGTTTAAGGTGTTTACCTTCGCTACCTTTGTGCCTTCGAACATCTTCTCAACAGCTTCTTTGATCTGGGACTTGTTCGCTTCCGGGTGTACCAGGAAGGTATATTTCTTCTCGCTCATGCCGGCCATGCTCTTCTCGGTGATAACCGGTTTGAGGATTACGTCATAGTATTTGATATCAGCCATTATGCGTACACCTCCTCGATCGTCTTCACAGCGTCCTTTGTCAGAACGACCTTGCCCGCCTTCATCACGTCATACACGTTGATCGTGTTGGGCAGCGCCATCTTCACATCAGGGATGTTCTTTGCGCTCATCATAACCTTCTCGTCGTTTTCGTTCACAACTACCAGGCCGTTGCTTACGTTTAAGTTCTTCATCACCTGCGCGAAGTTCTTTGTCTTGATCTCGTCGAACTTCAGCTCATCCACAACCACCAGTCTGTTGGTCTGGACTCTGTCGGTCAGCGCGGATTTCAGCGCCGCCCTCTTCTCTTTCCTGTTGAGCTTGAAGGAATAATCTCTCGGAACGGGTGCGAATACAACGCCGCCTCCGGTCCACTGGGGAGCTCTCGTGGATCCCTGTCTTGCATGACCGGTACCCTTCTGTCTCCAGGGTTTTCTTCCGCCGCCGGAAACTTCGGAACGGGTCTTTGCCTTCTGGGTTCCCTGACGCTTATTTGCAAGCTGCTGCACAACTGCCATGTGTACCAGATGCTCGTTGACTTCTACGCCGAACACTGCATCGCTTACTTCGATTGTGCCAACTTCCTTGCCTTCCATATTAAAAACAGATAAGTTTGCCATCTGTGTGTTCCTCCTTTCCTGATTTAAGCCTCCACCTTAGTGGTCTCTTTGATTGTTACCAGGGCTTTCTTAGGCCCGGGTACCGCGCCCTTTACCAGGAGCAGGTTCTTGTCCGCATCTACTCTTACGACTTCCAGATTCTGAACAGTAACCTTTACGCAGCCCATGTGACCAGGCATTCCCTTGCCCTTAAATACGCGGCTCGGGGAGGAGCAGGCACCGTTGGAACCCTGATGGCGGTGGAATTTGGAACCGTGCGCCATGGGACCTCTGTGCTGTCCGAGTCTCTTGATGGCGCCCTGGAAACCTTTTCCTTTGCTGATCGCAGAAGCGTCGATCTTGTCGCCTGCCGCGAAGATGTCAGCTTTGATTTCCTGAGCCAGCGCATACTCGGATGCGTTCTCGAATCTGAACTCTCTTACATATCTCTTGCAGGAAACTCCGGCTTTGTCGAAGTGACCCTTCATTGCTTTATTTACGCCATGTCTGTGAATGACTTCCTTCTTGCCGGCCTTATCTTTGTTGACGATTCTTTCTTTCTTGTCAACGAAGCCGACCTGTACCGCTTCATAGCCGTCGTTTTCAACGGTCTTGATCTGGGTTACCACGCAGGGACCAGCCTGAAGTACGGTTACGGGAACGAGAACGCCGTCGTCGTTGAAGATCTGGGTCATTCCGACCTTGGTAGCTAAAATTGCCTTTTTCATTGTTTGACCTCCTGATTGTTCTACATAGCGGAATGTTCGCAGCTTTCCTTCCCCCTATATAAAGGAAGCGGTTAAAGCCGTTGGACTATTCATACGTCTCTGTAGAGGTTCGCTTTGTTTTATTTGTTCTTCATTTTGATGTCGATGTACACACCTGCGGGCATTTCCAGTCTCTGCAGTGCGTCCACCGTCCTGGGGGTGGGTGTGATGATGTCGATCAGTCTCTTGTGCGTTCTGCGCTCGAACTGTTCTCTGGAATCTTTGTACTTGTGAACAGCCCTTAAGATCGTCACAACTTCCTTCTTGGTGGGAAGCGGTACGGGTCCGCTCACCTGTGCACCATTTTTTCTGACTGTTTCGATGATTTTCTTTGCAGACGCATCAACCAACTGATGATCGTAAGCTTTCAGTGTAATCCTCATTACCTGATTTGCCATAAAAAAAGTCGCCTCCTTTTCGCGCTTTCTGAGATAAGTGCGACAAGCGGTGACTGTACACGTTCCCGTGTGTGTCCTTTTGATAAGCAACCCTGAAAGGAATTTCCCTTCTCTTATCTGCGGATCCCCACGTTGTTTCCCCTGTACAGCCCTCACTCCTGCGGGCCGTACCAGGTGCTGTTTCTGGTACAGTGACTTGTCGTCAGTTTAAAACTTGACATTCGCTCCACGGAAAACCTGCCGGAATTATGATTTTTCCCGGGCAGCAACCTCTCGCTTCATTGCTATCATGTCACAGCACTTGATAGTATAAGGGATCATAAACGGAATTGCAAGTGTTTTTCAAAAATTTTCCCCAAAAATTTTGTACAAATTTCGGTACATTCCACGAAATTTTTCAGTAGTTCCGGCTGACGAAATCCCGTTCCCCGACTTTTTCGGCACGGTTGAGCTTTAAGGCCAGCCCAAAAAAGTAACCGGATAAAAGATTGGCAAAATCCACCAGTTCTTTCGGCGTCTCATGCCCCTGATGGATGTGCCGGTATAAAAGCCGCACCAGCTCCTTGCCCTTTACCCGGAGCACATGGGCCAGCGCCGCCGTTTCACAGCCGCAGGGCAGGACGAAGCGGTGCACGTCTCCCGCCGCCTGCTCCATCAGTGCCCGGGTTCTTTCCTCCAGCCTTTGGATTTCTTCCGGCCGGATGGAACAGAAAGTCCGCAAAGTGGGATTGGCATGGTAGATCAGCTCGTCGATCCACACAAGTTCCTCCGCCAGCTCATCCGCCTCTTTTCCTGCCGCCGCATCTTTCCCCTCTTTCCCAAGCCGGATCTTTGCCGCCAGCAGCCCGGTCAGACTGGAAAGCTCGTCCGTCATCAGCTCAAAGTCACAGCGCAGGTCTTCTATCCCGTCCGCCAGAAAGGGATAGGCTTCATAAGGGCTTCGATAAATGTTTCCCATTGATAATCTCCTCCATTCGGTCGGCCGCCTCCCTCATGTAAGCCGCCACATCCATTCCGTATGTCTCATCCAGCAGGTGGGGCGTCAGGATTTCCTTTCCCCCAAAGGCCAGGATTTTTCCTTCCTTTATAAAAAGGAAGGTGTCCGCCAGGCGCAGGGCCAGGTTGATATCATGAAGCACGCCCACCACGGTATGTCCCGGCTGCTGTCCCCAGTTTTTCAGATAATCCATCAGCTCCGTCTGATATTTTAAATCCAGGTGGCTGGTGGGCTCATCCAGCAAAATCACCGACGGTTCCTGTGCCAGCGTCCTCGCCAGGAAAACCCTCTGCAGCTGACCGCCGGAAAGCTCGGTGACACGCCGGTTTTCCCATCCGGACAGTCCGGCCGCCCGGATGCACTCCCGCGCTGCCCTGCGGTCCTTTTCCCCGGGTCCGGCAAAAATGCCCCGGGGCATGTGGACATATCTCCCCATCAGGACGGTTTCTTCCACTGTATAGGGAAGGGAGGCGCCGGAAAACTGGCTCATCATAGCCACGCTTTTCGCCAGTTCCTCCCGCTTCATCCCCGACGCGTCCTTTCCCAGGATCTTCAGTTTCCCCCGCCAGTCCAGCAGACCGTCCAATACCCGCAGCAGCGTGGTCTTCCCGCTCCCGTTGGGTCCCAGGACAGCCAGCCGTCTTCCTTCTTCCAGCGAAAAGGAAATCCCTTTCAAAACCGGGTTCTCCCCGTATCCGGCAAAAACCCCGTCCAGTTCCAATGCCTTGTTGCTCATGCCTTCCCCCGTCCTTTGAAATAAACCCAGGCAAAAAAGGGCGCCCCGATCAGTGCGGTTACCGCGCCCACGGGCAGTTCCGCCGGGGCAAGGACCGTTCTTGCAAGGGTATCCGCCAGCACCATAAAAGCTCCCCCAAACAGCGCCGACACCGGCAGCACATATTTGTGCGCCGGCCCGAACACCCGCCGGGTCACGTGGGGCGCGATCAGATCAATAAAGCCCACGGTCCCGGTAAAGCAAACCGCCGTGCCGGTGAGCAGGGAGGCCGCCACAATCAGCTTAAGCTTCGCCCGTTTCGTGTCCACCCCCATGGTCCGCGCGGCTTCTTCCCCGAAGGTCATCATATCCATCTGCCTTGTAAAGCGGCAAAGATACAGGACGCCCGCCGCCATCACCACGGCCAGGATTCCTACCTGTTCCCAGCTGTTTCCGGAAAAACTCCCCATCTGCCAGCGGATCAGCTGCTGCATATAGTTCTGATGCAAAACGCTCAGCAGCGTCATGCATGCATTGACAAACAGGGAAAACACCATGCCCGTCAGAATAATGGTCTGATTTTCCAGCCCCCTGTCCATCCGGGAGGCAAAACCGATCACCGCAAGCACCGTTCCCAGGCCGAAAACGAAGCCAAATAAGGGCAGGGTAAGGGCTCCCGCCAACGGCAGGGTAAAACCGGCCACAATCACCACCGCCGCCCCCAGCGAAGCCCCGGAAGAAACTCCCAGGGTGTAGCTGCTGGCAAGGGGGTTTCGCAGGATGGACTGCATCACCGTCCCGCTGGCAGACAGTGCCGCGCCGGCCAGAAAAGCCGACAGACATCTGGGAAAACGAATGGACCAGACGATGGACACTTCCGAGGCTTCCACCGCCGCCGGCAGGGGCAGGGAAAAAAGCTTATTCCCCAAAATCCCAAGGATGTCTGCCGGAAAAATCATAACGCTTCCGATCCCGATCCCCGCTGCCAGCGCCAGGATACAAGCGACCAGGACGATCCATACCCGAAGCAGATTTTTTCTTTTCATATGGATTTCCTTCCTTAATATAAAGAGCCGCGGCAAAACCGGCTTGCCCACACCCGGCCGGTCAGTTCAGGCCGGCATATTCCTCCGGATAAACCGCTTTCGCCATTTCCTTGAGCGCATCCACAATATGATGGTTGGGCAGGCTGCTGGCCGCATTATCGATGTAGGCCACCGCCCCGTCTTTCACGGCGGTCACATTTTCCCATCCGGCACGGCCCAGAATCTCCGCCACCGGATCTTCGTTGGAAAAGTTGTCGCTGGTCAGAATCACGTCGGGATTTGCGGCCACTGCGCTTTCTTCCGTCACGGAAAGCCAGCCTTCCTGATCCGCCAGCACGTTCTGCGCCCCGATCAGTTCAATCATTTCATTTAAGTACACGCCGGTTCCGAAGCTGTACAGATAGGGAACCGGGGAAATTTCAAACAGCACCGTCTTCTTTTCTTCCATGGTCTGTCCGATGGCGGATACTTCGTCAATGACCGCCTCCATTCCTTCCACCAGCGCTGCGCCCTCTTCGGATTTGCCCACGCAGTCCGCCGTGAACTGCACATCCTTTTTCACGTCTTCAATGGTGTTGGATGTGGGAATTTCCGCCACGCAAATCCCTGCTTCCCGAATCCCGGCAAAAATATCGTCTCCGCCCTGGCTGCTCATATTGCTGACAAAAATGATATCCGGCTGGGCATTTAAAATCTGCTCCAGGTCGGGCTCCATCATATCAAACTGCATCACATCCTCCGCCAGTCCTTCGGCATACTGGGGGGAATTGGTATCCACCGCCACGATCTCGTCCGCAAGGCCCAGGTCGCACAGGATCTGCGTGGTAGCGGGCGCAAGGGAAATAATGCTGTCTACTTCCTCCGGCACGGTGATGGGATTGCCCGCCCGGTCTTCCTGCGGCCTTGTGACATCCGCACTCTCTGCCGTCTGCGCCTGGCTAACGCTTTCTTCGTTTCCTGCGGTGTTTCCCCCGCAGGCTGTCAGTCCGGCTGCCAGAAACAGCGCCGCTAAAATACCCATTCTTTTTTTCATTGTCTGCTCCTCCTGATTGGCTGCATCTATGCAGAATTTTGCTGCGATGTTTTTCGAGCCAAAAAGTCCGCGTATACGTATCGTATAATTGAATAAAAAAACTGTTCCTTCTTTCCTTTTCCAGAAAGAAGAAACAGCGCTTCATCCCTTTTGCCCGCAGCTATATCCCTGCAGCCGTCTTGAGGGCGCACTTCGCCCCCAGGCTCATTGGCAAAGCCTCCCGGTTCCGGGGAAGTCCGCGCCGGATACGGCCTCCTGCGGCCGTATCCCCAAATGCGGCAGGTCTTCTGGCTCAGACGGCGGAGCCCTTTGGGCAAAACTGCCCTGTGCCCTTTCCGGCATAACGCTTCCCGACCGTGTCCTTCCCGAATTTTGGTTCAGTGTCCCCGGTCCGTCATGCCCATCCGTCCATACAGCAGCGGCCCTGCTGAGGATTCTCACCTCATTCCCTTTTCACCCCGGCCGTGGCCGGGACACCGCATCTGTCTGGTTCTCGTCAAACATCTGGGTTCACTTTAGCACAAGGAAGAGCGGATGTAAAGGGGGCAATTTCCTCCCACACCGGGATGGATACGGACGCCCCTTTCCTGGATACCGCAACCGCCGCGGCGGCTGCGGCAATTTCCAGACACTGCTTGGGGGCCATCCCCCTGCTTTGCGCCGACAAAAAATAACCGGTAAAAGTATCCCCCGCTGCCGTGGTGTCCACCGCCTGTGTTTTTCTTGCCGGGCAAAAGATCCGTTCTTCCCCCTGCGCATACCAGGCGCCCTTCTCCCCCAGCGTCAGCACCGCAGCGGCCGCAGGATACCTGGCGCAAATACAGTTCAGGATTTTCTCCGGCTCCTTCTCCCCGGTCATCTGCTCCCCTTCCACTTCGTTGAAAAGAAACAGGGAAACTTTCTCCAGGTCCCAGTTCACAATATCCGGCTCAAACGGCGAAGGATTGAGAACGATTTTAAGCCCTCTTTCCTTTGCGCAGCGCAAAATCCCGTTTCCGTCGTTGACTTCGTTTTGCAGGATCAAAACATCCCCTTTCCCGAAATGCCCAAGCACCTCTTCCCGATACTGCTGTGTCCATTTCCGGTTGGCTCCGCCAAACAGCACAATGCTGTTCTGGCCGCCTTCCTCCACCTGGATAATGGCGTTTCCCGTCCGCTCCTGCGTCCGGGCCAGAAATGCGCAGTCCACCCCGAAGTCCTTTGCCGCCCGCACAAGGTCGTCCCCGTCCGGCCCCGTCAGCCCGGCCAAAAAGACCTTTGCCCCCGCCTTTGCCAACGCTGCAGCCTGATTGAATCCTTTCCCGCCGCAGGCCCTCTCCAGGCGTCCGGAGGCGATGGTTTCCCCGGGACGCACGATGTGGTCCACAAAATAGGTGTAGTCATAGTTTAAAGATCCCATTACCAGAAAACGCAAAACGAAAGTCCTCCTTCCCTCTGTATCATCATAGTTTACTTTCCATTCTCCTGGCAATACTTTTTTCTCCCCTCCCGGTTGCCTTTTCCCTCCCCTTCCTGTATAGTGGAAGAAAACGGCCGCCGGCCTGCATCCGGCGGCCCGCAGGCAAACTGATACGACGAAAAGAGGAACCCTTACCATGTGGATTGCAGATAACTGGAAAGATTATGAAGTCATAGACACCTCCGCCGGGGAAAAGCTGGAGCGCTGGGGCGATTACCTCCTGGTCCGCCCGGATCCCCAGGTCATCTGGAACACCCCGCGGGAAAATCCCGGCTGGAAAAAGAAAAACGGCCACTATCACCGCAGCGCCAAAGGCGGCGGCGAATGGGAGTTTTTCCATCTTCCCGAAGAATGGAGTATCCATTACCGGGACCTGACCTTCCGCCTCAAACCGTTTAGCTTCAAGCATACCGGCCTCTTCCCGGAACAGGCGGTAAACTGGGACTGGTTTTCCGAAAAAATCCGGAATGCGGGCAGGCCGCTGAAAGTGCTCAATCTGTTCGCCTATACCGGCGGCGCCACCCTTTCCGCCGCAAAGGCGGGCGCTGCGGTCACCCATGTGGACGCCTCCAAAGGGATGGTCACCTGGGCCCGTGAAAACGCTGCAGCTTCCGGTCTGGGAGACGCGCCCATCCGCTGGCTGGTGGATGACTGCGTGAAATTTGTGGAGCGGGAGATCCGCCGCGGCAACAAATACGACGGGATCATCATGGATCCTCCTTCCTACGGACGCGGCCCCAAAGGGGAAATCTGGAAAATCGAAGAGAGCATCTTCCCGTTCCTGCAGCTTACTGCCCAGATCCTCTCCGACGACGCGGTCTTTTTCCTGGTCAATTCCTACACCACCGGTCTGCAGCCTGCGGTGCTCACCTACATGATCAGTTCCGTCCTCTCCCAAAAGTTCGGCGGCCGGGTACAGTCCGATGAAATCGGCCTTCCCGTCACGGAAAGCGGCCTGATCCTGCCCTGCGGCGCTTCCGGACGCTGGAGCAGGACAGAATAGGACGGCCTTCATCTTCCCATCAGCCATAGTTCGGCGGCCTTTTGCAGGCCGCCGATTTTTTCCGTTACCCAGCTGCCGTATCCGGGCCACAGGCGCTCCAGCAGGTTCCCCGGCGTATAGCAAAGGGGGACATCCCCCGGGAATTCCCGGTACATACGGATCAGATAGACCACGGCCATCAGCGCCGCCAGACATCCGCCAATCTGCAGCACTCCCGCCGGTTTTTTCCCCAGCCCATAACGCATAAAACAAAAGTAAACCGCCAGAAGCAGCCACAGGATACCCAGGGGATTCATCTGCCATCCCTTTTCCCACTGCCCGGTGGCAAAATAAAAGACCGATCTGGTCATCCCGCACCCCGGGCAGGGCAGCCCGGCCACGATCACGGAAGGACAGAAAGCCCCAAAGATCCACATTACCAGCCTGTCATACACCAGAAAGGCCGCGCCGAACTGCCAGTAAGCCCTGACATCGCGCCAGATCCGCCCCCGGATTGTGCCATTTTGTCCCGCTTTCTCACCCACGCTTTCCGTCCTCCTGTCCCTGCTGCCCGTACAGCCTGATTTCCCTCCCCTGCACAGCCACAAGCCCTTCTTCCTTCATCCTTCCCAGCTCCCGCATCATGGCGCTCCTGTCCGCCCCCAGATAATCCGCGCAGTCCGTCAGGGAAAAAGGCAAAACAACGGTTCCCGTGCGTTCTTCCCGGTCCAGGAAAGAAAAGAAAGCGTTCAGCTTCTGCCGCAGGCTGCGCTGCCCCAAAACATCAATGTGCATCAGCGCCCTCTCCTGGGCTGTTTTCAGCATATGGTCCAGCAAAACAGCGCGAAGGCCGTGGATTCCGTAAGCCGCCGCTATTTTCCTGTCATCCGCAAAAGCCACCCGGCTCTTTTCTCCGGCGATCATATAGTAAACCCCCCTGTCCAGATCCGGCAGGCTCTTTTTCCAGAAAAGTTCACCCGGCCCGTAATAATCCATAATCCTTCTCTGCCCGTCCAGATTCACGCTCTCCAAAAGCAAAATCCCGCTCTGCAAAATCCCGATCCCCTCCGGATCCTCCCCCCTTCGCAGCACCACTTCCCGCTTCCCGTACTCCCGCACGGATATCCCCCCGGCTTTTTTCAGATTCCTTTCCAGCGTCTGGGCCTGTTTTGGCCCCAGCCCCTTTACTCCGTCAAAAACGCCCATAGAGTCACTCCATCCTGTGGTTCTTTTTTGTGCAAACCACTATATTTTGTATTATACTTCTTCTCTGTTGCCAGTGCAACTGTTTAATAACAGCCATAGGGATATAATAATCGTTGCTTACAAAAAGAGAAGGAGACAGAGAGTATGAACATTATCAAACGAAATGGGTCCGAAATGACCTTTGATGTGAATAAAATTGTCGCCGCCATCACAAAGGCCAACAACTCCGCCGAGGCAGCCGCCCTCACCCCGGAGCAGATCGGCGATATCGCGGACTATGTGGAATACAAGTGCCGGAAGATGAATCGCGCGGTTTCCGTAGAAGAGATCCAGGACATGGTGGAAAACCAGATCATGGCCACCGGCGCTTTCGACCTGGCCCGCAGATATGTCAGATACCGCTACCAGCGCACCTTGGTCCGCAAGGCCAATACCACCGACAACCGCATCCTCTCCCTGATCGAATGCAACAACGAAGAGGTGAAGCAGGAAAATTCCAATAAAAACCCCACTGTCAACAGCGTACAGCGCGACTATATGGCAGGTGAAGTCAGCAAGGACCTGACCCAGCGCCTGCTGCTGCCCCCCGACATCGTGGAAGCGGACAAACAGGGGATCATCCATTTCCATGACTCCGACTATTTTGCCCAGCATATGCACAACTGCGACCTGGTCAATCTGGAAGACATGCTGCAAAACGGCACCGTGATCAGCGAAACACGGATTGAAAAGCCCCACAGCTTTTCCACCGCCTGCAATATCGCCACCCAGATCATCGCCCAGGTAGCCAGCAACCAGTACGGCGGGCAGAGTATCAGCCTGGCCCATCTGGCTCCTTTCGTCCAGGTTTCCCGGGAAAAAATCCGCGCGGAAGTCCTGGAAGAAATCCGGCAGCTGGGCGCCCAGGCCAGCCCGGAACAGATCTCTGCGATCGTGGAAAAACGTCTCCACCGGGAGATCAACAAAGGCGTCCAGACCATCCAGTACCAGGTCATCACCCTAATGACCACCAACGGACAGGCGCCCTTTCTTACTGTATTCATGTATCTGAACGAAGCGAAAAACGAGCAGGAGAAAAAAGACCTGGCGCTGATCATCGAAGAGACTTTAAAACAGCGCTATCAGGGCGTTAAAAACGAAGCCGGCGTCTGGGTGACCCCCGCTTTCCCAAAGCTCATCTACGTACTGGAAGAGGATAACGTTACGGAAGGTTCCGAATATTTCTACCTCACGGAACTGGCGGCAAAATGCACCGCGAAGCGTCTTGTGCCGGACTACATCTCCGAAAAGAAGATGAAAGAGCTCAAAGAAGGCAACTGCTTCCCCGTCATGGGCTGCCGCAGCGCTTTAAGCCCCTGGAAAGACGAAAACGGAAACTACAAATTTTACGGCCGTTTCAACCAGGGCGTGGTTACCATCAACCTGGTGGACGTGGCCCTTTCCTCCGGCCGGGATATGGAAAAGTTCTGGAAGATTTTCGACGAGCGTCTGGACCTGTGCTATCGCGCCCTGATGTACCGTCATAACCGCTTAAAAGGCACCCTGTCCGACGCAGCTCCCATTTTGTGGCAGTTCGGCGCCCTGGCCCGCCTGAAGAAAGGCGAGACCATCGATAAGCTCCTCTATGGCGGATACTCCACCATTTCCTTAGGATACGCCGGCCTGTACGAATGCGTAAAATATATGACCGGCAAATCCCACACGGATCCGGAAGCCACTCCTTTTGCCCTGGACGTGATGAAATATATGAACGCAGCCTGCGACCGCTGGAAGGCGGAAACCAACATCGCCTTTTCCATCTACGGTTCCCCCATCGAGAGCACTACGTACAAATTTGCCAAGTGCCTCCAGAAACGTTTCGGCATTGTGGAAGGCGTGACGGATAAAAACTACATCACCAACAGCTACCATGTCCATGTCACGGAACCGATCGACGCCTTCTCCAAGCTGAAGTTCGAGTCCCAGTTCCAGGCCCTCTCCACCGGCGGGGCTGTCAGCTATGTGGAAGTCCCCAACATGCAGGACAACATTCCTGCGGTGCTGCAGGTGATCCGCTTTATCTACGACAACATTATGTACGCGGAGCTGAACACCAAAAGCGATTTCTGCCAGGTGTGCGGCTATTCCGGTGAAATCCAGGTTGTGGAAGACGAACACGGGAAACTGGTCTGGGAATGCCCCGGCTGCGGCAACCGGGATCAGGATAAAATGAACGTGGCAAGACGGACCTGCGGCTACATCGGCACCCAGTTCTGGAACCAGGGCCGCACGCAGGAAATCCGGGAAAGGGTGCTTCATCTGTAATGAACTACGGCGAAATTAAACTCTGTGATATTGCCAACGGGGAGGGAGTCCGGGTCTCCCTCTTCGTTTCCGGCTGTACCCACCACTGTAAAGAATGCTTCAATCCGGAAACCTGGGATTTCTCCTATGGCAAACCTTTCGACGAAGAAGTGCAGGAAAGGATCCTGTCCGAACTGGCTCCGGATTATATCGACGGACTTTCCCTCCTTGGCGGCGAACCCTTTGAACCTGCCAACCAGCGGGCACTCCTTCCTTTCCTCCGGCGGGTACGGGAACGGTTCCCTCAAAAAACCGTCTGGTGCTATACCGGCTACACGCTGGAAAGCGACCTTCTTTCCGAAAGCCGCGCCAGATGCGAATGCACCGACGAAATGCTCTCCTGTCTGGACGTTTTAGTGGACGGGGAATTTGTCCTGGAAAAGAAAAATATCAGCCTTCCTTTCCGCGGCTCCGAAAACCAGCGGATTATCGATGTGAAAAAAACGCTGGACTGCGGCCATTATTGCCCCTGGGAACTGGAAAGTGAAAAGATCCGGATGAATACTTGATTTTCCGGCTGTAAGCGTTATACTGAAATCAGAAAGGCGGTTACCGGTCTCTAACCGGGTCGCTGCCGGAAGAAAGGATGTGATTGCCGATGGAGATTACAGTCTCGGACGATATCAGCGCCGATTTTCTGTCCCTCGTGCAATGCATACTGGATAACGCTGAATTTAAAAAGCTGAACCGGTACAGGCAGCATTATCAGACCACGCGCCTGATGCACAGTCTGAATGTTTCCTATCTTTCCTGGTACATCGCTCAAAAGTTCGGCTGGGACGCCAGTGTTGCCGCACGGGCCGGCTTGCTGCATGACTTCTGTGTGTACGACTTTAGGGATAAGCTGCCGAAGGGACAGATACAGGCCTTCTATCATCCGCGGGTAGCTGCGAAGACCAGCGAAGAATACTTCGCCCTTCATGAAAAGGAGCGGCAGGCCATCCTGTCGCATATGTTCCCGCTGGGCCCCCTGCCCAAAAGCAGGGAAGCATGGGTGATTTCCTGCATCGACAAGTTCTGCGCCTTCGCAGAATTCTGCCGGCTCAACGTAGCCCTGTCCAGAAAAAACCGGGTACAATTCAGCTACGCGTAAATACGACTACAAAAGGCGCCGCCTGCGAAAGCCACTTAAGGCTTGCAGGCGGCGCCTATGTTTTTATTTAACCGATTATCCCATACTCCCGGTAAAACCGCTTCCGTGCAGCTTCGTCCTCCGTCACCAGACGGACGCCGTCATAATCCCCTTTCTGCAGCAGGAGACTGATCAGCTTCGCCAGACGGGTTTCGCCTTCCCGGTTTCCGGTTCTGCGGCCTTCCTGGATTCCCTCTTCGCGGCCCTTCCGGATTCCGCACTCCTCCACATATCCGCTCAGGTTACACATCTGTTCCACCTCGCTTCCCAG
>CALWGP010000063.1 GCA_944380095.1 uncultured Lachnospiraceae bacterium | reverse complement strand
CCTACTGAATATCAATTTCAAACGGTTCGTCCAGCGTCTCGGAAACATATTTCCCGTTCTTTTTGCGCTGTTTTACGCATTCGGTCAAAAGATATTCGATCTGACCGTTTACCGAACGAAAATCATCCTCCGCCCAGGCTGCCAGGGCGTCATATAATTTTGCGGAAAGACGCAGGGGAATCTGTTTTTTCTTCTGGTCTGCCATATCAGTACAGGCTTCCGGAATTTACCACCGGCTGCGCGTCGCGGTTTCCGCAAAGCACTACCAGCAGATTGGATACCATGGCAGCCTTCCTCTCCTCATCCAGTTCCACCACACTGTTTTCATTCAGACGGTCCAGGGCCATCTCCACCATGCCAACTGCCCCGTCCACAATCATTTTCCTTGCATCCACAATGGCGGACGCCTGCTGTCTTTGCAGCATGACGGCTGCAATCTCCGGCGCATAGGCCAGGTAAGTAATCCTCGCCTCCAGCACCTCCAGGCCCGCGCCCTCCACGCGCTTCTGGATCTCTTCCCGGATCCGGGAGGCCACCACTTCGCTGGAACCTCTCAGGCTGCCTTCATCAGCAATGCCGTCGCCTGTGGTATCCACATTGGGCGCCGTATCGTAAGGGTAAATCCGGACAATATTGCGCAGCGCCGTATCGCACTGCAAAGACAGGTATTCCTTATAATTGTCCACTTCAAATACCGCTTTGGCCGTATCCACCACCCGCCACATCACCGCAATGCCGATCTCTATGGGATTTCCCAGACAGTCGTTGATCTTCTGGCGGTTGTTATTAAGCGTCATAATCTTTAAGGAAATCTTCTTGCCGGATGTGGCTGCAACAGCCTCCGTCTTCTGCATGTTCTTGCCCAGGCCGTTGTCCACGTCCCCGCTCTGGTGAAGGCGCGTCTGGGCAGCCGGGTTTACGGCTGTGCAGAAAGGATTTACGAAGTAGAATCCTTCTTTTTTCAGCGTCCCGATATAGTCTCCAAACAGCGTCAGGACCAGCGCCTCCTGGGGCTTTAACACCTTCAGCCCGCACCAGGGAATCCAGCCGACGCACAGCCATACGATACCGATGATGAACAGCGCCGGGTTCCCGCCGTCTTCCAGGACCAGGCCGCCCCCGATACTGGCCGCTATGGCGGCGATGTACAAAAGGGTGGTCACCAGAAGGACCAACAGCCCGTTGTTTTTATGTAACAGCAATTTTTCTTCCATAATCATCCCTCCTGAAATTTTGTATCTATTTGATATCATTATAATATCATATAGATGCAAAAAAGTAAAGTAAAATCCGGAACAGACAAACAGCGGTGAATTACTGCTGAAAACAGTTGTCTTTCGGTAGCAGAAATAGACCAATCAATATTTTCAATCAAAACTGCCTTCCTCCAGAAGTAACCGCATTTCAATATAAAGAAAGCGCCGTAATCTTTTGGATCACAGCGCTCTCTCAAATTATCAGTTTATAAACAGATTGTTAAGCTTAGAACTTCCCAGCCTTAGCAGCTTCCTCAATGGCAACTGCAACGGAAACGGTCATACCAACCATCGGGTTGTTGCCCGCGCCGATTAAGCCCATCATCTCTACGTGCGCCGGTACGGAGGAAGAACCTGCGAACTGCGCATCGGAGTGCATACGGCCCATGGTATCGGTCATACCGTAGGAAGCGGGGCCTGCAGCCATGTTGTCGGGATGCAGGGTACGGCCGGTGCCGCCGCCGGATGCAACGGAGAAGTACTTTTTGCCTTTCTCCACGCATTCTTTCTTATAGGTGCCTGCAACGGGATGCTGGAATCTGGTGGGGTTGGTGGAGTTACCGGTAATGGAAACGTCAACGCCCTCTTTCCACATGATCGCAACGCCTTCGGTTACGTCGTTTGCGCCGTAGCAGTTTACCTTCGCGCGAAGCCCGTCGGAATAGGACTTGCGGTATACTTCCTTCACTTCGCCGGTGTAGTAGTCCATCTCGGTCTCAACATAGGTAAACCCGTTGATTCTGGAGATGATCTGCGCAGCGTCTTTGCCCAGGCCGTTTAAGATAACGCGCAGGGGTTTCTTACGAACCTTGTTGGCTTTCTCTGCGATACCGATGGCGCCTTCCGCAGCCGCGAAGGACTCGTGGCCTGCCAGGAAGCAGAAGCAGTCGGTCTCCTCTTCCAGAAGCATCTTGCCCAGATTGCCGTGGCCCAGGCCAACCTTACGCTGATCCGCTACGGAACCGGGGATACAGAAGGACTGAAGGCCTTCACCGATTGCTGCCGCTGCATCGGCTGCCCTTCTGCAGTCTTTCTTGATGGCGATGGCTGCGCCTACGATGTAAGCCCAGCAAGCGTTCTCAAAGCAGATGGGCTGGATCCCTTTTACCATATTGTAAACGTCCAGGCCAGCGTCTTTGGTGATTTTCTCCGCCTCTTCGATGGAAGCGATGCCATAGCTATTTAAAACGGAATTGATCTTGTCGATACGTCTTTCATAAGATTCGAATAATGCCATGTCTTTTCCCTCCTTGTCGATTTTCTTATTCCTGTCTGGGATCGATGATCTTCACAGCGTCAGCCACGCGGCCGTACTGGCCGGATGCCTTCTCATACGCGGTGTTTGCGTCGTCGCCCTTTTTCATGAAGTCGGTCATCTTACCGAAGTTGACGAACTTGTAGCCGATGATCTCATCGTTCTCATCCAGTGCGATACCGGTCACATAGCCTTCTGCCATCTCCAGATAACGGGGGCCTTTTGCCAGGGTACCGTACATCGTACCGATCTGGCTTCTTAAGCCCTTGCCCAGGTCTTCCAGGCCTGCGCCGATGGGAAGTCCGTCCTCGGAGAATGCGGACTGGGTACGGCCGTAAACGATCTGTAAGAACAGCTCTCTCATAGCGGTATTGATAGCGTCACATACCAGGTCGGTATTCAGCGCTTCCAGAATCGTCCTGCCGGGAAGAATCTCGGAAGCCATAGCTGCGGAATGGGTCATACCGGAGCAGCCCAGTGTTTCTACCAGCGCTTCCTGAATGACACCCTGTTTAACATTCAGAGTCAGCTTACATGCGCCCTGCTGGGGTGCACACCAACCCACGCCGTGGGTCAAACCGGAAATATCTGCGATTTCTTTTGCCTTTACCCATTTTGCCTCTTCAGGGATCGGCGCACAGCCATGATTGACACCCTGTGCAACCGGACACATTTTTTCTACTTCATGTGAATAAGTCATGTGAAATCTCCTTTCGATATGTATAAAGAATTTTCGATGGCAGAATACCCTGAAGGCATGCTGACTCCTGCCATACGCTGATGCTATTTTCTCACATTTTCCGCCAAAAATCCAGCACTTTTTTGTAAAATCCCAACAGTACTGCGCCGGGCTTTCCGCTTGAAATCAGCTAAGGATCATCCGGTCGTTGGCCAGCTCCCCGCCGCTGACTTCCTCAAACTTCTGCAAAAGATCCGCCACGGTCAGGCGTTTCTTCTCCTCTCCCGCCACGTCGTAAATGATGCGGCCCTCGTGCATCATCACCAGGCGGTTGCCGTGGACGATGGCATCTTTCATGTTATGGGTGATCATAATGGTGGTCAGATGGTCCCGCTCCACGATCCGGTCCGTAGCCTCCAGCACTTTTGCGGCGGTTTTGGGATCCAGGGCAGCCGTATGCTCATCCAGAAGGAGGATCTTGGGACGCTTCAGGGTCGCCATAAGGAGGGTCAAAGCCTGGCGCTGCCCGCCGGAAAGAAGCCCCACTTTGGTGGTAAGGCGATCCTCCAGCCCCAGATTCAGCACTTTCAGCCTCTCTTTGTAATTTTCCCTTTCTTTATGGGTAATTCCCTGCTTAAGGGTGCGGAAACTCCCCCTTCTTGCTGCCAGCGCGAGGTTCTCCTCAATCTGCATAGTGGCGGCGGTACCTGTCATGGGATCCTGGAAAACCCGTCCCACATATTTGGCCCGTTTGTGCTCCGCCAGCCGGGTCACGGGAATTCCGTCAATGGTGATCTGGCCCTCATCCACCGGCCAGACGCCGGCCACGGCATTGAGCATGGTGGACTTTCCCGCGCCGTTGCCGCCGATGACCGTCACAAAGTCCCCTTCCTCCAGATGCAGGGACAGTCCGTTTAAAGCCGTCTTTTCGTTGACGGTGCCGGGATGGAAGGTTTTACTGATATTTTGAATGTCAAGCACGGGAAGCACCTCCTTTTTTCGCGGGTTTTACCCGTTTGGAAAAATATTTCCCTTTCAGGTAGGGAATCGCCAAAAAGACTGCAACCACAAGAGCGGAAAGCAGCTTTAGGTCGTTGGAATTCAGGCCCAGCCACAGGACGAACTGCAGCACCAGGTAGTAAATAATGGCGCCGATGGCCACAGAGAGCAGTTTGAGGGCAAAATTATTGAAAATCTTCCCGAATACCACTTCCCCGATGATCACGGCCGCCAGTCCGATGACAATGGCGCCCCGTCCCATGTTCACGTCGGAAAATCCCTGGTACTGGGCATACAGGCCGCTGGAAAAAGCCACAATCCCGTTGGAAAGCATCAGCCCCAGGATTTTGGCAAAGTCGGTGTTGATGCCCTGCGCCCGGGACATATTCTGGTTGGAACCGGTGGCGCGGATGGAGCAGCCCAGTTCCGTGCCGAAAAACCAGTACAGCAGGGCGATAAGCACCACAATAATCAGGGCCACCACAAAGATGGTATTCTGATAAAAAGCAACGTCCTTGACATAGCGCAGGGAGACGAGCAGGTCGTACTTATCCACGCTGATGGCCTGGTTGGCCTTATTGCCCATGATCCGCAGGTTTACGGAATACAGCCCCAGCTGGGTCAAAATCCCGGCCAGGATCGCCGGAATCCCCATGGCCGTATGAAACAGCCCCGTTACCAGGCCGGCAGCCATCCCGGCCAGGAAGGCGCAGAACAGGGAAAATCCCACGGAATGGCCGTTTAACATCATAATGATGCAGACCGCCCCGCCGGTGCACATGGTACCGTCCACGGTCAGATCCGCCAGATCCAGAATCTTATAAGTAATATAGACGCCGATGGCCATAATCCCCCAGATCAGTCCCTGGGCGCAGGCTCCCGGCAGTGCGTTTAAAAGCGATGCGATATTCACGTCTTACCTCCATTTGTCCTGTTGTCTTTTTCATCCGCCAAAAAGTGGCAAAAAGTGAAAAACCTTTTTGCCACTTTACATCCTTGTTTGACTGTGCGGCCTGTCAGCGGTCAGCCTTCAATCGCCACATAATCCTCGGGAACCGTGATCCCCAGTTCTTCACAGTTCGCCACATTATACTTTTTGGTTACTTCGGGAGCGTACTCGATCTCCATGGTGGTGATATCCGCATCGTTTACCAGGATTTCGTAAGCCATCTCGCCGGCCGCATATCCGATATCATAGTAGTCGATGGAAAGGGTCGCCACGCCGCAGCCGCTACAGATGCCCTCTTCCCCTGCCACAACGGGAACCCCTGCGGGCAGGCAGATGTTGTTGATGATCTCCGTATTGGACGCCGCCGTGTTATCCGTAGGGACATAGATCACATCGCACTCGGAAGAAGCGGTGGTCACCACGGAAGCAAGATCGTTGGAATCCGCGAACGTATAAGGGGTGCAGGTATAGCCGTACTCTTCCAGATAACCCTGGATGGTATTGACCTGATAAGCGGAATTGGCTTCTGCGGAGCAGTAAAGCAGGCCAACGTTAGTTGCGTCGGGGAACAGCTCGTTGAGCATCGCCGCCTGTTCTTCCAGCGGGGCCAGGTCGGAAGTACCGGAAATGTTGGTGCCGGTGGTGCCGGTCCAGTCGTCGATCTCCAGCGCCGTCGCATAGTCCGTAATGGATGTGCCAAGGATCGGGATCTCGTTGGTGCCTGCCGCCGCTGCCTGGAGGGCTGCGGTGCCGTTTGCCAAAATCAGGTCCACGTCGGCGGATACAAACTGGTTGACAATGGTGGCGCAGGTCGGGGAATCGCCGGAAGCGTTCTGCAGGTCAAACTCCACATTTTCCTCTCCAAGAAGATCCTTGAGCGCCTGCTGGAACCCTTCGGTGGCAGCATCCAGGGCAACATGCTGTACCAGCTGGCAGATACCGATCTGATAAACCGTACCGTCGGAAGCTGCCGCTTCACTTTCTGCCTGCGTACCCTCTGCCGGGGCACTCTCCGTCTCCGCAGCCTCGGACTCTGCCGGGACGGAAGTTTCTTCTGCCGCTTCGGTCTGGGAAGCCGCTGCGGAAGCTGCGGTCTCCTCCGCAGGCGCAGCGCTGCAGCCTGCCAGTGTGGTGACGGCCATGGTCAGTACCATAGCCAGTGCCGCTAATTTTTTCATAAAACCCTCCTCCTCGCCTGTCGCGCTTTAACGCGTGCAAGCGTTAATTTCATTAAGTAGATGATACACCGAAGGCGCTTCTGCGTCAAGGCAATTTTAACGTTTTTTCACAATCCCCTTTTCGCCCTTGTAAATGCTGTCCGCCGGGACATATCCCCTTACACAGGAAAGGGGGTAAATATTGGTGTTTTTCCCGATCACGGTGCCGGGATTGAGCACGCTGTTGCATCCCACTTCCACGCAGTCCCCCAGCATGGCGCCGAATTTTTTCAGCCCGGTCGCGATCCGGTCCTGACCGCCCTTTACCACCACCAGCGTCTTGTCGCTTTTGACGTTGGAAGTAATGGAGCCCGCCCCCATGTGGGCCCGATAGCCCAGGATGCTGTCCCCTACATAATTGTAATGGGGAACCTGCACCTTGTTGAACAGGATCACATTTTTCAGTTCGGTGGAATTGCCCACCACCGCCCCTTTGCCGATGATGGCGCTGCCCCGTACAAAAGCGCAGTGTCTCACTTCCGCTTCCTCGTCCACGATACAGGGGCCGTTTAGGCAGGCCGTGGGCGCCACCGCAGCGCTCTTTGCCACCCAGACATTTTCCCCCCGCTGTTCAAACCGGTCTTTGGGCAGGCTGTTTCCCAGCTCAACGATAAAGTTTTTGATGCCGGCCAGCGCTTCCCAGGGATATTCGTATTGCTCCAGCAAAGGCGCTGCGATGGTTTCCGACAGCGTATAAAGGGACGAGATTTTCCATGCTTCCATAAGATTATTCCTCCTGTTTTGCCGGGTGCGCCGTCTGCGCCCCCTGTTTCTGATAAAAACCGGCCGCCGCGTCAAACTGGGAAAAAAGGACGGACTGGTTGTTCAGTTGTTTGACAATATTGGTCCTGCGGGCCACAAAGTCCTGCAGTTTTTCCATATATTCCTCCGGGGTGATGGTTCCGTCCGCCACCCCGGTCAGCCCCTTTTCCCAGCTGGCGGTCAGGGCCGGGTTTAAGAGGGGGCGGATGGAATCCGACACCACGTCGTAAACCATTTCCCCCATCAAAGTCGGCGTAATGATCTGGCTCTTTTTATTCAGGGCCAGATACTCGATGGAAACCAGTTTCTTTAAAATCTCCGCCCGGGTAGCCGAGGTGCCGATGCCGCTGCCTTTGATCTGGGCCCGCAGCTCCTCGTCCTCGATAAGCTGGCCCGCATTTTCCATGGCAAGGATCAGGGTGCCCGAATTGTACCGTTTGGGCGGGGAAGTCTCCCCTTCCCGGATTTCCATGCCCCCAAGTCCCACTGCCGCCCCCTTTTTTAAAGCGTTGAGACGGTTTAAGAACTCTCTGTCGCACTTTTCTTCCGGCTGGTCTTCCCCTGCTTTTGGCTCCCTGCTTTCCTCCACAGGGCTGTTTTCCTTCTTTTTCCTAAAGGAAGGGGCGGCCGCCTGCAGGTATCCGTCCTGGATGAGCACCTTAAAGGAAGAAAAAAAACGTTCTCCCGCCGGCAGGGCATCCGACCGGACAAGCAGGGTCAAGGACAGTTTCTGATAGACGGCGGGCGGGAAGAAAATACTCAAAAACCTCCGCACAATCACTTCGTATACCTTCGCCGCCACTGTAGAAACGCCGGACAGGGCAGACAGCCCCTGTCCCGTTGGAATAATCGCGTAATGGTCCGTAATCTGCTTATCGTTTACATACCTGCTTTTTCCGATCTGCCGGTACGTCCCTTCCTGCAAAATGCGGGAAACAAGGGGGGCGGCAGGCGGATAATTCTGCAGTCCGGACAGGTTCTTTTTAATTTCCTTTGCCACTGCCGAGGAAAGGACCCTTGCGTCCGTCCTGGGATACGTGGTCAGCTTCTTTTCATACAGTTCCTGGACAATGCGCAGCGTTTCGTCCGGGCTGATCTTAAACAGCCGGGAACAGTCGTTTTGCAGCTCCGCCAGGTTATACAAAAGCGGCGGATTCTTCTGTTCCTTTTTGCGTTCGCATTTCTCCAGGATACAGTCCAAAAAGCCGGGCCCGGGCGTCCCTTTTTCCGGATCCATGCCAAGTTTTCGCAAAAGCTCCTGCGCCGACTCCTTTTTGAGAAAACCGTTTTCCTTATATAAAAGCGGGGAACCGGCCCAGGCACTCGTCTGCACCGCCCGCCATTCCCCTTCGAATGTCTTTTCTTCTTCTCCCGGCAGGAAAAACTTTCCCGTCACCCGGTAAAAAGGCGTTTTCACAAAGGAACGGATTTCCCGCTCCCGTCCTACCACCATCCCCAGCACGCAGGTCATCACCCGCCCCACGGAGATCACCGCCCGGTCCCTTTTTAAATAGTTTTTCACATGGCTGCCGTATTTGAGGGTGAGCACGCGGGAAAAGTTGATTCCCATCAGGTAATCTTCCTTTGCCCGCAGGTAAGCGGCGTTTCCCAGATTGTCGTAGGCGGACAGTTCCTTTGCTTCCCGGATGCCCCGCAGGATTTCTTCCTCTGTCTGGGAATCGATCCAGACCCGGTACCGCTTCTTTTCCGGGGATTTTTGGACAACGCCGGCCTGCTGTTCCACCAGGCGGTAAATGTATTCCCCTTCCCGTCCGGAGTCCGTACAGACGTAAATCGCATCCACATCCTGGCGGTTTAACAGGCCGCTGACGATATCGAACTGTTTTTTTACGCCGGGGATCACTTCGTATTTGTACTGCCTGGGCAAAAAGGGCAGCGTTTCCAGCGCCCATCTTTTGTACCGGATGTCGTAGGCCTCCGGATAGCTCATGGTCACCAGATGGCCCACGCACCAGGTAACGACGGCTTCCGGGGACTCCAGATAGCCGTCGTGCCTGTTCATTTTATATTTTAGGGCTTTGACAAATTCCTGCGCCACGCTGGGCTTTTCCGCAATGAATAGCTTTTTCCCCATCGGACCTCACTTCTTTGCGATATATCCCTGCGCCTTTAAAAGCTCCGCGCACAGGACCGCGCCGCCCGCTGCGCCGCGGACCGTATTGTGGGAAAGGCCGACAAATTTCCAGTCGTAAACCGTGTCTTTGCGCAGACGGCCGATGGAAATGCCCATACCGTTCTCAAAATCCACATCCAGACGTACCTGCGGCCTGTCGTCTTCTTCCATGTACCGGATAAACTGTTTTGGGGCGCTGGGAAGGTTCAGCGTCTGGGGAAGTCCTTTAAAATTCACCAGCTTCTCAATGAGCTCTTCTTTTTGTGCACTTTTTTTGAATTTCACAAAAGCAGCCGCCGTGTGGCCGTTTAAGACAGGGACGCGGATGCACTGGCAGGTGATCACCGGGCTTGCGGCAGGGACGATCACGCCGTTTTCCACCCGGCCCCAGATGCGCAGGGGCTCTTTTTCGCTCTTTTCTTCTTCCCCGCCGATATAGGGAATGATGTTGCCCTCCATTTCCGGCCAGTCTGCAAAGGTCTTGCCGGCGCCGGAGATGGCCTGGTAAGTGGTGGCCACCACTTCATAGGGCTCAAATTCCTTCCAGGCGGTAAGGGCGGGCGCGTAGCTTTGGATGGAACAGTTGGGCTTTACCGCCACAAACCCCCTGGCGGTGCCCAGACGCTTTTTCTGGAAGGGAATCACTTCCATGTGCTCCGGATTGATCTCCGGCACCATCATGGGGACGTCCGGCGTCCAGCGATGGGCAGAGTTGTTGGAAACCACGGGGGTCTCGGTCTTTGCGTATTCTTCCTCGATCTTTTTGATCTCCTCTTTGGACATATCCACGGCGCTGAAAACAAAGTCCACGCCCGAAGCCACTTTCTCCACTTCGTTGACGTTCATCACGACGATGTTTTTCACCCCTTCGGGCATGGGCGTGGTCATCTTCCATCTTCCGCCCACGGCCTCTTCATAAGTCTTTCCCGCGGAACGGGGACTTGCGGCAATGGTGGTCACTTCAAACCACGGATGGTTCTCCAGAAGGGAAATAAAACGCTGGCCCACCATACCGGTGCCGCCCAGGATACCTACTTTCAGTTTTTCACTCATTGTTTTCTCCATTCTGCCGCTTTTGCGGCGTTTTTTCTATTGACGGACCCCGGACCGGAGCGAATCTTTCCAGTCCGCTGCCAGATCCTGCCTGTTTATCGCAATCGCAGCTTCCATCGCCTTCCTTCCGGGACCGCCCTGGGTAAGGCGGTTTTCCACGCAGGTTTTTAAGGAAATGGCGTCGTATATGTCCTCTTCAAAAACGGGGCTGATCTCCTTTAGCCGGGAAAGGGGCATCTCTTCTATACTCTTATTCTCCCCGATGCAGGTCAAGACCAGGCGGCCGACCAGTCCGTGGGCATCCCGGAAAGGCACGCCTTTTTTCACCAGATAATCCGCCGCGTCCGTGGCGTTGGTAAATCCCCGCTTTGCGGACTGTTCCATCCGCCTGCGGTTGAATTTCATGGTCTTTACCATCCCGTTAAACAAAACCAGGCAGCCGTCCACGGTGTCGATGGCGTCAAAGGTCAGCTCCTTATCCTCCTGCATGTCCTTGTTGTAGGCCAGGGGGATTCCCTTCATGGTCACCAAAAGTCCGGTCAGCGCCGCATATACCCGGCCGGTCTTGCCCCGTACCAGCTCCGCGATATCCGGGTTCTTTTTCTGGGGCATGATGGAGGAGCCGGTGGAATAGGCGTCGTCGATCTCCACGAACCGGTATTCGTCGCTGTTCCAGAGGATAATCTCTTCCGAAAAACGGCTTAAGTGCATCATAATCACGGACAGGGCGGACAAAAAATCGATCACATAATCCCGGTCGGAAACCGAATCCATGCTGTTTAATGTGGGCCCGAAAAATCCAAGGGCTATAGCGGTATCCTCCCGGTCCAGCGGATAGGTGGTCCCGGCCAGCGCCCCGCTGCCCAAAGGACAGTAATTCATCCGGTAATACAGATCCCGCATCCGCTGCCGGTCCCGCTTGAACATTTCAAAGTAAGCGCCCAGATGGTGGGCCAGCGTCACCGGCTGCGCCTTCTGCAGATGGGTAAATCCCGGCATATAGGTATCCAGGTTTGCTTCCATCAGGTCAAGAAGGGTCTGCAAAAGAGTCTTTAACCGTTCGTCCGTCTTTAAAACCTGTTCCCGGATATACAGACGCATATCCAGGGCAACCTGGTCGTTCCTGCTCCTGCCGGTATGCAGCTTCTTGCCCGCATCCCCGATCCTGGCGGTCAGATTCGCTTCCACAAAACTGTGAACGTCCTCATATTCTTCCGTAATCGCCAGCGCACCGCTTTCCACATCTTCCAGAATGCCCTTAAGCCCCTCTGTTATGCGCGTCCCTTCCTCCTGCGTCAGAATGTTCTGCCGGACGAGCATGGAGGCGTGTGCGATGCTGCCTTCAATATCCTGCCGTAACAGGCGCCGGTCAAAGGAAATGGATGCATTAAACCGGTAAACCAGCTCGTCCGTCTCCCCGACAAAGCGCCCTCCCCACAGCTGCGCCATATTGATTCCTCCTGATTTTTCAGATTTAAGACTGATCGTATCACAAATTTCACTTTATTGCAATAAAGTATGAGGGATTTTGTCAGATTTGAAGGAAAAAGCGCACCGCCGCCGCTTTCTTTCATACTATATGACTATACCCGGGGCAGGGATGGAATCCGGAGGAACCGATATGGAATCTGACATTTTAAAAATAGAAAATCTCTCCTTCTCCTATCATACGTTAAACGGGGAAACAAAAGTTTTAGACGGGCTTTCCTTTTCCGTAAAAAAGGGGGAATTCCTGGCCGTCGTCGGCCCCAGCGGATGCGGGAAATCCACCATTCTTTCCCTCATCGCCGGTCTGTTAAAGCCCAAAGACGGAGGGATCACTTTTTACGGGGAAAACGGGAAAAAGCCGGGCATCGGCTACATGCTCCAGCGGGATCACCTGTTCGAATGGCGGACCGTCTGGCAAAACGTGACGCTGGGTCTGGAAATCCAGAATAAGATGACCCCCGAAAATCTGGAACGCGTAAGGAAAATGCTGGACGACTACGGCCTGTCCGGCTTTGCTTCCAAAAAACCGGCGGAATTGTCCGGCGGCATGAAGCAGCGTGCGGCCCTGATCCGCACCATGGCGCTGGAGCCGGAAATCCTTTTGCTGGATGAACCGTTCAGCGCCCTGGACTATCAGACAAGGCTCACCGTTTCCGCCGACATCGCCCGGATCATCCGCAGCGCCGGGAAAACCGCCGTTCTGATTACCCACGACCTTTCGGAGGCCATCAGCCTTTCCGACCGGGTAATCGTCCTGTCCGGAAGGCCTGCGGCCGTAAATGGGGAATTTCCCATTCATCTTACGCTGCCGGACGATTCCCTTCTGGCAGCCAGGAAAGCGCCGGAATATTCCGCATACTTCAATCGGATCTGGGAGGAATTATCGGATGAAACATCGGATCAGGCAAAAAAAGGCCCTCACATTTGACTGCATGAAAAATACGGATGAAAAAAGGCAAAGCGCCCTTTCCAAAGCCCAGCAGGACTATATGGCCCGGCACTTCCGACATCATAAGTTCGTCCGCATTGCCAGGATTTTGATTCTCTTTCTGTTTCTGGCCGTCTGGGAGCTGGCGGCAGACGCAGGATGGATCGACAGCTTTTTCTTCTCAAGCCCCGTGCGTGTGGTCACCTGTTTCCTTACCATGGTGCGGGAAAAATCGCTGTTTGTCCACATCGGGGTCACCCTGCTGGAAACCGTGGCCAGCTTTCTTTTGGTAGTGCTGCTCAGTCTTGCCGCCGCCACGGCCCTCTGGTACTTCCGGGGAGTGTCGGAAATTGCGGAACCCTATCTTGTCGTTTTAAACAGCCTGCCCAAATCCGCCCTTGCCCCCCTTCTCATCGTCTGGCTGGGCACCGGGATCGACACCATCATCGTGGCAGGAATCTCGGTGGCTATTTTCGGCGCCGTGATCAACCTTTATTCCGGTTTTTTGCAGGTGGATCCGGAAAAGCTCAAACTGGTGCTCACCCTGGGCGGCAGCCGGAAGGACACCTTTTCCAAGGTGGTGCTGCCCGCCAGCGTGCCGGTCATCCTAAGCAACATGAAGGTGAATATCGGCCTGGCGCTGGTAGGCGTCATTATCGGGGAATTTCTGGCCGCCAGGCGGGGGCTGGGCTATCTGATCATCTACGCAAGCCAGGTTTTCCAGCTGGATATGCTGATCACCTCCATCCTGATTCTGTGCGCCATCGCCATGGGGCTGTACCAGCTGGTCCAGATGGCGGAACACCGGTACAAAAAGAAGGGATAAAGGTGGAAA
>CALWGP010000062.1 GCA_944380095.1 uncultured Lachnospiraceae bacterium | reverse complement strand
GAAGCGGAGGGCGTTTATTTCAGGAAGTATGTGCTCAACGCCCTCGTAAACGGCGCGGATCCCGCAAAACTGGAAAAGCGAACCTCCGGATTTTCCATGGACTTCCTGGATCAGTATAAACGGATGATGCTGCTGGAACTGGGGCGGGACTTTTTCGGGAACAACGACAGGGAGCTCATGGAAGAACTGAAAGAAGCGGCCGGGGGAGCCCGTTTTGACGATCTGAACATGAGCCCGCAGCAGTGCGTCCTGTTCTTTCTGGACGAGGTGGACGACTGGAAAGAAACCGCCCGGAGAATGAACGAACGGATCGCAGAGCGATGCGGGAAAGGAATCAAAAGCTATATATCGGTATCTTCCGGGTTGAGGGACAGGACGCAGATCGGAAGCCGCTATCAGGAGCTGGAGCTGCTGATGGAAAACCGTTTCTATGATCTGGAGAGCAGAATCTATATGGCGGAAAACGAAGCGGAAACAGCGGAGGACGTGCGTCTGGACGACGATACGCTGTTAAAGCAGATCCGGCAGGATATCCGCGCCGAAGATATCCTGAGTTTGAGGGAACACTGCGCCCGGCTGTTTCTCAACTACAGCAAAAAAACGGGTTTTTCCCAGATGTATGTGAAGTTCGTATTCGCCAGCCTGCTGAAGATGCTCTATGAGGCGATGCCGGAAAAAACGGAGAGGGATCTGGATGAGGAAATGGATCTTTTGTATCGGGCATCGGATCTGGAAGGCCTGCGGGAAATCGCGGAGCAGAATGTGGCTCTTCTGGAGAAGAAACTGAAAAAAGACGGGAGCAATCTGCACCGGGAGGTGGAGACCGTGAAACGATACATCCGCACTCACTATGGGGAAGAACTGAGCGTCGAGATCCTGGCGGAAAAGGTCTATATGGCGCCCAGCTATCTGAGCGCCCTTTTCAAAAAGGAAACGGGGCAGAATCTGAGCAAATATATCAAAGCATGCCGGATGGAACGGGCGAGGGAGATGCTGGAGGATACCCACGAGAAAATCGGCGCGATCAGCGAAAAAGTAGGATACCCCAATGTGTCCTATTTTTGCCAGAGCTTCCGGGAATATTATGGGGTGAGCCCGCAGAAGTATCGCGGCAAAGGGGAAGGAACGGGGGAACATGAAACGAATCAGGAACCGGATCAATTCGCTCAAACTTCGATATAAACTGGCGTTGTTTTATGCTGCATTCTGTTTTTTGCCGGTCATGATTCTCTTTCTGTTCAGTTTCGTCCAGATGAGGAGGATTATAGCGGATAAGGAAATCCTGAACCTGGAGTCCTATCTGTATCAGTCCGTGGCTACGATGGACAGCAAACTGGAAGTATACGATAATCTTTCCGACTACATCGCCTTCGATCAGAATCTGGAAGATGTCTTTTCCACGACCTATGAGCACCCCTATGAGCAGTACGAACAGGTGACGGAGGTAATCGATCCGGTGCTGCAATCCCTGAAATATTTTCACAGCGAAATCAGGACGATTACGATCTATACGGACAGCGGAATCGTGAAACACGACACGACGGTGGGGACGATTTCCGAGATCGAGAATGAGGACTGGTATCGGGATATCCGGGAATCCGAAGGCGTGAAATGGTATGTGGACCGGGAAAAACCGTCTATATTTTCCGCCAGGAAAATGCCTGTGGAAACGGAGTCCGGCCAGGCGGACGTGCTGCGCATCGAGGTGGACTATGAGGATATATTCGCGCCATATGAGCAGACGCTGACCACGGAATACGGGGTTTTCATCACGGATGAAAACGGCGATGTCATTTATGGGGACAGACGGTTTTCCGAGGAGAATCAGGACTATCGCCTGGATTATCAGGAATTTCTGGAAGAGCAGGAGAAAGGAAGGGAGTCTTCTTATACGATCATATCCGAAACGTCTTCCGCCACGGGGTGGAACATCTGGCTCTATCAGCCGGAGGGAATCGCAGGAGAAGCGATGCAGCCGGTGAGCATGATGATCCTGCTGACAGCGGTTCTCTGTCTGCTGATGGCGGCTCTTTCCTATTTCGTGACTTCCCGGCTGGTCAGCGGGAGAATTGAAAAGCTGACGGAAAGCGTATTGGAAGTGGAACAGGGGAATCTCGACCTGACGGTGGACAGCGAGGAAAAAGATGAGATCGGGCTTCTGTATCGGGGATTCGGAAAGATGCTCCGGCGGATCCGGGCGCTGATCGACGAGGTCTATGTGGGAAAAATCACTCAGAAAGAGGCGGAGATGCGGGCTCTGCAGGCCCAGATCAATCCCCATTTCCTCTATAACACCCTGTCCCTGATCAACTGGAAGGCGCTGACGGCAGGAGAAGAGGACATCAGCCGTATGACGCTGGCCATGTCCACGTTCTACCGGACGGCTTTAAACCGGGGGAAAAATACGCTGCGGGTGGAAGACGAGCTGAAAAATACGAAGGCCTATCTGGAAATTCAGAGTATGATGCACGATGGCGACTTCGATTATGAAATCGCCACGGATCCGGAAATCCTGCCCTGCGAATCCCTGAATCTGATTCTGCAGCCCCTCGTGGAAAACGCTATCACGCACGGGATCGAACCAAAGGCGGACGGGCGGGGGAAAATCGTGATACGCGGATGGCTGGAGGACGGCTGCATCTGGTTTTCGGTGGAAGATAATGGCGTCGGTATGGATGCTGATATAGCGAAGAGGATTCTGAGCATGGAATCCGGAGGATACGGAGTGCGGAACGTAAACGAGAGAATCCGCCTCTTCTATGGGGAAGAGTACGGGATGACGGTGGAGAGCGAGGTGGGAAAAGGAACGACGGTATGGCTTCATTTTCCGAAGAGATGAGGTGCGCTTCTGAAGGAGAGATTCATAAAAATCTGACATTTATCACAAATTGTTGAGATTTACGCTTCCTTTTTGTTCAACTATAATAAAATCGTAGTTGAGAAGTTCAAGAAGGAGGCTCGAATCAGGAATGGATCGATGCGCCCTTTTTGACCGACCGCGATATGGGGAGGAAATCGGTATGCGCAGCAAGGACGAAGGATCCACCCTGAACTATTACAGGCGGGCTGGAGAAGATGAAAAAGAGGGGATTTTGACGATGCCGCCGCAGTCGATCTGTGTTTTAAAGTGACCGGGAGGAAAGAGGATGGGAAAGAAAAAGTGGTTCTGCCTTCTGCTGGCGCTGTGCGTTCTGGCCGGGTGTATGTCGGAAAAGAAAGGAGCGGAAAGTCCGGATCCGGGAAGCGCGCCGGAAGAGGAGATGTCCATGAGCACGGCGGAGGCGATGGCCTGGGAGGAAGCGGCGACGACGCCTTATGGCAAATATCCGTCTCTCATCACCTATACGCTCGGAAAAATGATCGGTGAAAATAACTCCAATATGCCGGAGGGAGATACCTATGAGGATAACGTTTATACCCGATATTTGAGAGAGACGCTCAATATTCAGAACGAAGATCTCTTTGAGGAAAGCGAAGAGCAGTATACGACGAGCGTGGAGATGGCGATCGCGTCGAAAGATCTGCCGGATGTAATGGTGGTGGAGGATCGGGAGACGCTGGTGGAGCTCGTCGAAAAAGGGCTGGTTGCGGATCTCACCCAGGCTTTTGAGGACTGTGCCAGCGACCGGATTCTGGAAATGTACGACAGTTATAAGGTATCCGCCCTGGATGCGGCGATGGTGGACGGAAAGCTGATGGCGTTGCCGGAGCCGAGTTTCGGAGACGGTCCCAATCTGCTGTGGCTGCGGAAGGACTGGATGGATGCGCTGGGGCTGGAGGAGCCGGAGAACGTGGAGGATGCGGTGAACATCATCCGGGCTTTCGTCGAAAAGGATCCGGGCGGAAATGGAGAAGGAAATACGATCGGCCTGGTCTGCCACGAAGACCTGACGGGGGAGAGCGGATACAAGTATGAATTTCAGCTGGATCCGGTTTTTTCCTCTTTTAATGCCTATCCCAGGCAATGGGTAAGGGATGCGCAGGGGGAAATTTCCTATGGATCCGTGCAGCCGGAGGCGAAAGAAGCTCTGGATTATCTGCGGCAGCTATATCAGGATGGCGTGATGGATCCAAACTTCATGCTCCGAAGCATGAGCAACATCGCGGAACTGATCATATCCGGGCAGTGCGGATCCTTTTTCGGTCCCTGGTGGGCTCCGAATAATCCGCTCATGGAAGCCAGACAGGCGAATCCGGAAGCAGAGTGGAAGCCTTACCTGATCCCCACGACGGAAGAAGGAAAAATCCGGTATTACGATCAGGAGGCCAATTACAAATATGTGGTGGTGAGCGCGGATTTCGAGCATCCCGAGATCGTGGTCAAAATGGCCAGCGTCATGTTCGACAAAATGCGCTTCGAGGATAAATCGAATGAGGATCTCGCGGAATATTTTCAGACGAACGTGGATTCCACCGCCCGCCCGATTTCCATCAATATCGATTACAGCGACGCCCTTCACCGCTGCTATGAAGAGCTGAGCGCTGCGCTGGAAGGATCGAAGCGGCCGGAGGAGCTGCAGATTCTGGAGCGTTCCTATTACGAGAAGTGCGCCGCCTATCTGGAGGATCCCGGCTCAGCGGATGAGGAGGAGTGGGCCGCTTATATGTCCCGGATCGAAGCCTGCGCCCTGCTCGGCGAAGACAGACTTGAGGCGGTCAGTCCGATTTTTTCAGGAGAGACGGAGACGATGGCCGAAAGGTGGACACAGCTCCGGGAACTGGAAAAGAAGGCCTACCTGCAGATCATCTCCGGGAGAGAAGAGCTGGATTATTTCGATACCTTTGCAGCGGAATGGATGGAACAGGGAGGGGCACAGATCACGGAGGAAGTGAGGAAGGCGCTATACAGATGAACAAATAAAAAAGAAGTAAAAAGAGGACAGGCTGTAAAACCTGTCCTCTCATACTTCAAAAATTTCCGTATTTCTCAGCCGAAGTATCTTGCCAGCAGACCCTCGAATGCCTTGCCGTGTCTCGCTTCATCGCGCGCCATCTCATGAACGGTGTCATGGATCGCATCCAGGTTCAGGGCCTTTGCCCTCTTCGCCAGATCGAACTTGCCTGCGGTCGCGCCGTTTTCAGCGTCTACCCTCATCTCCAGGTTCTTCTTGGTGGAATCGGTAACCACTTCGCCCAGCAGCTCTGCGAATTTAGCAGCGTGCTCAGCTTCTTCGTAAGCAGCCTTCTCCCAGTACAGGCCGATCTCGGGATAGCCTTCCCTGTGAGCGACCCTTGCCATTGCCAGATACATGCCGACTTCGGAGCACTCGCCTTCGAAGTTTGCCCTCAGATCCTTGATGATATCTTCGGGAGCGCCCTGCGCTACGCCTACCACGTGCTCGGCAGCCCATTCCCTTTCACCGGTCTGGGCGGTGAACTTCTCACGGGGAGCCTTACAGATGGGGCAGAACTCCGGAGCCTGATCGCCTTCATGAACGTAACCGCAAACCTGACATACAAATTTCATAATCTTAAATCTCCTTTTCTTGAAAAAAATTTATACAAGCCGGAAAAACCGGCAGCTGCCAAATAAAAGTCCGGACGGTGAAGCGCCCTGCGCCTTTAGGAAGGCTAGGAATCTGCCTCCTGCCGGCAGGCACTGCATGTGCCGTAAAAATAGGTGACGTTTCCGGCAATCAGATTGCCGTCCACATCCTGCCCGTTCAGGACATCCATGGACCGGATGGAATCCAAGTCCAGGTCAATCACTTTGCCGCAGTCCGTACAGACAAAGTGGTAATGCGGACTGGTGTCCGCGTCGAAGTGGTCCGCCCCGTCCCCCAGCCGCAGTCTGGAAATCTCCCCGCGATCCGCCAGAAGCGTCAGATTCCGGTAGACGGTGCCCAGGCTGATGTTTGGAAACTCATCCCGGACTGAGCTGTAAACCACGTCTGCTGTAGGGTGATCCCGGCGGGTCATGAGGAAATTCCGAATGGCTTCCCGCTGGCGACTGTACTTAATCGCAGGCATGTGCAACTCCCCTTTGCCTTAAATCAATAATCATTACTGTTATTATGTTTGTATTATAAGCCATGGAAATCCTTTTGTCAAATGGTTTTATAAATTTTTTAGAATTATATTTTGGGGAATTTATGAACAGGAAAAGCGCTTTATGATATACTGAAATCGATTCAAGAAAGGACATCGGAATGAAGTTCAAGACAAAACTCGCCATTACATTTCTGACCATCAGCCTGCTTCCCATCCTGCTGTCTTTGCTGGCTTTCCTGGCAATCGGGACGGCGCTGGTCTGGACGGCTGACCAAAAATACGGGATGGAAACGGCGGACTACAGCATGATGTCGGATTCCATCGACGCTTTCAGCCGCAGGACCGACGAGCTTTTTAACCGTATCCTGCAGCAGACGGATACGGACCCGGCCCTTTTGGAGGACCGGGAATATCTTAATACCCTCAACCAGGTTGCGCTGGAGAATTCCTCCTATATTATTGTGCGCAGGGGGGACGGGATTTATTATACCGGGAATACGGAAGCGGCGGACAGGATTTTTGACAGGCTGCCTTCTTACGGAAGGGAAAATGAGAGGGCGGATTCCGGGGTCTATTTCAGCGATTTAAAGAAGCTGGTCAAGCAGATTGACTTTTTGTTCGGGGACGGGACGCAGGGAAGCGTCTTTATTGTCACCATGATCAACAGCATTTTCTCCAGGTCGTTCCTGATTGACATGTTTTTGGCCATTGTGATGATCCTGGTGCTGACGGGCATGGTGCTTACCCAGTGGATCCATAAGAGCGTTTTTTCCCCCATTAACCGGCTGAACCTGGCCATGCAGAAGATTGCGGAGGGCAATTTTGACTATACCCTGGAGTCTGACGACGACAATGAGATCGGGGAGCTTTACCGCAACTACGAGGACATGCGGCTTCGGCTGAAGGAGTCCACCGAGGAAAAGAAACAGAACGAGCGGCAGAACCGGGAGCTGATCAGCAACATTACCCACGATTTAAAAACCCCCATCACCGCCATCAAAGGCTACGTGGAGGGGATTATTGACGGGGTGGCCGACACGCAGGAGCGGAGGGAAAAGTATCTGCGCACCATCTATACCAAGGCCAACGACATGGACCGGCTGATCAATGAACTGACCTATTATTCCAGTATCGACAACAACCGGATCCCCTACAACTTCCACCGCATCAACGTGGCGGAGTTCTTTGAGGACTGCGTGGAGGATGTGGGCCTGGACCTGGAGTCGAAAAACATCCAGCTGAACTATTCCAACCTGGTGGATCCGTCCACGAGGATCATTGCGGATCCGGAGCAGCTAAAAAAGGTCATCAATAACATTATCGGCAACAGCATCAAATATATGGATAAGGAGAAGGGCGTCATCGATATCCGCCTGCTGGATGAAGTGGATTCCATCCGGGTAGAAATCGAAGACAACGGCAAAGGCATCGCGGCCAAAGACCTGGCCAACATCTTTGAGCGGTTTTACCGGACCGACGCTTCCCGCAATTCCACCAAGGGCGGCAGCGGGATCGGACTCTCCATCGTTAAGAAAATCATAGAAGATCACGGCGGGTATATCTGGGCCACCAGCAAAGAAGGGGAAGGCACCTGCCTGCATTTCGTGGTCAGAAAATACAGGGAGGCAGAAGGACATGAGCAGGATATTGATCATTGAAGACGAAGTGGCGATTGCGGATCTGGAGAAGGATTATCTGGAGCTGAGCGGCTTCGACGTGGAGATTGAAAACGCCGGGGACTTAGGGCTGAAAAGGGCGCTGAAGGAATCCTTTGACCTGGTGGTGCTGGATCTGATGCTTCCGGGGATCGACGGGTTTGAAGTCTGCCGCAGGATCCGGGAGGAGAAAAACGTGCCCATCCTGATGGTCAGCGCCAAAAAGGACGATATCGACAAGATCCGCGGCCTGGGCCTGGGGGCGGACGACTATATGACCAAGCCTTTCAGCCCCAGCGAGCTGGTGGCGCGGGTCAAGGCGCATATGGCGCGGTATGAGCGGCTTACGAGCACCCATCATAAGGCCAACGATATCATCGAGATCCGGGGCTTAAAGATTGACAAGACGGCCAGGAGGGTCTGGATCGACGGGACGGAAAAGGCGTTTACCACCAAGGAATTTGACCTGCTTACCTTCCTGGCGGAAAATCCCAACCATGTTTTCACCAAGGAAGAACTGTTCCGGGAGATCTGGGACATGGAATCCATCGGCGACATTGCCACTGTAACGGTGCATATCAAAAAAATCCGGGAAAAAATCGAAACCGATACGGCCAACCCGCAGTACATCGAGACGATCTGGGGCGTGGGCTACCGGTTTAAGATTTAAAGGCCCAAACAGCGGAAGGATACGGACGGAAAGTGAAAACGCGCATTTTATATGAAGATAAGGATATCCTGGTTTGTTTTAAACCGGCCGGGATCGCCGTGCAGAGCGCCAGGGTGACGCAGGTCGATGTGGTGGGCGAGCTGAAAGGATACCTGGCGGCAAAGGGCAGGACGGCAGTGGAAGCGCCGGGGCCCATGGCCCGTGTCCGCTGCGGCCTTCCTTCCGGACGGGAACCGGTTTACCTGGGGATTATCCACCGGCTGGACCAGCCCGTATCCGGGATTCTGGTTTTTTCCAAAAACCGGAAGGCAGCGGCCGAACTGAGCCGCCAGGCAGCGGATCATTCCATGGAAAAGGTTTACCGCGCCCGGGTATGGACGGACAGTGAGCTGGACCGGGAGTGGCACGAACTGACGGATTATATGAAAAAAGGGCCGGACGCGACGGCAGTGATCACGGATCCGCAGGATCCGGAAGCCAAAAAGGCAGCGCTGCGGTACCGCTGTCTTAAGCAGGAAGGAAACCGGGCCCTTCTGGAGATTGACCTGGAAACGGGACGTTATCATCAGATCCGGCTGCAGCTGTCCCATGCCGGTATGCCGATTGCCGGGGACGGACGGTATGCGGATGAACGCCGGCGGCGCATAGACGAAGAAAACGGAATCCAAACTCTTTGCCTGCAGGCCGTAAAACTGTGCTTCACCCACCCGACTGCCAAGAAGAGGGTTTGCTATGAACTGGATGAAAAACTGGACCTTTAGGAAGGCGGCCTCCGGGCTGACCGGCCTTTGGACCTTTTTGCTGCTGACGGCTTTTCCCCTTTATGCGCCGGAGCAATACTCCCGGATGGGGATCCATAAATTTGAATTTTTCCTGGGAATCAGCGCCGCCTGCCTTTTGCCGGCGGCGGTTTTTTCTATGATAGGAAAGCCGGACGGATGTTTGAAACGCCGAAAAAGGATCGGGATGAGCGTGCTGGATTGGGCGATGCTGGCCTACCTGGCTGCCTGCCTTTTGTCCTGGGCGTTTGCCATAGACCGGCGGCAGGGCTGGACGGGCATTTCCGGCTGGTTTATGGGACTTAGGACCCAGATATTTTTTGTCCTTATTTATTTCCTGGTTTCCCGGGTGCTCTGTGTGGGGACCTTTTGGAAGAAAGCCCTCCTGGCGGGACACCTGCTGGGAGCCGGGGCGGTTTTTTTGCTGGGCGTTTTGCACCGCTTCCGGATAGACCCGCTGGATCTGTACCGGGGACTGGACGATTCCGTACAGCTTCTTTTCCTGTCCACCATCGGACAGGCCTCCTGGTATTCCGGTTATGTCTGTCTTGCGCTGGTCCCGGGCGCGGTTTTGTTTTTTGCCGCAAACAAAACCGGGGTTCGCCTGGCGGCGGGGCTTTTCTGTGCCCTGGGCTTTTCCACCGTAGTGACCCAGAACAGCGACAGCGCTTTCGCAGCCATGGGAGCCCTCTTTTTTGTCCTTTTTTTGCTGGCCTGCGAAAGTCCGGTGCAGATGGAACGTTTTTTTGAGACCCTTTTGCTGATGCTGGGAAGTTTCAAGCTGGTGGGCGTTTTGCAGCAGCTTTTTTGGCAGGAGGCAGTACAGCTTGGAGGACTGTCGGAATTTTTCTCCCAAAGTACGCAGACCTGGGCCGCTTTTCTGGCGGTTTGCCTGGCCTATATGGGCTTTTTGTTTTACCGGCAGAAAGATCCCGGAAGGGAAGCGTTTCCCCATAAAAAGGGGATGCGGACAGGGGCCTGCGTCCTGGCCGGCGGGGCCGTGCTTTTATACGGGACAGCGGTCTGGCTGAATACCAGCGGCCTGTCGGAACGGCTGTGGGGAATCAGCAGTCGGAACCAGTATCTGCTCTTTGACCGCTTCTGGGGAAATTCCCGGGGATTTACCTGGAAATTTACGCTGGAAGCTTTTTGGGACCTGCCCTTTTGGCGAAAGCTTACGGGAGTGGGGCCGGACTGCTTTGCGGCATGGTGCTACAAGGATCCGCAGCTGGGCGGGCAGCTGGATCATTTCTTTGGATGGAACCAGACGCTGACCAACGCCCATAACGAGTTTTTAAACGTTCTGTTTTGCCTGGGGATTCTGGGCTTTCTGGCCTTCTGCGCCGTATTTGCAGCCGCTTTTTGGAGATGTTTCCGGGCGGCAGCGGCAGGCTGGACTGTACCGGCGGCAGCGGCAGGCGTCTGTGTCTACGCCGCCCACAATTTTTTCTGTTATCAGCAAATCTGCTGTGCGCCGTTTCTGTTTCTCCTGCTGGGACTGGCAGAAAACGCCATCCGTTTTCGGCAGGAGGAAACACATAGAAAGGAAGGATCCGACCATACTACTTTCTGACAGGAGGTAGCTATGGGGATTTTGACGGGAAAAAACGGGAAAAAAGCATTGTCTGGGGCGGCCTTCGCCCTGGCTTTGTATTTTGTTTTCAAATATGTGTTTCCCCTGGTGGCGCCGTTTCTGATCGCATTTCTGATTGTCTTTCTTTGTAATCCGTGGCTGAAAAAGGTTCAGGAAAAAACCCATATCCGGAAAGAAATCCTGCTGGGAGGGCTGTTGATTTTTACGGCCGTCCTGCTTTTGTGCGGCATATGGGGGCTGGTTTTTTTAAGCAGCGTCCACGCGGCGGATCTCGGGGACGGGCTTAGAAGGACACAGGAAAAACTGGACGGGGCTTTGCACGAGTGCTGTATGTTCCTGGAACAAAAATTCGGGATGGACGCTGGGGATACGCGGGTGCTGATTGTGGAAAAGACGGAAGAAATCCTGGAGGGGCTGGGGAAAACCGCCCTGCCGCAGGCGGCGAAGCAGTCCCTGGAGTCCTTAAAAGGCCTGGCGTCCGCAGCGGCTTTCCTGGGCGTGGGTTTTATTGCCTCCCTGCTTTTGTGCAAGGATTATGAACGGATGATAGAACAGCTGGAGAAAAACCGATTTTTTGAAGCGGCGCTGGGGTTTGTCCGGAAGGCTGTTTTTATGATCGGGGGATATGTGAAAGCGCAGACCATCATCCTGTGCGCCATTTCGGTTATTGCCGTACTGGGACTGTGGCTGGGAAAGATCAGGGGCGCCCTGCTGCTTGGCATCCTGGCCGGGCTGCTGGACGCGCTGCCTTTTATCGGTACGGGGATCGTCCTTGTGCCCACGGCGTTCTGGCAGCTGTTATCCGGGAATTTCAGGGGGGCGGGGATGGCGGCCCTTTCCTACGTGCTTTGCATTGCGGTGCGGGAACTGCTGGAACCAAAGCTTTTGGGAAAGCAGACGGGGATCTATCCCGTAGTGATGCTGCTGTCGGTCTATGGGGGAATCCGCCTGTTCGGCCTGTGGGGCATCGTCCTTGGCCCCCTGTATGCCGTACTGCTCAAAGAGGGCCTGCATTACATGAAAGAGATTCCATGATCTGCTGCAGCTTGCGGAACCGCCGCTGCGCGCAGGGACATATGGCACCGTTATCCAGTTCCATGCGGCAGGGAGAGCGCATGAGCTTGCGGATGTGCAGGACGTTGACCAGGAAAGATTTATGACAGGGAAAGAAATGGTCCCCCAGTTTTTCCTGGGTTTCCTTCAGGGCGCCCGGGCACTGGTAAACGCTGCCCGCAGTATAAATGGCGATCCTGTGGGCGCCGGTGGAGCGGATATAGAGGATATCGTCCACGGGAAGAAACAGTTCCTGTTCGGGCAGACGGAACTGGAGCCTGCCGGTGGAAGAAACCGCGGGAATGCGGCTCTTTTCCAGAATGTTTTCCAGACACTGTACAATGCGTCCGGAATAATCGGGATCGTCTTTGATCAAAAAATCCAGAGGTTCCACCTTGTAGCGGAAGGTGGTGACCGCCATTTCGGAGTGGGTAGTGGTGAAGACCACGAAGGCGCGGGGATCCAGCGCCCGGATCCGGGCGGCCAGTTCAATCCCGTTTAAATCGGATTCCAGCTGGATATCCAGAAAGTAAACGGCGGCCTGGGGAAAACGGGGCATGGATTTAAGCAGTTCTTCGGGGCTTTGACAGGCGCAGACTACCTTCATGTCCAGATTTTCAATGAAAAGATATTTTTCGATTATGCTTTTGAGCTGGGACAGCTGGCAGGGATCATCTTCGCAAAGATAAATGGGAATCATTTCGGGTTCTCCTGATTGCCGTGAATGGTCAATGTCTGCTGAAAGCGTCCGTCGCAAAACGCTGTGCGGACGGTAATATATGGGCAGTCGGCCAGCAGCTCGGCAACCGTGGAAAGACCGAGGCCGCTGTGATTTTCCTTGGTGGTAAAACCGGGTTTGGACAGGGCGTCCAGCGAACAGGGCAGGGCGGGCGAGCTGTTTTCAATATGGAAAATCAGGTCTTCGTCCCGCAGGACCAGCGCTGTATGCAGAAGCTTCTGGCCGGTTTGGACGGCGGCTTCCATGGCGTTATCCAGATAGATGCCAAGAATCCGGGAAAGAACCAGCAGATCCGCGGAAATCGATTTCACTTCTTCCGTCAGTTCCAGGGAAACGTTGAGCCCAAGGTTCATGGCCTGTACCAGTTTGGTATAGAAAAGTCCCTTGATTTCCAGTACCTTGATGTTGCTGAGCCTGGCGATAACGGCGTCCTTATCCAGAAGGTCCCTTCCGGTGGGAAGGAGCCTGCTGTTGAAATAGGATTTCAGCCCTTTCATATCATTTTCCTGTATGTAGCCGTTCATGGTGGCCAAAATGTTCATATAATCGTGTTTGAAACGGCGGATTTCCTGATAGTGGCTTTCCAGCTGCGCCGTATATTCCACCAGCTTTTCCTTTTCCTGCGCCTGCAGGGCAAGCCGTTTGTTTTCGGAAAGGGTGCGGTAGACGATGAAAAGGATCAGGAAATTGACGAAAGTGAAAGCGAAAATCAGGATGCCGTTAAACAGCAGGATCTGGGTGGGGTAGTTGGTGAAGCTGCCGACGACGATATTGAACAGATAAATGCCGGAGCAGAGGCTGATTTCGCCCAAAAGAAGCCATTGCATGGAAGAAGGAAAGCCTTCCCCGTAAATCCGGAGCGCCCGGTGCAGCCTTTTTCGCAAAAGGGCGCAGGGGACGATGGCGATAACGGCATGGATCAGCAAGAACAGGGAGGCTGCGGGAAGACAAGAGCGGATCCGGTCGAAGTTATAGCCGAAGAAGCGCATGGGGATGGTGATGGCGTAGTCTGTCAGGACGCTCCAAAACCACACGAGCTGGAAGAGGATAATATTCCAGAGGCGCACTTTCGCAGGCGTAAAGAGCAGGATCAGGAAGCTGCCTGCCAGCAGGGCCGGGGTGCC
>CALWGP010000061.1 GCA_944380095.1 uncultured Lachnospiraceae bacterium | reverse complement strand
AAATCCCCGTCTTGACAGGCTCATTTCCTTCTATTAGAATGTGCAATAGTTTGCAAAACGCTTCGATACGGAGGTAAGCATGTATACTTTTTTACTCTCCCTTATCTATATTGCCTTTATCAGCCTGGGGCTCCCGGATTCGCTGCTGGGCTCCGGATGGCCTGTCATGCACGAGGATCTGAATGTCCCCATTTCGTTTATGGGGATTATTTCCATGATCATCTCCGGGGGGACCATTGTGTCCAGCCTTTTTTCCGATAAGCTGACGCGCAGGTTCGGGACGCAGGTCGTAACCGTTGCCAGCGTGTTTCTCACCGCAGCAGCCCTGCTGGGCTTTTCCTGGTCCGGCCATTTCGTGATGCTGATGGTTTTCGCCATTCCTTACGGCCTGGGCGCCGGGGCCATCGACGCCGCTTTGAACAATTATGTGGCCCTCCACTACACTTCCCGGCACATGAGCTGGCTGCACTGTTTCTGGGGAGTGGGGACGGTAATCAGTCCTTTTGTCATGAGCTACTCCCTTACAACCTCCACCTGGAACACCGGGTACCGTCTCATCGGGCTGATCCAGATGGCCATCGGGCTTTTGCTTTTGGTCACCCTCCCGGTCTGGAAAATAAACCGGCCCAAGGCCGAAAGCAGTTCCGAAGCCAAAGGGCTTGTTTCCGTCCTGAAAATAAAGGGCGTCCCCTTCCTTCTCACCGGCTTTTTTGCCTACTGCGCCGCAGAAGCCACAGCCATGGGCTGGGCCAGCACTTACATGACGGAGGTAAAGGGCGTCGATGCGGTACAGGCCGCACGGTTTGCTTCCCTTTTTTATATCGGGCTTACGGTGGGACGGTTTCTGGGCGGTTTTATCATGAATAAGCTGGGCGACAGGTGGATGATCCTTCTGGGCGCTTCCGTTTTGACCTGCGGCATCCTGATCCTGCTGATTCCTTCGGAAAGCCTCCTGATCCCTTTGGCTGGATTCATCATAACAGGGTTGGGATGCGCGCCCATCTATCCGTGCATCATCCACTCCACGCCCTCCAATTTCGGCGCAGAAAACTCCGGCAGCATTATCGGGATTCAGATGGCCAGCGCCTATATCGGCTCCACTTTTATGCTGCCGCTGTTCGGGCTTTTGGGCAACCGGATCAGCTTTGCCATCCTGCCCCTCTATCTTGCCCTGTTCGTAATCCTGATGGTATCCATGACGGAAACCACTTTCCGGATCACCGAAGGCAGACACTAAAGGCGGCGCCTGTATTCCGTGGGGGTAAGCCCATACAGTTCCTTAAAAGTCCGGCAAAAATACCCCGTATTGTCAAACCCGGTTTGTCTTGCAATGGCACTGACGCTGCTTTCCGTGGCGGAAAGCAGTTTTGCGGCTTCCTTCATCCGGTAGTCGATCAGGTATTTTACCGGCGTGGTATGCAGGTATTTCTTAAAAAGGCCAAGGGCGCTGCTTTTGCTGATGGCTGCGCAGGAGGCGATATCCTCCAGCGCCACCGGTTCCTCATAATGGGCATGAATGTATTGCATCATCAACTGGAGACGCGCCTGGGAAGCCGCAGAATGGGCTTCCCTTTTTACATCCCGGCTTACGCTGCTTCCTTCTTCCCAAAGAAGATCCCACAGTCTTTGTATCATGGAAGAAAGACGCAGCTCGCTGCTTTGTCCCAGACGGCAAAGGGAAATAATTTCTTTCATTTCCAAAAGGATTCGTTCCTGCCGGGGCTGGTCCGGCAAAAACGCCAGGCTGTCCGGGAAAAAGTCCATCACCGGCAAAACATATTTCCGGTAAATCAGGCTTTCTTTTGGCGCAAGCAAGCCCGGCCCGAAAACAAAATTGGGGATGACGCCCTCTTTTTTCGCAAAAAAGCGATGGAGTACTTTCGTATTGATAAACAGGCCGCTTCCCTCCGGCAAATGAAACCGGTCCTCCCCAACAGAAAAATGAACCTCCCCCTTTTGTACAAAAACAAATTCAAATTCCGCATGCCAGTGCCAGCCAACGCACCCAAAGTCAAAATCCTCCAGGTCTTCGTCATAGAACTGAAACGGGAAATCGCTGTTTCCATGCCGAAGGGTCTCCATCAGGTTTTCATCCGTCCTGACTTTCGTATACGCTGCGTCGTCCTTCCGCCATTCTTTTCCCATGTCTCTTCCTTTCTTATTCTTTTGACACCTTTTTCAAAATTTTACGATATTATATAATAAATCTGCTATTTTCTGCAATGAAAATCATAAAAGGCTGCGATATAATACCCCATCGTAGGATCAAAAAGACAATCCGCAAAAAGAGACAAAAACAGCCTGTAAACGGAGGAGTAAGGCAAAACAATGACACCGAAAAAGAATTATCAAAAAACGCTCATCGCCTGCTACCTGGGCTTTATCACCCAGGCGATTTCCGCGAATTTCGCGCCGCTTCTGTTCTTAAGATTCCACAGCGACTACGGCATCCCCTTGGGACAGATCGCTATGATTTCCACCGTATTTTTCTTCACCCAGCTGCTGGTAGACCTGTTCTGCGCCAATTTTGCGGACCGGATCGGATACCGCAAAAGCGTGGTGGCATCCGAGGTTTTTTCCGCCGCAGGGCTCATAGGGCTGGCCTTCCTGCCGGACCTGCTGCCCAGTCCCTATGCCGGGATCCTCATCAGCGTCATCATCTACGCCCTGGGCAGCGGTCTTATCGAAGTACTGGTCAGCCCCATCGTGGAGGCCTGTCCCTTTGACAACAAAGACAGCGTCATGAGCCTGCTGCATTCTTTCTACTGCTGGGGCTGTGTGGGCGTGATCCTTCTGTCCACCCTGTTCTTTACCGTTTTCGGCATCGAGCACTGGAAGATCCTGTCCTGCCTTTGGGCCCTGGTCCCGCTGTATAACATTTTCAACTTCCTCACCTGCCCCATCGAACGGCTTACGCAGGAGGACAGCGGCTCCGGGATCGGGAAGCTGTTCCGGATTCCCCTGTTCTGGATTTCCATCGTTTTGATGGTGTGCGCCGGGGCCAGCGAACTGTCCATGTCCCAGTGGGCCTCCGCCTATGCGGAGTCGGCCCTGGGCTTTTCCAAAAGCGTGGGGGACATCATCGGCCCCTGTATGTTCGCCGTTTCCATGGGGATCAGCCGGGTGATTTACGGAAAGTACGGGGAAAAAATCGACCTGACAAAATTCATGCTGGGTTCCGGGGCGCTGTGCCTGGTGTGCTACCTGATGGCGGCGACATCGGCCAACCCGCTGCTGGGCCTTGCAGGCTGTATCCTCTGCGGCTTCTCCGTAGGGATCATGTGGCCGGGGACCATCAGCATTTCCTCCACCCGGTTCCCTTCCGGGGGCACGGCTATGTTCGCCCTGCTGGCCATGGCCGGGGATCTGGGAGGTTCCATAGGCCCCGGAATTGTAGGCGCCATCACCCAGAGGGCGGGCGACAACTTAAAGGCAGGGATGCTGGCCGGGACCTTTTTCCCCATCATCCTGATCCTCTCCCTCTATTTCCTGGGCGCTTCCGGCGTTCGCAGGCGGGTCCTGGCAGCCGTGAAGGCAGCCGCCCCGGGAAACTTTGGGAGGCGCAAATAGGACGGCCCGCCGCCCGGTTCTTGCAGACCCGTTATGATCGGTCTGCAAAAGCCGGGCGGCGGGCCCTTTGTTTTCTTTACAGCTGTACCAGTACAAACATATTGTAGATGGCGCGGATGGCTTTTTCAAAGTCGTCGTCCCGCACGCCGATGATGATGTTGAGCTCGCTGGAGCCCTGGTCGATCATCCGGACGTTCACGTTGGCATGGGCCAGCGCCGCAAAAATACGGCCGGCCGTACCGCGGGTGGACCGCATGCCCCGGCCTACCACGGCGATCAGGGCGATGTCCCCTTCGATCTCCACCATATCGGGCTTTACTTCCCTATGCAGGGCGGATACCACGTTTTGTTCCTTATTCATGAACTCGTCCTGATGGGCAAACACCGTCATGGTGTCGATGCCGGAGGGCACATGTTCAAAAGAAATCCCGTTGTCTTCAAAGACCTGGAGCACCTTGCGCCCAAACCCGATCTCCGAATTCATCATATCCTTTTCGATATTCACCGAACAGAAGCCCTTTTTGCCCGCGATGCCGGTAATGACGAATTTCGACTTCTGACAGGTGCTCTCCACAATCCAGGTGCCGCTGTCGTCCGGCTCGTTGGTATTGCGGATGTTGATGGGGATCCCCTCGCTTCTCACCGGGAAGATGGATTCCTCATGCAAAACGGAAGCCCCCATATAGGAAAGTTCCCTCAGTTCCCGGTAGGTAATGGTTTCGATCTTCTCCGGGTTGGGGATGATATTGGGATCCGTAATGAGGAAGCCCGATACATCCGTCCAGTTTTCGTAAACGTCCGCGTGGGCGGCTTTCGCCACGATGGAACCGGTGATATCGGAGCCGCCCCTGGAAAAGGTACGGATGGATCCGTCCGGATTGGAACCGTAAAAGCCCGGGATCACGGCGTTGGGAAGGTTCTTTAAGCGGTCTTCCATAACGTCGTTGGTGCGCACCGCGTCAAACTCCCCGCTCTCTTTAAAAAAGACCACTTCCGCGGCGTCGATAAATTCAAAGCCCAGATAGTTCGCCATCACGATGCCGTTTAAGTATTCGCCCCGGGAAGCGGCATAATCCCTGCCCGCATGGGCTTTAAAATTCTTCTCGATCACCGCAAACTCCCCGTCCAGGGACAGGTCCAAAGACAGGCCGTCGATGATTTCCTCGTACCGTTCCCGGATCAGGCGCAGCTCATGGGCAAAATCCTTTCCGCCCTCCGCCAGGTCGTAGCAGGCGTAGAGCATATCCGTCACCTTTGTATCGCTGCGGCGGCGTTTGCCGGGCGCGCTGGGCACCACAAACCTTCTGGATGTTTCAGATAAGATGATTTCCTTTACTTTCCGGAACTGCTCCGCGCTGGCAAGGGAACTCCCACCGAATTTCACCACTTTTTTCATTTCACTGTTTCTCCAATCTCACTTGTTTCCTGCAGGAAATACCGCATCAGCTCGTGGCCCTGCGCCACGTAATTCCCGCTTAAAATCGCTTCCGCTTCATTATAATTCCACTCATGCTGTTCCTGCATCGTACTGTCGTATAAAAGCCAGGGCACTTCCCTGGACGTATGGGTACGCAGACGGATGGGCGTAGGATGGTCCGGAAGGACCAGCATCCGGAAGTCCATGCCTTCCCGGGTCAGTCTTTCTGCCAGGGGGCCGATGATCCTTCCATCCAGGTATTCGATGGCCCGGATCTTTTTCTCCACGCTTCCCTGATGTCCCATTTCATCCGGCGCCTCCACATGGATATAGGCAAAATCATATCCGCCTAACGTCAGCGCCTCAAAAGCGGCCTGCATCTTTCCTTCATAGTTGGTATCCAGCCCGCCGTTGGCCCCTTCCACATGGGCCACGTCCATTCCGGCGCCCACCGCGATTCCTTTGAGCAGATCCACGGCAGAAACCATGATACCCCTTTTCCCGAACTTTTGCAAGAACGAGGGAAGGGACGGCTTTGTCCCTGCGCCCCAAAACCAGCAGCAGTTGGCGGGGTGGAGCCCCTTTTTTTTGCGTTCCTGATTCAGGGGATGATCCTTTAAGATCTCGTGGCTTTTTTTCATCATCGCCCGCAGGGTTTCCTCTTTGGGAAGGTGGGGGCCGATGACCTGTCCCAGCACATCGTGGGGCGCGGTCAGATCCGTCATACGTCCTTTTTCCCAGATCAGGCAGTGACGGTAGCTGGTGCCCGGATAAAAATGCCAGGGCCCTTGCTCCAGTTCCTTTTTCACCGCCTCTAAAAGGACGGTGCAGTCCTGTGTGGAAATCTCCCCGGAACTGTGGTCTAATATGATTTTTTCCTCAAAGGGCAGATTGTCTTCGGAAATGGTGACAAAATTGCAGCGCAGCGCCACGTCATCCTCTTTCATGGGGACGCCGATGGACAGCGCTTCCAGCGGGGATCTGCCTGTATAATAAAGTTTCGGGTCATATCCCAGCACGGACAGGTTCGCCGTATCCGAACCGGGCGCCATGCCCTCCGGCACGGTACGCACCATCCCGATCCGGGATTTTTTTGCCAGCCCATCCAGCGCCGGCGTTTCGGCGCAGGATAAGGGCGTTTTCCATCCCAGCTCCTGCAGCGGTTCATCCGCCATGCCGTCCCCCAGAACAATCACGTATTTCACAGCAGCGCCTCCTCCTCTTTTCCTCCGGCCAGCTTAGTCCCGGACACGGATTCTGGAAATCATCCCGGAAACTTTCCGGTGCTTTCCTGCAAATTCCCGTTCTGTCATAGGTTCTGTAAGGAATCCGTATTCCCCGGAAAGTTCCTGGAGGCGGATTTTGGCCACGGGGCCGAAAACAGCGTCCGCTTCCGCCTCCGACTCCTCTTTCATCCGGACGAAGAAACGGCTGACCCCTTCTTCAAAGGGTTTTAAGCGCACCGGCTCGTCTTCCCAGATGCACACCATATGTTCTCCCAGATGTCTGGCGCAGTCCACCACGTCGGAAACCACCGCGCTGGCCGTGGGCAGCTTCCCTGCCCCTTTCCCGTAAAACATGGACTCGCCCAGCGTATTGCCGCGCACGGACACGGCGTTGAATACCCCGTTTACCAGCGCCAGGGGCACTTCTTTTTTCAGCATGCACGGGGTCACGGACGCCAGGTAACCGTCTTCTTCCTCCCTGCTGACTGCCAGCAGCTTAATGGTCCTGCCCATGGCCCGGGCGTATTGGAAATCCTCCGGCGTAATCCCGGTGATCCCTTCCGTATGAATCTCGCCAAAATCCACGGTGCGGCCTGCAATCAGGGAGGTAAGGATCGCGATCTTGCGGCAGGCGTCATACCCTTCCACGTCCGCCTCCGGATTGCGCTCCGCATAGCCCTTCTGCTGGGCTTCCTTAAGCACCGTGCCAAAATCGGCCCCGTCCTTTTCCATCCTGGTTAATATATAGTTGGTGGTCCCGTTTAAAATTCCGGTAATTTCCACTACCCGCTCCGCCGTCAGCGCGCAGTTTAAAGGACGGATAATGGGGATGCCCCCTCCCACGCTGGCTTCAAACAGATAGTTGCAGCCGTGCTTTTCCGACAGGGCGATCAGCTCGGCGCCGTGGGCGGCCACCAGTTCCTTATTGGAAGTGCAGACGCTCTTTCCCGCTTCCAGCGCCCGCTTCGAATAGGTATAGGCAGGCTCGATGCCCCCCATGGTTTCGCAGATGATCTCCACTTCCGGATCTTTTAGGATCCGTTCTGCATCGTGGACAATCCTGTCCTCGTAAGGGTCCCCGGGGAAATCCCTAATATCCAGGACGTACTTTACTTCCAGCCGTTTGCCGACCCGTTTTTCAATGAGCATGCGGTTGCGTTCGATGACCTCCACCACGCCGCTTCCCACAGTGCCATATCCCAAAACCGCTATCTTTACCATTCTTTTTGTCTCCTGCTTCGATTTCGCTACTCTTTTGCCAGTATCTTCACGCCGTGTACCCCGTCCCGGCGCTCCATCTCTTCCAGCATCCCGGAAAAATCCTTTGTGGTCTGCAGCGCCTGTACGCTGATGCTTAAGGACGCCATCCCGTTAATCGGGATGCTCTGGTGAATCGTCAGGATATTCGCGCCAAACTGCGCGATCACTTTCAGTACGTCCGACAGAAGTCCCGGTTCATCTTCTATCTGCAAAGAAAGGGTAATGGTCTTTCCCTGCGTATTGTCGTGAAACGGAAAAATATCGTCCTTATACTTATAAAATGAACTCCTGCTGATCCCCACCGCGTCCACTGCGTCCTGAATCGTGGGCACCTTTTCAGACTCCAGAAGCCGCTTGGCCTCCACCACTTTCAAAAGGACATCGGGAACCGCTTTTTTTGTCACTACATAATATTTGGTAGGTTCCGCCATAGTATCTTCCCCTTTGTATTTTGAGCGCACACACTTGTGCGCCGTCGGGGGATATTTTAGCACAACCTACCAGATCAGGCAAGCATATTTTTTCCCAGCATCGAAATCCCATACAGGATCAGCAGATGCAGTGGATAAAACAGATAGAACAGACGGCCCCTTCCCCTGCCCGTGCGTTTTCCGTTGTACCGGGCGATAAGGGGGACGGAAACAATCCCGAATATTTCTACCATTGCGGTCAGCAGCCCCATGGACAGGCAGAAAATCAGAAAGGAAACGGCCAGGCCGGGCGATCCCTTTCTTTTGTAACAGTAAAAGAGCGCTGCCAGAAGGGGGCCGCTGCCGCCGTAATCTACGCAAAACAGTTCGGCAGCGGCCATGGCCGCTGCCACCGTCCCCACGGCCGCCAGCGTCTGCAAAAACGCTTTTTCCCCTGCCTGGCGCTTTCTTTGACAGGCGTCCATGGCCCGTTCCAGGAAAACCAGCATCACAAGGCTGACCGACAGGGTAAAAAACACATTCTGCCCCTGCCGGTCCGGCCGCCCGTACAGCGCCAGGTCAAACGGCAGTTCCGAAACAAGGGCGAAAAACGCCATCCTCCCCAGATACTTTTTCCGGCTGGAAGTATGGAAAAAGCCTTCCACCAAAAGCCATACAAAAAGCGGGAAGGCCGTCCTTCCGATGAGGCGCATGACAGGATACTGCGCAAAGAGGACCGCTCCTGCATGATCACATAACATGGTCAGCAGGGCGATCCATTTTAAGGCGTCGGCAGAAATTCCGGCCGTCTTCATACGTCCAGGGGATATTTTTCCGTCAGGGTTTTCACAATGGCGCGCGCCCGTTCAACGCCCGCTTCGCCCTCTTTGATCACTGCGGCCACAGCCTCTGCGATCCGGTCCATATCCTCCTCGTCCATCCCCCTGGAGGTCACCGCAGGCGTGCCAAGACGGATGCCGCTGGTCACGAAAGGAGACTGGGGATCGTTGGGAATGGTGTTTTTGTTGGCCGTAATATTGGCCTCGTCCAGAAGCTTTTCCACCGCTTTGCCGGTCAGGCCGAAATTGGTCAGATCCACCAGCATCAGGTGGTTGTCCGTACCGCCGGAAACAATCCGGACCCCGCGCTTTTTCAGGCCTTCGCAAAGCGCCTGGGCGTTTTTGACAATGTTTTTCTGGTATTCCTTAAAGTCGTCGCTTAAAGCCTCCTGGAAGCAGACCGCTTTCGCCGCGATCACATGCATCAGCGGGCCGCCCTGGGTGCCGGGGAAAATCGCTTTGTTGAAATTATATTTTTTCGCAGCCGCTTCATTGGCAAGGATCAGGCCGCCCCTGGGACCTCGCAGCGTCTTATGGGTAGTGGTGGTGACCACGTCCGCGTAGGGGATCGGGCTGGGATGCAGCCCTGCCGCAACAAGGCCCGCGATATGGGCCATGTCCACCATCAGGCAGGCGCCCACTTCGTCCGCCACTTCACGGAACTTTTTCCAGTCGATGATCCTGGCGTAGGCGGAAGCGCCCGCAATGATCATCTTCGGCCGGCACTCCAGGGCCAGACGGCGCATCTGGTCATAATCCAGGAAGCCTTCGTCGTTTACGCCATAGGGGACCACCCGGAAATATTTGCCGGACAGGTTCACCGGGCTGCCGTGGGTCAGATGGCCGCCATGGTCCAGGTTCATGCCCATGATGGTATCCCCCGGATTGAGCACCGCAAACTGCACCGCCATATTGGCCTGGGCGCCGGAATGGGGCTGTACATTGGCATAATCGCATCCGAACAGCTTTTTGGCCCTCTCGATGGCCAGGTTTTCCACAACGTCCACGCACTGGCACCCCCCGTAATAACGTTTGCCGGGGTACCCTTCCGCATACTTGTTGGTCAGAATGCTGCCCATGGCCGCCATAACGGCCTTGCTCACCCAGTTTTCCGAAGCGATCAGCTCGATGTGGCTGTTCTGCCGGTTCTCCTCCGCGACAATCGCGTCCGCGATTTCCGGATCCACTTTGCGTACTTCATCCAAAGAATACATCTGTCCTCCTGTCTCCCTTCCGGGCTGTTTCATGCTTTACTATGTTAAAAGATCGTTTTGATTATAGCATAAGGGACTGTCCGCCGTAAATCCCTATCTTGCGTTCATCCCATCCCTGGCCGTTTCCGGATCCGTCCAACCCCCTGGCGGCGGGTCAAAAGCCTGCGTACTGCCGCCGGATCGTAAGAATACACCGCCGCATGCTGGATGGCGGCCATCAGGAAGGCCGTGAGCACATCAAAGGCCGAGTGCTGCTTGATGAGCATGGTAGACAGGATAACGGAAACGCAAAGGACCAGCGATCCTATGCGGATCCGTTTGTTTTTGGAAAGCGTTTCGCTGTGCATCACCGCCAGATGGGCGCCCAGGGAGTTATAGACATGGATGCTGGGGAAAAGGTTGGTGGGCGTGTCCGCCTTCCAGAGCAGCCCGATGAGGCGGGTAAACACATTGTCCCTTGGAAATTCTTCCAGCCTAAGGTGCTGGACGTTGGGACAGAGGGCGGAAACCACCAGGAAAACCGCCATGCCGGTACACAAAAAGACCGCGTTGTCCCGGTATCCTTTCCTGTCCCGGAAAAACAGATAAATCAGGACCGCAGGGACATAAAAAAACCACAGCAGGTAAGGCACCACGAAGATCTCGCAGAAGGGAATAAAATCATCTATGGCCATATGCACAACCCTGTAGTCCGTCTGTCCCCTGTTTTCCAGAAGGGCAAACCCGATCAGATAAGCGGCCCCGAACAAAAGGACCGGCAGCGCGTGTCCGTATTTTCTGCAAAACGATTTCAAGTCTCTGTCTCCTTTTCACAAACAAAACGCAGCTTTCCCTTTTCTGCGGTAATGGAAACGGCGTCCGTTTTGACCGGCACCTCGCCGTCCGTATGCACCCACAGGGGTCTGTCCGTCCGGATTTCGATCCGGGCGGCGCGATAGTGGTTTACTCCCCGGAACCGGAAGTGTTTCCCAAACAGGGCAAAGGGAATGACCACGGGAATTTTCCGCTTCGGCACCCCGTTTACCACGCACAGATCCAGCAGCCCGTCCCCGTCCCTGGCCTGGGGGCAGAAGCAGAATCCCCCGCCTTCATAGCGGTGGGACATGCTGGCGATAAACAGCATCCGTTCCAGCCGGACAGCCTTCTGTCCGTCCAGCCGCAGGAAACATCCCGCTGTCCGGGCCGTCAGCATCTGTTTTAGTCCGATTCCCAGGTAGGTCAGCTTTCCCAGCCCGAAACCGTTCAGCCAGTCCTTCATGCGAGAAGAAAGGGCTTCCCGGCAGATGGCGGCGTCAAACCCGATGCCGCAGCTGACCGCAAAATACCGCCTTTGCTCCCGTCCGTCCTCATGCCAGGTCACGCATCCTAAGTCCATGGGGCGTTCCCTGCCCGTTAGCGCAAGTTCAAGGGCCTGCTTCACATCTTTGCCGATCTTAAGGTCCCGGGCCAGGTCATTGCTGGAACCTGTGGGAATATAGCCCAGACGCACCCTCTCCGGATGGACCAGCCCCTGCAGGGCCTCGTTGAAGGTGCCGTCCCCTCCCAGGATCACCAGGGTCCGCTCCTGCCCTTTTGGCAGGGAGGACGTAAACGTTCGGACAATGCGGGCAATATCTCCCTGCTTTTGGGAAAAACGGACCTCATGGGAAATCCCCTGGTCTAAAAGAAGCCCTTTTACCTGCTTCCAGAGTTTCATTCCCTTTCCCGAATGGGAAGCGGGGTTGACCACAAAAAACAGCCCCGTCCCGGGCATGGCCCCCGCCGTATGGCCGGTTTCCTGTTCCCTGTATTGATTCATCAAAAAAATTCTCCCCTCATGGGCCGGATTTTGTGCTGTTTTTCCGGTTTTTCCCCTGTTAAGTCCACATTTTAGCAAAAGGATGTCCAAAGTCAATATCGTTTAAAAAACCTTAAGGGAATCTTTAGAAAAGACGGATTCTCGCCACAAGGAAGCTGTGGGCGGGAAGGTCAATCCCTCCGTCAAACTCCTGCGTCCGCTCCTTCACCTTGACCCGGCCGGGCTCGTGTATGCAGTTATAATCCTCCGGCTGTCCGGCAAGTTCCTGGATCCGGACCGTCCTTTCCGGTACAGCGTTTTGTCCGTTTCTGTCCTCCGTTTTGATCTCCAGCCGCTTTTTTTGCGGATTGCGGTTCACGATTTTTAAAATTGCCTCGCCCGTGGTTTCATCCAGACTGGCGGATACATAGATTCCTTCCTGCGCCAGCGCCTTTTCCTGGCCCGAAAGGGCAAGGGTCCAGTCCCCCCTGTTTTGGGCATACAGCTTCTGCACCCAGTAGCTGGGCGTCCCGTAAGCGGATTTTTCGTCAAACCAGATCAGGTCCGGCGACCACTGGGTATACCCGTCCCGGGCAAACAGGGGCGCATAGGAGGCCAGTACCACCACGTCCGAATTGCGTTCCACGCCGGTTAAAAAGGCCGCTTCCGCCAGCGCCCCTTCCAGGCTGTTGGCTTTGGGATTGTTCATCCCTTTTTGCGGATGGGCCGCATATTCCCCGGAAAATACCTTTACGTCCCTGGGATACCGGTCGTAAAAATCCGTATGGGCAAAAAACCACTCCGGTTCCATATAATAGTGCTCATCCACCGCATAGCAGAAATTCTTTTTTTCGCCTGCTTTTTTGCGGTAAAATTCCCATGCCATGGTGTGCCGCCCGGTGGTCACGTCCGGGCCGGCGGAACCGATCAGGCGGATTTCGGGGTACTTTTCGTGGATGGCTTTTTCAAAGGCCTCATAGCGGCCGAAAAAGTCCGATTCCTGCGTCTGCCACTGTTCGTTGCCGATGCCCACCATGGTCAGGCCAAAGGGCGCAGGGTGTCCCATCCGGGCGCGGACGCCTCCCCAGAACGTATCCGGCGTCCCGTTGGCAAATTCAACCAGGTCCAAAGCGTCCTGCACAAATTCCCCAAAGGCCGGATCGTCCGTCTCCACCAGTTCAAAAGACTGGAACTGGCAGGCCAGCCCCACGTTTAAAACCGGGAGGGGGCTTGCGCCGATGAGCTCGCACAGCAGGAAATATTCATAAAATCCCAGGCCCAGCGTCTGATTGTAGTGGGAATAGGGGCTGTGCCAGCCGTTTTGGGCGGAAGTTTCATGCAGGGCCCAGCGGTTGAAGTTGGCCCGCCGCCCCTCCGGCCGTCCCACGCTTTCTTTCCACCGGTAGCGGTTTTCCAGCGTATTGCCTTCCACAATACAGCCGCCCGGGAAGCGCAGAAAGCCGGGTTTGAGTTCCTTTAACAGTTCCACCAGGTCCCGGCGAAAAATCCCTGCCAGAGCATCCTGCGGCATCATGGAAACAAAATCGAACTCCACCGTCCCCGGGCCGTCCAGCACAATGGCAAATACCGCGTTTTTGGCATCCTCTTTCGCGGTAAGGACCGTTTCATACCGGTTCCATTTCTGCCAGGTCCCTTCGGGCGCATGGATGCCCCTTACCTGGGCCTGTGCGAAAATCCTGCCTTCCTTTTGGACGGATACGGACAGATCTCCCGAAAAGGAAGCCATCCTGGCGTAAAAAGATACCCGGTATTGCTTTCCTTTTTCCAAAAAAATCCCCCGGTAAGCCCGGTTGAAAAATCCCTGCCCGCTGCAGGAGGCCGTAAAGCGCAGATAGTGCGGATTTTTGGGAGCCACCGGGCTGCCGGTCACATATTCCATTTTCCCCGCCTGCCGTCCGGGCAGGGGCGACCAAGCATAGCCGTAATCCGGTACGGCATAGTAGTCGCCCCTGTCCCCGCCGCAGTCGAAGAATTCAAAAGAGCGGTTTTCGATCATTTCCGCGTACAGTCCCCCGTCCGCCGCATAGTTGATATCCTCAAAAAACAGGCCGAACAGTTCCCGGGGGATGGGAACTTCCCTGCGGTTTGAAAGCAAAAGCTGCATAACGTCATCCTCCTTTTGTCCTGTCAATGCCTTTATTATAGCATCCTTGCAGGACAAAGGAAACGTCTGCA
>CALWGP010000060.1 GCA_944380095.1 uncultured Lachnospiraceae bacterium | reverse complement strand
CTTGCGTTCAGCAACGGTGATCTGCAAGCCCTGTATGACCGCAGTGACGGATTTTACCGCAGACAGCTTGTGCTGACCACCAAGGAAAAGCCTGCTGACAGAGCTGACGATCCTGACCTTGCAGAAAAGATGAAAGCCGAAGCCGAGGGCGTTTTTCTCTGGGCTTTTGAAGGTTTACAGCGGCTCGTTGCCAACAACTTTAAGTTTACAGAGAGTGACCGTATCCGTGAAAACCGGGAAGCGGTCAAGCGTGACAACAACAATATCTTTGATTTCATGGAATCAGAGGGATACATCCGGCGTAAAGCGGATGCGTCCATCAGCTCCAAGGATTTCTATGAAATCTACCGAATGTGGTGCGAGGAAAACTCCCTTGCACCGCTGAAAGCCCGCAGCTTCAGCGACGCTATGATTGCCAATGCCGGGAGATTCAATCTGGAACATTGCAACAACATCACCAACTCTGCCGGACGGCGGGTGTGGGGCTTTATGGGTGTGGAAGCAGTGGCAAGACCTCATATAAATGGGTTTTACGGAGATTCGCCGTGTACGTACGTACCGGAGGACTGGCGGGAATGATTTTGCCAGCCATGCTCTGTACGTATGTACGCAGCATTTACCCCTGTTTTCTCCCGTTATAGGAAACAGGAACTTTCAGAACAGACCTGTTTTCGGGCATTGAAAATCAGTGGTAATGGAAACAGCAAAGTTTTTGACCGCAGGACAAAACTATTTCACGAAATCGTGCTTCTCTGAACCGTGTACCCTGTACACGGAACAATGGGTGTTTTCACTGTTCCAGACCAAACCGCACGAAACAGTAAAGCGGGATATGGTCATATACGGACAGGACATCACAAGCGAAATTCTGAACGGATTTTGGAGATTGCAGATTTTTCGCTGTTCGGCGTATCTGCTCCGCTTTGGAGTGCAGAGGTTGCACCGAACCACAAACAGAATTATGGAGGATTTTTCAATATGAATGTACGCAACGAAATAAAGGCACAGATCATCCGTGCCGGGATGACCATGCAGGAAGTTGTTGACCTGCTCTCGGACGAGTACGGATGGAGCGACAGCGTTTCCAACCTGTCCGCAAAATTGCAGCGGGAAAGCATCCGATACAAGGAAGTATTGGAGCTTGCCGCTGTGCTTGGCTACGACATCGTATGGCAGAAAAGACGGGAGAAGTGATGCCCCGGCAACAGCCCCTCGCATCTCCCGTCCCCATAGGTGCACCGCAGTGCTGCCTATGGACAGGCAGTGAAAGATACGGTTTTCGCTGCCGCCGTCTGCAAGAAATGTTCCGCAGAACAGCTTCATGCAGACGGGCTGACCATGGGAAAAGGCGCAGACATTTTCGCCTTGGTCAGCAGAGGTCACCGCAGTGACCGCATTCCCCCTCGGGAGAGCCCACGGCACTTTGCAGCCAGTATGGATGAAAGTGTAATAGTGGGTTATTACACTTTGAAAAAGTGCCTCTCCGTAGCTCCCCGCTGTCTGCAAATCCCAAAGAAAGGACAAAAATTCTATGGCAAGAAATGATGGAATAGACCGTACCGTAGCCAGAAATCAGGACTTGGAAACCCCGGCAGATGTGGCTAAGGTACAGGAACACAATGAGCGTGAAAAGGACAGCTACAGCAATCAGGACATCGTGCCGGAACGCACTTCTCTGAACGTTCATTTCAAAGCACCCACGGACGATTATGTAAAAATGTTTGAGCAGATGGAACAGGACGGCGTAATCTCCACCAGAGGTTTGAAACCGGATGCCATCAAATATGGTGAGTTGGTATTCGATGTAAACTCCGCTTATTTCTACAACCACGGCGGCTATGAATTTGCAAAACAGTTTTATGCTGATGCTTACAAAGCCGCCGTGGAGATTGTGGGCGGTGAGCAGTATATCCTCTCCGCTGTGATGCACGCCGACGAGCGCAACCGGGCAATGTCCGAAGCTCTGGGCGAGGATGTGTACCACTACCACCTTCATGTGGTTTATATCCCGGTGGTGGAAAAGCAAATCCTGTGGTCGAAGCGGTGCAAGGATGAATCCCTCCGGGGAACGGTAAAGGAAACGATCACGCAGGTCAGCCGCAGCAAGAAATGGGAGTCTAAGCCCGTTCTTGATGAAAACGGAAATCCCATGTTGAACGCAAAAGGGAAAAAGATTTTGAAGTCGTCCTACAGTGTGTTGCAGGATGACTTTTTTCAGTTCATGCGAGCTGCCGGATATACCGATGTGGAGCGTGGAGAGCGTGGCAGCACCGAGGAGCATCTGACGGTGACGCAGTTTAAGGTGCAGGCAGAACAGCAGCGTTTGGAAGCTGTGACCGGACAGGTGGCACAGGCCGAGCAGAGTTTGGAGGACGCCAAAGCTGCCACGGAAAAGCAGAAAAAGAAACTGGAAGCTCTGAAAAAGGAAACGCAGGCTGCCAACTCTGTTGCTATGACCGCACATGAGATTGAGTCGATGGGTAAGAAAAATCCCATCACCGAAAATATCACGCTGTCAGCGGATGAGTGCCGTACCCTAAAAGATTATGCGGTCAGCAGCTTTGCGGAAAAGTCTGAGAAGCTGAAATACAAGCAGAAATTTGAGAAGGCAGAGAAAAGCGCAAAGATCTGGAAAGACCGTTATGAAAAACTGGATAAAGACCATGAGGAACTGAAACAGAAAGTCCAGCCTTTCCTGGATGCGATTGAGATTGCATCTGAAAAGGTCTGGGCTTTTATCAATGCCATCCTCGCCAGAGGAAAGGAACTGTATGAACACAAACACCCTGCCCGGAAGCGTGGACAGGATATGGAAATTTAATGGAGGTAACTGCTTATTGAAGAAATATTATGAGGATGCAAAGTGTAATGCGGCATTTGTCCGCTGTGTGGATGTTATGAGCCAGATGCTCCAAAAATATGGACATCAGGTTTTGGATAAATTGGAGCAGGATGCACCGCAGAAAGTGGAGCATTCCGAGGAAAGTAATCAAGCGCAGCCTTTGACGAATAAGGCTGCGTAAAAATTTGCAATTTACACGTTGCGTATTCGCTGTGGCTATGCTATAATGATTACGCAACGTGTATTTATGTTTTTTACGGAGAAAAGACAGATGGATTGTAAGAACAGAATTATCAAGTTGCGGGAAAGTACAGGACTGAACCGGAAAGATTTTTGCAAGCTCGTCCATATCCCTTACCGGACTATGACCGAGTGGGAATTGGATAACCGCCATGCACCGGATTATGTGCTGTGGCTTTTGGAGTATTATATCCGCAACGAAGGACTTATGGTAAAAGAAATGAACGAGGGAGGTGGCGATTCTGAAAAAGAAACAACTTAAATGCTATCTTTATACAAGAGTGTCCACCTCTATGCAGGTTGACGGATACAGCTTGGATGCCCAGCGTGACAAGTTAAGAAAGTATGCGGCATACGAAGATATGGTTATTGCCGGGGAGTATTCTGACGAGGGCTTTTCCGGAAAGAACATCCAAGGACGGCAGGACTTTCAACGGATGCTGAATGACATTCAGGACTGCAAAGACGGCGTATCTTATGTGCTGGTCTTTAAGCTCTCCCGATTTGGCAGAAATGCGGCGGACGTTCTGAACTCTTTGCAGCTCATGCAGGATTTCGGTGTCAATCTGATCTGCGTGGAGGATGGCATTGATAGTTCCAAGGATGCCGGAAAGCTGATGATTTCTGTGCTGTCTGCGGTGGCAGAAATCGAGCGTGAGAATATCCGAACTCAGACCATGGCAGGACGGGAGCAAAAGGCTCGTGAGGGCAAGTGGAATGGTGGTTTTGCCCCTTATGGCTATAGTCTGGAAAACGGTGATCTTGTCATTGCAGAGGATGAAGTGGAAGTAATCCGTGTCATTTATGACCGCTACATTCACACCAACGAGGGCGTTGCCGGAGTTGCAAAATATTTGAATCGTAATGGCTTTGTCAAGAAGCTACGGCAGAACAATACTATTCCCGGATTTTCAAGGAGCTTCGTGCAGGATGTACTGGACAATCCTGTTTACATGGGTAAGATAGCCTATGGCAGACGCAGGACGGAAAAGAAGCAGGGTACAAGAAACGAGATGCACGTGGTTGAGCAGTCAGAGTTCCCTATTTATGATGGGCAACACGAAGCAATCGTTTCCGAAGAAGATTGGTATTTGGCACAGGAAAAGCGCAAGATCAATTCCTTTAAGCGGGAAAAGGTCAATAATCCAGATCACGCACATATCCTGTCCGGTATTCTGAAATGTCCATGCTGCGGAAAGAGTATGTATGGCAATATCGCCAAGGCTCACAGCAAGGACAAGAAAACAAGATATTATTACTACTGTAAAAACACAGTAACACCAACCGGGCATGAGTGCAGCTTCCGACTGAATATCGAGCAGACGGAAATCAATAAGTTTGTGGCAAAGATTATATCCGCTATGGTCAACAATCCTCGGTTTGTAGAAGCGATTCAGGCGAAAATCGGCTCGGCAGTTGATACAGAGGATATGGAAAAGCAGATCGCCGTTCTGCAAGGTCAGTTAAAGCAAGCCTTTGGAACGAAAAGCCGCTTGGAGCGTCAGATGGACACCTTGGACATCAACGATGCCCACTATGACAGAAAGATTTTGGACTTGCAGCGCCGCTATGATGAGCAGTATGATACCATAGAGGATATCGAAGTTCAGATTGGCGAATTGCAAAGCCAAATCCGCAGCATTCAGCAGGAGAAAATCTCCGGCGACAATATCTATCGGCTCTTACTGGCATTTGATGAAGTCTACCATTCCGCAACGGAAGCGGAACAGAAAGAGTTTATGAAAGCCTTTATCGAGCGAATTGAAATGTTCCCGGAGAAAAGGAAAGACGGAAGCTGGATAAAGAAGATCGTATTCAATTTCCCTGTGCCTGTTGATGGCGAGGAAGTGAAAGAACTTCCCTTGGAAACTGAAACAACCGTCGAAGCGGTGTGCCTTTTAAGACGCATCAATTCGGACATATATGTACGCAACAAAACAGGGAGAATGCTGGGATGAACCATCCACCCGCCAAAATTCTGATGAATTTTGGCGGGTTTTATATTATAATAGGGCACAGGGATAAATTTTTCGGAAAATGCAGGGGAAGGCAGGACGGAGGGACGGAATGAAAATACTGATTGCCATGGATTCGATGAAAGGAAGTCTGTCTTCCCGGGAAGCCGGGGAAGCTGTTGAGGCCGGGATCCGCCGGGTCTGGCCTGACGCCGGGATCCGGATCTGTTTGCTGGCGGACGGAGGGGAAGGCACTGCCGAAACCCTGACGACGGCTATGCGCGGACGGCGGCAGCAGGTGACGGTGACCGGCCCGCTGGGGGAACCGGTGGCCTGCGGGTACGGGATTTCGCAAGAGGGACAGCACCGGACTGCGGTGATGGAGATGGCCGCGGCGGCGGGCCTTCCCCTTGTGCCAAAAGAGGAGAGGACGCCTTTGCGGACCACCACCCGGGGCGTGGGGGAGATGATCCGGGACGCCGTGGAAAGAGGCTGTACGGAATTGATTATCGGCATCGGCGGCAGCGCCACCAACGACGGGGGCATCGGGATGCTGCAGGCGCTGGGCTGGGATTTTTTGGACAGGGACAAAAAGGCAGTGCCGGACGGGGCGGCAGGGCTGCGGGAACTGTGTTTTATTGAAACGGGACGGGTACTGCCCGGACTGGAACGGTGCCGTTTCCGGGCAGCCTGCGACGTGACCAATCCCCTCTGCGGCCCCGGGGGCGCCAGCCGGGTGTTCGGTCCCCAGAAAGGGGCGGATCCGAAGCTGGCGGAAGAAATGGACGGCTGGATGGAACGGTATGCGAAGCTGGTGCAAGGCATTTTTCCTGCGGCCGACCCGGCAGCAGCGGGAAGCGGGGCCGCCGGCGGACTGGGCTTTGCCCTTCGCACCTTTTTGAAGGCGGAACTGGAGCCGGGCGCGAAGATTGTGATGGAAAAACCCGGGATGCTGGAAGGCATACGGGAGGCGGACGTGGTGGTGACCGGGGAAGGGCGGCTGGACGGACAGACCGCCATGGGGAAAGGCCCCGGCATGGTCGCCTCTTTCGCCAGGCAGTATGGAAAGCCTGTGATCGCCCTGGCGGGCAGCGTAGCGAGGGACGCAAACCGCTGTCAGGAAAAGGGGATCGACGTTTTCTTCCCGATTGGGAAGGGACCGGCAACCCTGGAAGAAGCCATGGAAAAGGAACGGACAAAAGAAAATCTGGCCGATACGGCAGAGCAGGTATTCCGCTTGTGGAAACTGGCTGCAGGACGGCGGGAAAAAGGAGGGAAAGGATGAGCTGGAATCAGAGGTTTTATGGGAAAAATCCCTTTGGCGCAAGGGGCAGGGGACAAAAGACGGAGGAACCGGGGGAGGCGAAAAGGCCTGGCCGGAGGTTTCCGGCAAAGGCGGCAGCGGGAATTGCAGCGGCAGCCCTTGTGGTATTGGTGGGGGCAAATTCCTACTACGTACTGGATGAGGACAATTATGCGGTGGTAACCACCCTGGGAAAGCCCGAGGCGGTATCCCAGGCAGGGCTGCATTTTAAGATCCCCTTCATTCAGAGCGTGCAGAAGGTGTCGAAGGTGATTATGGGAATGCCCATCGGGTATACGTCGGATGGGGAATCCATCGTGGAGGAGTCCGTAATGATTACCAAGGATTTTAACTTTGTCAATACGGATTTTTATATCGAATATATGGTCAGCGACCCGGTAAAATATCTGTATGCGGCCATGGATCCGGAAGGGACCCTAAAGATGCTGGCCCAGTCCTACATCCGGGACACGGTGGGCGTCTATAATGTGGACGACGTGATTACCACGGGCAAGGCCGCGATCCAGTCGGAAATCAAGGAAAAGCTGACGGAGCGCATGATTGCGGAAGATATCGGGCTTTCCGTGGTCAACGTGACCATCCAGGACGCTTTCCCGCCCACCACGGAAGTTTTAAACGCGTTTAAAAACGTGGAAAACGCCAAGCAGGGCAAGGAAACGGCCATCAACAACGCCAATAAGGAACGAAACGAAAAAATCCCCCTGGCAGAGGCGGAATGCGACCAGATCATCAAAGATGCGGAAGCGGAAAAGGAAGCCAGGATCAATGAGGCGCAAGGGCAGGTTTCCCGCTTTGAACAGATGTATGAGGAATATATGAAATATCCCCTGATCACAAAGCAGAGGATGTTTTATGAGACCATGGAAGAAGTCCTCCCGACGCTGCGGATTTATATTGTAGACGAAAGCGGTACCCAGAAGCTTCTGCCCCTGGACAGCTTTGCATCCGGGACGCAGCAAGCAGCCCCTTCGGAAAACAGCGGGGCACAGACATCGGAGGAAAGAGAGGAGGAAGCACAATGAAAAAATCAGGAATCCTGATCGGATTTGCTGCTGCGGCAGTAGCACTGGCCGTCCTGGCATCGTCCATGGTGGTGACGTATCCGGATGAATACCGGCTGGTCAAACAGTTCGGGGAAATTGTAAAAGTGGTAAAAGAGCCGGGGGTTTCCTTTAAAGTGCCTTTTATCCAGACCAGCACCCCGGTCCCCAAACAGCTGCAGCTGTATGATATCCCCAAGTCGGACGTGATTACCCGGGATAAAAAGACGATGATTACGGATGCTTTTGTGCTTTGGAAGATTTCCGACCCCGTCCTGTTTACCCGGCATTTAAACGGCCAGGTGGCCCAGGCCCAGTCGCGGATTTCCGCCACGGTGTTTTCTTCCTTAAAATCCGTGATTTCCAACATGGACCAGTCGGAGATCATCGAGAACAGGGACGGAAAGCTGGCGCTGGACATCCAGGCCAATATCGGCAGCGCGCTGGACGGCTACGGCATCGAAGTGCTGGCGGTGGAGACGAAGTCTTTGGATATGCCGGACGACAACAAGCAGTCCGTCTATGAGCGGATGATTTCCGAACGGAACAATATTGCGGCTTCCTACACCGCGCAGGGACAGTCTTCCGCCCAGAAGATCATCAACGATACCTCCAAGGAGATTTCCGTGATGAAATCCGAAGCCCAGGCGGAAGCGGAAAAGATTAAGGCGGAAGGGGAAGCGCAGTATATGCAGATCCTTTCGGAAGCCTATAATGACGAAAGCAAGGCGGATTTTTACAATTTTGTCCGTTCCCTGGACGCGGCGAAGGCAGCCCTTACGAACGGGGACAACACTTTGATTTTGGATAAAAGTTCGCCCATTGCCCAGATTTTTTACGGATATGAATAAGGAGGGCCAAAATGAGGCTTACGGTGCTGACGGAGAATACGGCCAACCGCAGGGGGATGCTGGCGGAACACGGGCTCAGCGTTTTGGTGGAAACCGGCGGGAAACGGATTTTGTTTGATACGGGGCAAAGCGATGTGTTTTTGAAAAACGCACGCACCTTGGGGATTTCCCTGAAAAATCTGGACGCGGTGGTTTTCAGCCATGGCCACTACGATCACTGCGGGGGCTTAAAGGCGCTGGCAGCAGAGGGGGAACTGCCCCCTGTCTGGTTTGGAAAAGGGGCGCTGGAACAGAAACTGTGTGAAGAAAAGGGCGGAGGATATCGGGATATCGGCATCCCGTGGCTTCCCAAAGACCGGGGACCTTTTCGGGAAAATGCAGGACTGACGGAGATTTTCCCGGGGATTTTCCTGGCGGCCGGGATCCCGAAGCTGGCGGATTTTGAAGGAGTGCCGTCCCTCTTTGTCCGAAATGTAGACGGGAAACTGCTGCATGACGGGATGCAGGATGAACAGCTTTTGTGCGTGACGCAAGGAAACCGGCTGCATGTAGTGGCGGGCTGCTGTCATATGGGCGCAGTCAGCTGCCTGCGCCATGCCGTTTCTTTGTTCCCGGATAAAAAACTGGGGCTGGTGCTGGCGGGAATGCATCTGCGGGGCGTTTCGGAGGAACGCATCGACGCTACCATCCGGGCCATCCGCGAGCTGGATCCGGACTGCCTGGTACCGGTGCACTGTACGGGGATTTTGGCCATTGCCCGGATGAAAGCAGCGCTGAAAGACCGCTGCAGGCTGGCGGAGGCCGGAAAGGTTCTGGAAACGGATGACGGGAAACATCATTGATTATCTGGAAGAATACGGGGACTTAAGCTTTAAACAGTTTCCTTTTTGCGAAGCGGATCTGCTTGTGCTGGCCCAGCTTTCCTATCTGCGCTTTGACGGGCTGGTGCCGGGCGTTGTCCGCAGCCGTGGAAATTGGGGCCGTCCGGGAAAAAGCCGGGGACAAAAAAAGGGGAGGAAAGGCAGTATAAACAAGACCGTAACCTTGCAGGAAATCGGGGAACGGATGGATCCGGACCGGTTTTTTGACCGCTGGTATGAAGGACAGAACCGGAAGCTCTGGGCTGCGGTGATGGACAGTCCCCGTTTCCGAAAGGTAAGATGCGCCCTGTATGGCTCCCATACGTCGCAGGCAGAGGAAACCCAGTTCGGGGCGGTGCTCTTTTTTGCGGAAGGATGCCTTCCGGTAGCAGCGTTCCGGGGGACGGACGATTCCCTGGTGGGATGGAAGGAAGATTTTAACCTGTCCTTTCAGCATCCGGTTCCCGCCCAGGGCAGAAGCGTCCTGTACCTAAACCGCGCAGGCGCCCTGCTGAAAGGCCCGTTTTTGGTCTGCGGCCATTCCAAGGGAGGAAATCTGGCCGTTTACGGGGCGCTTTGGGCCAATCCGCAGACCCGCCGCCGGATCCGGGCGGTTTACAGCCTGGACGGGCCGGGATTTCTGCCCAAAGCCCTGCCAAAGGAAAGGGATGGGACGATGGAGGGGCGGATTGTGCGGATTGTGCCGGAATTTTCCTTAGTCGGGATGCTCCTGAACCATTCCGGCCCCTATGAAACAGTGAAAAGCCGGGCGATAGGCATCCTGCAGCACGACGCTTTCAGCTGGGAAATCGAAGGGGGATCCTTTGTGAAAGCCGCAGACGTGGACGAACGTCAGAAGCGGAGAAACGAAATACTCAACCGCTGGATTTTCGGGCTGACGGCGGAGGAGAGGAAGCTGTTTGTGGATACCCTTTTTGCCATAGTGCGAAAGACCGGGGCGGACACGCTTACCGGGTTTGCCGGAAACTGGAAACAAAACCTGAGGGCCTGTCTTCGGGAAATCCGCAGGACGGACAGGGAAACACAAAAGCAGATGCGGCGGATCCTAAGGGAACTGATCGGGTTGTATACCGGCGTGACGGCGGCGGAAGGAAAGGCAGGACAGGCGGAAGATGGGAAAGATCGTATTTCACATTGACGTAAACAGCGCTTTTTTGAGCTGGAGCGCGATCCTGCGGCTGCAGCAGGGGATTGACACAACGGACCTTCGCACCATCCCTTCCGCAGTGGGAGGGGACGAAGAAGCGCGCCACGGCGTGGTGCTCGCCAAAAGCATGCCCGCCAAAAAGTACGGGGTGACCACGGGGGAACCCCTGGCGGCGGCCAGGAGGAAGTGCCCCGGACTGATCGTGATCCGTCCGGATTTTGGATTTTATGTGGAACAGTCCAACCGGCTGCGGCAGCTGCTGGCAAAATATACGGACCGGATCGTTCCTTTCAGCATCGACGAAGCCTGGGCGGAATTCGAAGGGTTTGAAGAACTGCAAAGAAATCCGGAAGTCTTTGCCAACCGGCTTAGGGAAGAGATTAAGGAAACGCTGGGGTTTACGGTAAATATCGGCGTTTCCACCAACCGGCTGCTGTCCAAAATGGCGGGGGATTTCAAAAAGCCGGATCTGGTCCACACCCTGTTTCCGGAAGAAATCCCGCAAAAGCTCTGGCCCCTGCCCGTAGGGAAACTTCTTTTTGCGGGACGTGCGGCCCAAAACAAGCTTAAAAGCCTGGGCATTTACACCATCGGGGATCTGGCCCGGTCGGACCCGGGGATGCTCAAAGCGCATATGAAAAAGCAGGGGGAAGCGCTCTGGCAGTACGCCTGGGGGCGGGAACCGGATGATCTGTTCGGCATCCATACGGAAAACAAGGGGTACGGCAACAGCGTGACCACGGCGACGGATGTGACGGAGGAAGCCTATGCCAGGCAGATCCTTTTGTCCTTGTGTGAAACCGTGGGCATCCGGCTGCGGGCGGATCATCGCAAGGCGGGTGCGGTATCCGTGGGGATGCGGACGGGGAATTTTGAAAACAGCAGCCGGCAGATGCAGCTGGATTCCGCCACGGATGTGACGGAAGAATTGTACCAGGCGGCCTGCACGCTTCTGATGCGTATGTGGGACGGACACAGGCCCCTGCGTCTTCTCAATGTGACCGCCACCCGTCTGACAGAAGAAGAGTACCGGCAATACAGCCTGTTTGACCGGGTAAATTATGAAAAACTGGAAAAGGCAAACCGGGCCATGGACAGCATCCGCTCCCGGTTCGGGGAAGACGCGGTGATGCGGGCCAGTTTTTTAAAAAGTACGGTTTCCCCCACCGGGGGCGGGTTAAACCGGGAGAAACGAAGGGAACAAATCAGCCGGAAAAACAGGCCGGCAGAGGAGGAAAAAGGGAAGGAGAAATCGGAAGATGGCTAAAACAGGGATTTTTTTCCAAAGACTGCAGCAAAACGGGGAAGAATTAAAGGAGATTTACAGCGAACTTTATAAAAATGAGGCCGCTTATGACAGCCTGGTGGAAATGATGGAGCGCTACAGCAAATCCCGCTCCAACCAGTTAAAGAGTCTGGACAAAAAGCGGGAAAAGGATCCGGACTGGTACAAAGGCAGCGGGATGCTGGGCGTGACCATGTATCCGAAGCTCTTTGCGGGCGGATTAAAGGGACTGATGGGGAAACTGGATTATCTGTCCGAGCAGGGGATTACCTACCTGCACCTGATGCCCCTGCTGAAAATGCCCCATCCCATGAACGACGGCGGTTATGCGGTGGAAGATTTCCGTACCGTGGATGAAGAGATCGGCACCAACGAGGAACTTTTGGAACTGACGAAGGAACTGCGCAAACGCGGGATCAGCCTCTGTCTGGACGTGGTGATGAACCATACGGCGGATTCCCACGAATGGGCCGTGCGGGCCAGGGCGGGGGAACAGGAATACATCGACCGGTATCAGTGCTACGATACCTATGACATCCCCTCCCGGTTTGAAAGGACCATGCCCCAGGTATTCCCGTCCACCGCACCCGGCAACTTTACCTGGTGCGAGGAGATGAAGAAGTATGTGCTGACCACATTCTATCCTTACCAGTGGGATCTGAACTACCACAATCCGGTGGTGTTTAACGAGATGACGGAAAACATCCTGTTCCTTGCCAATATGGGTGTGGAAATTTTCAGGATCGACGCGGTTCCCTATATATGGAAAGAACTGGACACCAACTGCCGGAACCTGCCCCAGGTGCACAAGATTGTACGGATGCTGCGCATTATCCTGGAAACGGTGTGCCCTGCCGTGATCCTGAAAGGGGAAGTGGTAATGGCGCCCCGGGAGCTGCCGGCTTATTTCGGAACGCCGGAGCATCCCGAATGCCATATGCTCTACGGCGTTTCCAGCATGGTAAACCTTTGGGCGGCCCTTGCTACCCAGGATACCCGGCTTTTGAAACATCAGATGGACGTGATCCACAGCCTGCCCAAAAACTGTTTCTTTGTCAACTACCTGCGCTGCCATGACGACATCGGCTGGGGACTGGACGAAGAGGAAGAAAAGAGGCTGATGATCGATCCCCTTTTACATAAGGAATATCTGTACCGGTTCTTTGAGGGAACCTTCCCCAACAGTTTTGCCAGAGGGGAACTGTATAATTTCGACCCGGTGACCCGGGATGCCAGGAGCTGTGGCACCACCGCCAGCTTATGCGGCATCGAGAAGGGCGGGTTCGAAGGGGACCATGCCCAGGTGGAAACGGGGATCAGAAGGGATCTTCTGATGCACGCAGCCTGCATGAGCCTGGAGGGCTTCACCATGCTTTCCAGCGGGGATGAAATCGGGCAGGTCAACGACTATGGCTATAAGGAAAATCCGGATACGGCGGCGGACAGCCGGTACCTGCACAGAAGCCCCTTCAACTGGGGAAACGCTGCCCTTCGTACCACCCCCGGCACCGTACAGTATGAAATCTGGGAAGGGTTAAAACGGATGGAAACCCTGCGCAAAGAAGAGCCCTGCTTTGGAAAGGAAGCGGAAGTTTCCACCTGGGATACCCTTACCCCGAAGGTGTTCGCCATCCGCCGCACCATCCCGGGGCGGGAGCTGGTTTGTTTGTCCAACTTTTCCGGGGATTTCCAGCGCGCCCACCTGCCTTCCCTGACGGGAGAGTACGAGGATCTGTTCACCGGGGAAAAGCTGTCCCCTTCCGGGGTGGCCCTGGCGCCCTATCAGTATCGCTGGATGGGGAAGAACACGGAAGAATGACCGGCCCTGGCGCGTAATTTAGACTTCCATACTACTTTTTCAAAAAAGGGATTGACTTTTTTGCCAAAACCGCTATAATGAATTGTGTTGTGCAGGAATGGCGGAATTGGCAGACGCGTACGGTTCAGGTCCGTATGGTAGCAATACCATGAGAGTTCAAGTCTCTTTTCCTGCACTTTCTTTTTGCAAAAAGCGGCGATATCCCGGAAGGCAAGGGATCGCCGTTTTTTGCCGGTCAGGGATATTTGTCCAAAAGGAGGCGGCATGAGCCAGAACTACAGATTTTTCAACCATCGGGAATGTGAATACTATCCCTGCCATTCCATGAAGCCGGAAGAGATGAACTGCCTGTTCTGTTTCTGCCCCCTCTATTGCCTGGGCAGGGACTGCGGGGGAAATTACAGATATACCGACGGCGGGATGAAGGACTGCAGTGAGTGCATCCTGCCCCATCGGAAAGAGAACTATGAATATCTGATGGAGCAGCTGGCGAAAATCGCAAAAATGGGTTGACAATCGGAAAGAATTCCGATATACTTCTATTTGTCGCGCAGGAATGGCGGAATTGGCAGACGCGTACGGTTCAGGTCCGTATGGTAGCAATACCATGAGAGTTCAAGTCTCTTTTCCTGCATCGATCCAGGAGGCTGTGAAAAATGAGAAATCATTTTTCACAGCCCCTTTTTGCGGTGCGCCAAAAAGTTTTTTGCAGCAAGGGACAGTTCTTCCCTTCATGCGGTACGTTTTTTTAAAATTAAATGCTATAATGATAAAACAAATAGACGATCGGAAAAGAGGGTGCAACAGACAAAATGAAAACAGTTCTTTTACACGGATTGGGACAAACGGCGCAAGACTGGAAAGAGGTAGTCCGTCAGCTTTCCGCTTCCCATGTTGATTGCCCGGAGCTTTTTGCTTCAACAGGAAATGAATTTTCAAAAGATGCACCGGGAGCGATTGCCGCCATACTTAATAGGTGATTGACGACGGATTGACGACGTTCCAAAAACTTGCA
>CALWGP010000059.1 GCA_944380095.1 uncultured Lachnospiraceae bacterium | reverse complement strand
ATCAATCTTAAAGTTCCTCGCAGCTCTTGCCAAAAATCGGAATCAGGAATTACCCTCGATGAACAAAAGGAAACCTAATGTCCATCAAGGGCAGAATACAAACGTGCGGCGTCGAACCGGCATATCAGAGGGATACAAAATGAAGATTCTGACGAAGATATGAATTTCAGAGAGAAAAAGATGTGGCGATGAGACTGCCGCGATCATAGACGCCGCTGCGGAAATGTTTATCCATGTCTACCTGTATATTCCAAAGAAGAGCCGGCCGGTTACACGGGCGGCATCGTTTGGGAAATCACCCCACCCCCCTTGTCATTTTTGCTTATTTATGATAGAAACAATATAGACAGGAATGATTTGAACATTATGGAAAAATTTCGGAGGTAAATGGAAGATGCATTGCGTGAGAAAAGTGACGGAAGATTTATACTGGATCGGCGCCAACGACCACAGGCTGGCGCTGTTTGAAAATATCCATCCCATTCCCAGAGGGGTTTCCTATAACTCCTATGTATTAAAGGATGAGAAAAATGTGCTGTTTGATACGGTGGACTGGTCGGCATGCAGACAGTTTCTGGAGAATTTGGACTATGTGCTGGGCGGGGAAAAGCTGGACTACATTGTGATCAACCATATGGAGCCCGATCACGGCGCATCCCTGGAAGAAGTGCTGCTGCGCCATCCCGAGGCAAAGATCGTCAGCACGCCCAAGGCGTTTGTGATGATGCACCAGTTTGGCTTTGCGGTGGACAGCCATGAGCAGATCCAGGCAAAAGAAGGGGAAACGCTGAGCTTTGGACGCCATGTGGTGACCTTTGTCAACGCGCCCATGGTGCACTGGCCGGAAGCCATGGTGACCTTTGACCAGACGGAGGGGATTTTGTTTTCCGCAGACGCGTTTGGCACCTTCGGCGCCCTGGACGGCAAGCTGTTTAACGACGAAATGGATTTTGAAAAGGACTGGCTGGAAGACGCCCGCCGCTATTATACCAATATTGTGGGCAAGTACGGCGCGCCCGTGCAGGCGCTTTTAAAGAAGGCTTCCGGGCTGGATATCCGCATGATCTGCCCGCTGCACGGTCCCGTATGGCGTTCCAACATCGGATGGTTTATTGAAAAGTACGATCTGTGGAGCCGGTATGTGCCGGAGGAGAAGGGTGTGCTGATCGCATATGCGTCCATGTACGGGAACACGGAAGCTGCGGCCCAGGCGCTGGCGGCGAAGCTGTGCGAAAAGGGCGTGACCAATGTGGCGGTTTACGACGTTTCCAACACCCATGTTTCCCAGCTGATCGCGGAAACCTTCCGCCTCAGCCATATTGTGCTGGCAAGCGTTACCTATAATATGGAGATTTATCCGGTTATGCACAGCTACTTAAGCGATATGAAGGGACTGAATGTGCAGAACCGCACGGTGGCCATCATTGAGAATGGAACCTGGGCCTGCAAGAGCGGGGAACTGATGACCCGTTTTGTACAGGAAGAGTTAAAGGGCATGAAGGTGCTGGATGAAAAACTTACGCTTTCTTCCGCGCTGAAAGAAGGACAGGCAGACGCTTTGGAGGCACTGGCCGACAGCCTGGCCGCATCCGTTGGGGAGGCTTGAAACGGAGGGATTTGTGAGAATAGACCCGATTGCCATTGAAGAAAAATTTATGCAGCCGCTGGATATGGTATGCGGTTTCCCGGTGCGCCCCGGTTTCTATGAAATGAACGGGGCCACCGCGCTGGAAAACGGGGTGAATTTTACCATTCACTCCCAGCATGCCACCTCCTGTGAGCTGCTTTTATTTCGCAGGGGGGAAAAAGACCCTTACGCGGTGCTGCCTTTTCCGAAACATTACCGGATCGGCGGCGTGTATTCCATGATCGTGTTCGGGCTGGATATTTTTGAATTTGAGTACGCCTACCGCATGGACGGGCCCAACGATCCCGGGCGGGGATTTGTGTTCGACAAAAGCAAAATCCTCCTGGACCCTTATGCCCGTGCCGTGACCGGGCAGAGCCGCTGGGGGATCAATCCGGACCGGGAGAGAGGATACCGGGCCCGCGTGGTAGTCCGGGATTTTGACTGGGGGGATACCCGGCCGGCCAGCCTGCCCATGCAGGATTTGATCATTTATGAACTGCACGTCCGGGGGTTTACCAGACATCCCTCTTCCGGCGTACGCTTTCCGGGCACTTTCGACGGGATCCGGGAAAAGATTCCCTATCTGAAAAAACTGGGGATTACGGCGGTGGAGCTGATGCCGGTATTTGAGTTCGACGAAACCATGGGACAGCGGGAAGTGGAAGGCAGAAAACTGCTGGATTACTGGGGCTATAATACGGTGGGATTTTTCGCGCCCAATACCAGCTATACCGCCAATGTGGAGTATAACCGGGAGGGCAACGAGCTCAAATACCTGATCCGGGAACTGCATGAAAACGGGATCGAGGTGATTTTGGACGTTGTATTCAACCACACGGCGGAAGGCAACGGACAGGGGCCGTTTTTCTGCTTCAAGGGAATCGACAACAACGTCTATTATATGCTTACGCCGGAAGGGGATTATTACAATTTCAGCGGCTGCGGCAACACGTTAAACTGCAACCACCCGGTGGTGCAGCAGATGATTCTGGAATGCCTGCGTTACTGGACCGTCCATTACCGCGTGGACGGGTTCCGTTTTGACCTGGCCAGCATCCTGGGACGAAACGACGACGGCTCCCCTTTGCACCAGCCGCCCCTTCTGCGCAACCTGGCGCAGGACCCGATCTTAAAGGACGTAAAGCTGATTGCGGAAGCCTGGGACGCGGGAGGCCTCTACCAGGTGGGAAATTTCCCCGCGTGGAAGCGCTGGGCGGAATGGAACGGAAAGTACCGGGATGATCTGCGCAGTTTCCTAAAAGGGGATTACTGGTTTGCGCCGGCGGCTGCCAAACGGATTTGCGGTTCCCCGGACCTTTACGGCGGGCAGTACCGGGGATACAATTCGTCCATTAACTTTCTGACCTGTCACGACGGCTTCCCCCTCTGGGACCTGTATTCCTATAACGGGAAGCATAACGAGGCCAACGGATGGAACAATACGGACGGAAGCGACGACAATCGGAGCTGGAACTGCGGCGCAGAAGGCCAGACCCAGGACCCGTCCGTGCTGGCGCTGCGCCTTAGGCTGGTCAAAAATGCCTGCGCGGTGCTGCTGTGCAGCCGGGGAACGCCCATGTTCCTGGCAGGGGACGAGTTTGGAAACACACAGTATGGCAACAACAACGCCTATTGCCAGGACAATGAGATTTCCTGGCTGGACTGGGGACTGCTGGAAAAGAACCGGGAAATTTTTGACTTTTTCCAATATATGATCGCGTTTCGCAAGGCCCATCCGGCCATCCGGGGAAACTGCGCCCCGTCCGGGATGGGATTCCCGGGAATCAGCGTGCATACCGCGCGGCCTTGGGACGCAAAGATTACGGAAGAAAGCCGGTATCTGGGAGTGATGTTTGCCGGCAGCTTTGGAAAAGAGGGGCCGCAAGACCTGGTTTATCTGGCTGTGAATGTCTACTGGGAGGATCAGGCGTTTTGCCTGCCGTCCCTCCCGGAAGGATATGTGTGGCGCATGGCGGTAAATACCGCAGCTGCCGCTCCGGAGGGCTGCTGCCTTTCGGGACAGGGAAATATGCCCGTGATCGACAGGGAGTTTATCATGCGCCCCAGGTCGGTGGCGGTATTTGTGGGATTGGAGGAACAGGGAAAATGTATCCGCTTTTAATTCGTTTTTTGACCCCGAACCAGATTCTGATGGTGGGGATGCTTGTCATTTTCGGTCTGACTTTTTTCATGCTCAAACATCCGTTTCCGTTTTTGCCAAGCGATCACGGCAGACAGTTTGCGGTGAACGGGGAACTTTCCAAAGGAAAGCTGCGGGGTGTGGGGCTGACTTTCGTGCTCTGCTTCCTGGCCGGCAGCTTCCTGTTTCTGCCGGTGGACCTGGAATATGGCATCTATTCCATCCTGCTGTTTGCCATGATGATCAGCGGTTATCTGGACGATGCCTCGGATCAGGCGTGGAACGAGTATAAGAAGGGGCTGATTGACCTGATCGTTTCCGCAGTGGCCGTGGGGACGTTCCTGAATTTCAATTCTTCCGTGATCGGCATCGGTCCCTGGGAAGTACAACTTCCCAAGGCGGTCTTTTTTGTGCTTGGTGTAATCCTTTTTTGGGTATCCGTGAATGTGACGAACTGTACCGACGGGGTGGACGGGCTGTGCGCAAGCCTGTGCAGCGTCACCCTGCTTTCCATGTCCCTGCTGTTTTCACAGGTCCTTGCCCGGTACGCCATGGCGAATTTTTTGTTTATCGCCGTACTCTTTGCCTATCTGTACTTTAACACATCCCCAAGCAGCATGCTGATGGGCGATGCGGGCTCCAGGGCGCTGGGCTTTTATATTGCGGTGGCAACCTTAAAATCCGGCCATCCGCTTTTATATATCCTGCTGGCCGGCGTGATGATCGCAGACGGGGGCATCGGCCTGGTGAAAGTGTCCCTGAAGCGCTTCCTGGGAATTTCCATTCTGAAAAATACCAGGACGCCCCTGCACGATCATATGCGCAAAAACAAAGGTTGGTCGGATACCCAGGTGGTGGTCCGCTATGTGATCCTCCAGGTAATGCTGGCGGCGGCAGCTTTCTGTTTGGTTGGGTAAAGAAATTTTTTACAAAAATTTTCCGGATTTTCCTCGACAATTTATACAAAAAAAGAGGAAGGATTTTGTGCGTTAACACAATTTTCAAATTTATACGACAGTTTTTTTCGGGAAAGTCTTTCCGGAAGAAATTTTTACGGAAGATTTTACAAATGTACCCGGTTTTGTACAATTTTGGGGGCTGTTGACAAATCCCGGGATTTGCATAAAATAAAATCATCGAACGGCGGGAAAGAGAAACGCCTTCGATGAATAGAAATGAATAAGGCTGTTAACTGATGTTGTTTTAAAGAAAGGATGTGGCGCAGATGAGCCAAATCAGGATTAAGTTAAATGAAACAGCAGATGTGAGAGAATTCGTAAAGGCAGCTGAGAAATGCGATTTTGACGTGGATGTCTGCTGCGGTTCCGCAATGGTCGATGCCAAGTCGATTTTGGGAATCATCAGCCTGGGACTGGCCAAGATACTGACTGTCCAGTGCCACGGCGAAAGCAGGGATTTCGTCAGGGAAATCAGCAAGTTCGCAGTTGCGTAACCAGACAGCCAACCCCCCTCTTTTTTATATACTATACCCCCTTTTTTAAACCCTTCTGTCCCTCCCCCCTTACAGGCAGAAGGGTTTTTTTATACGATATTCTTTATGTACCCTGCTGCAGGAACCCGATTCCGTACATGATAATGTCTTCCGTCATACGCGCAATTTCTTCCACGTTCTGGGGCGTTCCTTCGGACAGCCATTTTTCCAGAAGGCCGATGGAACCGGCGCAGACAAAAGCATAGAAATATTCCAGCTGTCTGCGGCTGGCCCCTTCAAAAAAGGCTGCGTAGGATTCCAGGCACCGTTCCTGTCCCAGGTTGATCAGACGCCGGGCAAACGCCTTGTCCCCGTGGGGGCCAAGGGTCACGGCGCAGATATCTGCATTTTCTTTCAGGCACTGAAAAATGCTGGTAGTGATTTTTAACGGCGTCAGATCAGGGCCTTTTGCTTCCAGGAGGGGCTTTAGCACTTCCTGGAAATCCCGGGTCATTTCCGATTCAATCTGCTCCATCAGATCATAAATATCCCGGTAATGGGCATAAAAAGTCCCCCTGTTGATCCCCGCCTGCATACAAAGCTCTTTTACGGAGATGGACTGGATGGGCTTTTCATTTAAAAGCTGCGTAAACGCTTTGCGGATTAACAGCTTCGTTACCCGCGTGCGGTGGTCCTGTCTTTTTTCTTTCATAAGCGCCTTTCCCGATAAATCTGAAATTTCTGTGAAGTCCCGTACAAACCCGACACTTCCTGTCCGATCTGTCTGATAATGGTCCGGACAGGGGGAATCTGTCCGTTGTAAGCCTCCCTGCGCCCCTTCTATAATAAAAGGGGGAGGAGATTTTCTATTGATATTATAATACAGCAAGAGAGGTTTCTCAACACGGTGTTGAAGGGAGGAGTATCCATGCAGAACAGAGTATTCATTGTGACCGGGGCCAACGGTCATCTGGGCAGTGCGCTGGTCCGCCTGCTGAAAAGCCGGAAAGAGGAAGTCCGGGGGCTGGTCCTTGCAGGGGAAAAAGTGCATGACGGCCCGCTGGTCCGGTACTTTGCAGGGGATGTGACCAGAAAGGAAAGCCTGCGCCCTCTCTTTGAAGACCTGGGGGACAGGGAAGCATATGTGATCCATACCGCCGGGATCGTGGATATTTCCGGCGAGGTGACAAAAGCGCTCTGGCAGGTGAATGTGGAGGGGACGAAAAACGTTTTGGAGCTGTGCCGGGAATACGGGGTAAAACGGCTGGTCTATGTCAGCTCCGTGCACGCGATCCCGGAATTAAAAGAACCTCTTGTGCAAAGGGAGGTCCGGGATTTTTCCGCCGGCGCGGTGGAGGGGGGATATGCCAAAACAAAGGCGGAGGCCACCCGCGAGGTGCTCAGGGCCGCAGGGCAGGGCCTGGACGCGGTGGTGGTCCATCCTTCTGGGATCCTGGGGCCTTACGACAGCGCGGCGAACCATATTGTACAGCTGGTGTGGGACTATATGCGGGGAAGGCTTCCGGCCTGCGTAAAAGGAGGATATGACTTTGTGGATGTACGGGATGTGGCCAGAGGCTGCCTGCTGGCGGCGCGGAAGGGAAGGGCGGGGGAATGCTATATCCTTTCCAACGCAAGATATGAGATCGGGGACCTTCTGAAAATGGTCCGGCAGCTTTACGGCGGCAGACGGCTGTGCGCCCTGCCCGCATGGGCCGCCCGTGCCGCAGTGCCGGTACTGAAACTCTATGCCCGGACAAAGGGACAGCGTCCCCTTTTTACAAGATATTCCCTCTATGCCCTGGGCAGCAACAGCCGGTTTTCCCACGATAAAGCCACCGCAGAGCTGGGATATCGTCCCCGGGAGATGAGCGTTACGCTTAGGGATACGGTGGAATGGCTGCTCGCCCATCCCAGGGCGGCCGTGCATTGACCGGGAGGAAATAAGGAAGCGATTGCTTTTGGGAACCGGCCTGTGCTATACTTCCTGTAAAATATCCTGTGGGAAAAGAGGAAGAGCGAATGGAGTACGGTAAGCAACAGCAGCAGAACGGATGGAGAAGCGTGGGGAGGTTTTTGCGCCCGGTGGTGATTGCTGCCTCCCTGACGCTGCTGGCCTTTTTTTTCATGCAGGGCCTGCCCCTGGCACAGACGCTGCCCAGGCGGACGGACCTGGTTTCGGCGCTGGTGATCCAGAACGGGGAACATAAGCTTCTCATGGAACAGGAAGAAATCGTGAGCGCCGCCGAGGTGGCGGCCATGCTGGCCGTAAGGTTCCCCGTAAAGGAAGAGGGGGATCCGGACACCTGGTATGAGTTTACCTTCCAAGACGGGACGGTCCTGACCGTGGGAGTGAGGGAAAACCACGTCCTGTATCGGGGAAAGTGGTACACGGGCGCGGCCTCTACCCCCGATTTGTTCCGGAGACTGACGGGGGCCAGGTTCTTTTCTGTCCCTGCGCAGGAAACGCCGGATCAGGGATTGGAAAAAAGATAGTCGTCGCAGCGCAGGATCTGCAGGTGCAGGGGGGCCAGGCCGGAGAGGATGTCCAGGACAGCCCGGTCGGATTCGGCGGACAGCCCCGAAACCGCGTCTTCCAGATACAGAAGGGGGATGCCCAGATCCACGCCCGCCAGTACGGTGGAGAGGACACAGCACTCGGACACCACGCCGGTTATGACCACCCGGTCTGCCAGCCGGGCGGCTTTTTGCACTTCCGGAATGGCAAAAGAGGAATAAACGCTTTTGGTAAAGAGCGGGTAGCGTTCCAGGTAAGGGACAAACTCCGGCATCATTTCGTTTTTCCAGGGGTCCTGGTTGACGGCTTCATTGACCCTGTTGTATTCTTTCCAGACGCCTGCAGGAGCGTCGGAAGCCAGAAAACGGGTAAAAATCACATCTTCAAATACGCCGGAATCCAGCAGCCTGCGGATGGAAGCCACAGCCTGGCGGATGCGCCAGCAGGCCCAGTCTTGTCCCGGGGTATAGACGTTTTGCATATCGATAATCAGAAGCAGGTCTTTGTTTTTCATGGGGAATTCCCTCCTTTTTTCCAGTATAAGCGGGCAGACATGAATTTGCAACTGCCGTTAAGATTGACATTCCACACATGTGATGCTATCTTATTTTTATACAAAACTCACAATCGCAGGACGAAGTGAAGCGTCAGAAGACGAAGAACGGAGGAAGCTATGGGGAAACAGCCGCATATCCAGCTGTCCGACGATATTTTGACAGCCTGTGCTGTCCTGCCCGGGGATCCTGGGCGGGTAGCGCGGGCTATGGACTTTTTGGAAGATGTACAAGAGCTTGCATTTCACAGGGAGTACCGCAGCGTTTTGGGAACGTTTGAAGGAATGAGGGTGCTGTTTTTGTCCACCGGTATGGGAGGCCCTTCCACAGCCATCGCGGTGGAAGAACTGGCGAAAATCGGCATAAGGGCGGCTGTCCGGATCGGCAGCTGTGGGGCCCTGCAGCCGGGAATGAACCCGGGGGACCTGGTACTGGTAAACGGCGCCGTCCGGGACGACGGCGCTTCCTGCGCCTATGCGCCCGCCCAGTATCCGGCCATTCCGGATTTCGACCTGCTTTCCGCCTGCAAAGACAGCGCCCGGGAAGCCGGATTTTCCTGGCATATGGGGATTGCCCGCAGCCATGACTGCCTGTATGGGGACGATAACCTGCGCCTGTACGAAGAATGGTCCCGGCGGGGCGTTATCGCGTCCGACATGGAGACGGCGGCCCTTTTTGTGGTGGGAAGGCTGCGCGGGATCCGGACGGCGTCCATCCTGAATGTGGTCGCCCCCTGGCATAAGGACGTAGGACAGAGCGTGGGACGCTATGCGGACGGCGATGCGGCAGCGGCCGCAGGGGAGGCAAATGAGATTCTGACAGCGCTGATGGCGCTGAAAAGAATAGAACAAAAGGAGAGAAGGGAGAAGAGACAATGAAACTTTTCAAAACAAAACTGGATGCTGCAACGATCGTCCTGATCCCGGCCTGCATCGGTATCAACTATCTAGGAAAACTGTTCGCCAGTTTTCTGAAACTGCCCCTTTGGCTGGATTCCATCGGGACCTGTATCGGAGGCTGCCTGGGCGGACCTGTTATCGGGGCGGTCTGCGGCGCGGCCAACAACCTGATTTACGGTTTTACGGCAGGGGATAATATCACGCTGATCTATGCCCTGACCAGTCTTGGCATCGGCCTGGCCGCCGGCATTATGGCGCGCCTGGGCTTTATGAAGACGTTCCCCAAGGCGCTGATTACGGCCTGCGTGGCAGGGTTTGTGGCGGTCCTGATCTCCACGCCGCTTAATGTGGTCTTTTGGGGCGGCACCACGGGAAATGTATGGGGAGACGCGGTGTTTGCGGCGACGCAGGCAGCCAATATGCCCGTATGGCTGGGTTCCTTCCTGGATGAAGTGGTGGTGGACGTGCCCGATAAGCTGATCACCCTGCTGGTTGTCTTTTTCATCTTAAAGGGCCTGCCTAAAAAACTGACCGCGCTGTATGAGGTCAACGCGGAAATCGAAAGCCTCGACTGACGCCATGAAAAGCATAAGCCTATATGTGGACAACCATACCTGGCTGACAAAGGTCCATCCTTTTACGAAGCTTACATACATTGCAGCGGCCATTGCCATTCCGCTGATTGCGGGAAAACTCTGGCTTTTCGGCTGCTGCATCCTTGTCAGCCTCTGTGCGCTGGCTTCCGGGAAAGTACTCAAAAGGGCGATCCCCCTGATCGCCTTTTCCTTTACGATCCTGCTTACGATTTTTTTGATCCACGGGCTGTTCCACCAGGGAAACGCCAACGTTTTGTTTTCCATAGGACCGCTGCGCTTTTACCGGGAAGGGGTCCTCTATGCCTGCAGGATCGGGCTGAATATTCTGAATATGCTGCTTTCCTTTGCAATCCTGGTGCTGTCCACCCGGCCAAGCGAACTGGTGGAGGAGCTGGAAAAGAAAGGGTTTTCCCGGCGGTTCGGCTACATTATCAACTCTGTTTTCCAGATTATCCCCCAGATGATGGGGACTATGAGCACCATTACAGATGCGCAAAGAAGCCGGGGGATGGAGACGGAAGGCAGCCTTTTGACCCGGGCCAAGGCCTTTCTGCCGCTGATATCACCGGTAGTGATGAGTTCTTTGATCAATACCCGGGAAAGGGCGGTAGCGCTGGAAGTGCGCGGCTTTGGATCCAAGAGTAAAAAAACATATCTGGCGGACCGGCCTGCCCATAAAGGGGACCGGGCAATTACGGTCTGCCTGCTGCTGATGATTGCGGCAGCCATCGTATGGAGGGTGGGGACATGGCTTTTATCACGGTAGAAAATCTCAGATATCGCTATCCCCATGCGGACCGGCTGGCGTTGGACGGGCTGTCTTTTTGCGTGGAAAAAGGGGAGTTTATCGGGATTATCGGGGAAAACGGCGCGGGAAAAAGTACTTTGAGCCAGGCCCTGATCGGCCTGGTCCCCCAGTTTTATAAGGGCGCTTACGGGGGGACGGTTTTGGTGGACGGCCTGGAAGCGGGAAAAACCCCGGTATCGGAGATGTGCCGCAAGGTGGGGCTTGTTTTCCAGAACCCTTTCAACCAGCTTTCCGGGGCCCGGGATACGGTGTACGAAGAAGTGGCGTTCGGGATGCAGAACCTTGGCGTGGAGCGCGATGAAATGAGGCGGCGCGTCCGGGAGGCGTTAAAGCTTCTGGATATCTGGCAGTACCGGGACCGCAATCCCTTTGATCTGTCCGGCGGACAGATGCAGCGGGTGGCCATTGCCAGCATCCTGGTCATGCAGCCGGAAGTGATTTTGCTGGACGAGCCTACTTCCCAGCTGGATCCTGCTGGCAGCGAAGAGGTGTTTGCGGCAGTGGACAGCCTGGCGCGTTCGGGGATTACGATTTTTATGATTGAGCAGAAAATCGAAAAACTGGCGGCTTATTGCGACCGGATTTTGCTGCTCAAAGAAGGCAGGCAGATTGCATTCGATACGCCGCGAAAAATATTTTCCCTGGAGAATCTGGAAGAAATGGGCGTGCAGCCGCCGGCCTTTACCCGGATCTGCCGGGATTTGGGCAAAGCCCTTCCGGACGGGTCCTGGCCGGTGACGGAAGACGAGGCGGCAGGGCTTTTGCGGGAAATGCGCATCCGGCCTTTGTTGCAGGAGCGTATCCCTGGACAGCCGGGCCGCAAAACCGGACAGGGAAAAGGGCAGGCGGCCGATTTGGAAAATCCGGGGACGGAGCCGCTTTTTAAAATCCGGCAGCTGGGATTTTCCTATACTCCGGGCGTCCCCATCCTGGACGGGCTGAATCTGGAACTGGACGCAAGGCCCACCGCTGTGATCGGGCAAAACGGGGCCGGGAAAACCACGCTGGTAAAGCTTTTGAAAGGTTTGCTGCGCCCTGTGTCCGGTACGATTTTTTTCGGGCAGGAAGATACTTCCCAAAAAACCGTGGCCATGCTGGCCGGGAAAATCGGATATGTATTCCAGAATCCGGATGATCAGATTTTCAAATATAATGTGCTGGATGAGGTAATGTTCGGTCCGCAAAATATCGGGATGAGTCCGGAAAAGGCAAAGGCAGAGGCCAGGAAGGCGCTTGAGACAGTGGGCCTTTGGGATAAGGCGGGGGAAAACCCATACGATCTGGAACTTGGCGAGAGGAAAATGGTAGCCATTGCCTCCGTCCTTGCCATGGATACGGATGTGGTGATTCTGGACGAGCCTACCATCGCCCAGGACTTTGCGGGACGTTCGGTGATTGCCGGGGCGATCCGGGAACTGAAAAAGAGGGGGAAGCTTGTGCTGGCTATCCTTCACGACATGGATTTTGTGGCGGAATGCTTTGAACGGGTGATCGTCATGGCCCACGGCGCAATCCTGGCGGACGGGGATGCAGGGACCGTGTTTGCCATGGACGACGTCCTGCAAAAGGCACGGCTGCAGAAACCTTCCGTGGCGCGCCTGTGCCGGAGACTTTCCGGCGAAACGGGGGAGCTTCGCGTCTGCCTTACCGTGGAAGAATTTCTGCAAAGAAACGGCGGGACGGATTTATTGGAAAAACCGTAATGCCTCCCCTGTAATTTACATCCTCTGCAATCTGCAAAAGAAGCAATTCGTATATCATAAAAAATCGGTTTTGTCAATCAGTTTGTACCTGAATGACAGGGCCGGTTTTTTGTATTATAGTGTATCTGACGACAGAGGAGGCGAAACGGATGGAACGCAGGATGACGGTGGTGCAGGCACTGGAGGAGAGGGATTTGCTGATGAAGCGGATTACCAAATATACCAGGCAGGGCTGCTATGTGGACCTGATCGGTCCCGGTCCGGGTGTGACGCAGGGACAGAAGCTTTCCCGGGAAGAATTTGCGGTGCGGGCGCAGGCCGCGCTTCAGAGGATCCGGGACCTTACGGCCAGATACGACAGGCTGACGGAAGCGATCCTGGCTTCCAATGCATCCGCCTGGCTGGAGACTTCGCGGGGCAGGATGACGGTGGCGGCGGCAGTGGCGCTGCGCGGCCGGATGCGCGGCAGCGGCCCCTGCGGCGGTATGACAGATTTTGAAGGCAGACTGATCCGGCAGATGCGGGACCAGTATGAGGAAGCCCGGAGGGCGCGCAGGCCAAAGGGCGGCTTTGTGCAGGGAAATCCCAAGGCGCAAAACCGGCAGGCCGGAAAGCACACCGGGAAGCAGGCCGGAAAGCACACCGGCGCAGAGGCTGCCCTAAGAGCCGGATTTTCCATTGTGACGGCAGGGCAAGGGAAGGAGGAAAAGCTGCGCCTGTGCGATCCTTTGGACATACTGCAGAGAGCGGAAAAGATGGAGGAAGAGCGGGAAGAGTTCCTGATGGAGCTGGAGACCGGTATCCGGATTTCCAATGCCACCACTTATGTGACGGTATGAGGAAAAGACGTCCGCAGGAAGAGAAAACGACGGCATAAGTCAGTGCTGCCCTCCGCACGAAAGCCCTAAACCCGGAGCAGGAATTTGGGAGATTTTTCTCTCCAGTATAGTTTGGCAATTTTTTTATTCAACTGATAAAACGGCTGGGAGGCGCGAATGCGCAGGCGGCCAAAATCCATGGAGACGGTCAGCGCCGTCCGGAGGCGCGGGGCAGACCGCATGGCTGTGCGGCGGGCAGAAAGAAAAGGAAGAAAGGGACTGATTATTGGACTCTGTTTTTGGTATGATAGAAGTGGAAAACGGGACGGGAAAAACGAGGGAAGCGTTCGGGAAGCTGCAGAAAGGAAGTGGATGGATGCTTGTTTATCCGGCGATTGATGTGTGTAAGACCGGACAGAGACTGAAAAGGGAGTGTGAGAACCGCCGCGTGACGATCCGGGAGATCCAGGAGTTTTTGGGGCTGGCGGCGGCGCAGTCGGTCTACGGCTGGTTTCGGGGGAAGGCGCTCCCGAGCCTGGACAATTTTTATGCCCTGAGCCGCTACCTGGGGCTTGGGATGGAAGAACTGGTAGTTCCGAAGGAAAGCGCGGAGGAGGTTTTCCGGCGGGGCAGGAAAGAGGACACGGCGCAGGGACTGCGGGGCCGCATGCTGGTCTATCTGTCCCTCTGCTTTGAGGCGGATGCGCCTGTGAAGCAGTGAGCAGCCGGCGTTTCCGGGATTGAGCCGGCGCGTATATTCAAATCCCCCGGGGCATACAATGTAAAAAATGTATGACGGGGGATTCCCTGTGAAGGATTATATTGAGGAGCGGGCGATGGCGGTTGCCGGCTACATCATTGAGCATAGCGCGACGGTGAGGCAGGCGGCAAAGCAGTTTGGAATTTCGAAATCGACGGTACATAAGGACATCACAGAACGCCTGGAACAGATCAATCCCGGTCTGGCGCGGGAGGCCAGGAAGGTTTTGGATGTAAATAAGTCGGAGCGGCATATCCGGGGAGGTCTTGCCACCCGGGAGAAGTATCTGCATCAGCATATTTAGATTATTGGGCTGAGCGAATATTGTTTAAAATCACTTGATGCAAAATTGTATCAGGTGATTTTTCTGTTGAACAAAAATATTATTATGATGTTTAATGATACGAAGATCAATCGGTATGGCGCACAGCTGATTTTTACATCACATGATCTGTCTACAATGAACAGTGAAGTGTTTCGGAGAGATGAAATTTGGTTTGTCGCAAAAGGGAACAAAGAGAATTCTAAATTGTATTCCCTGGTAGAGTTTAAAAATGATAAAGGTGAGTCAGTACGGAAAGATGCAAAATTTGACAAAAAAGAACCTTTTTATGGGCACCGTAAGAAGTTCTCTTCGATATCAACTGTCAAACTTCCGACATTATGGCAATTTTCAATTTTATGATTTGATATACAAATTTTATGGTGTAAGATATAATGAAAGTGACATAGAGCGAAAGAGATAT
>CALWGP010000058.1 GCA_944380095.1 uncultured Lachnospiraceae bacterium | reverse complement strand
CTACAAGACACTGTGCGTGGACCGGGATTATGTGGAACTGGAAAACCGCTGATCCGGTTTTCGGATAAAAATAGTCCGTTTTCCTGCAATCAGGAAATGAAATGGGCTGTAGCATCGAAGATTTTTCATCATCGATGCCACAGCCCATTTGCTTTGACCATTTTTCGCTGTATCTGTTGGCCTGATTTTTACAGACCAAGGAAGTCTTCCACCGCTTCCTTCATTTGATCCTTTTCGCACTCGGTCCGGTGCAGCACCGGCGCGCTTCGAATCTCTTCAATCGCTCCGGGAACCGGGACGCAGCCAATCCTTGACAGCTCGTCCACCAGCTCAAAATCATCCGCCGTCTCATACCCAGGATCAATGGCGGTCATCACGCTTCTGGTAAATTTAAACGGGCTGGCCGTGGAAGCGATCACGGTTTTGACCGGATCCTGCGTCTTCGCACGGTACCCGTCATAAACCGCTGCAGCCACTGCGGTATGAGGATCAATCACATAGCCCGTATCCTCATAAAGGGTCCTGATCTTTTCCGCGGCCTGCTTCTGGGTTGCATATCCTCCCCAAAAGTCCGCAAGCCCTGTCCTCATCTCTTCCGTAATCTCATATTTTCCTTCTGCTGCCAGCTGTTCCATCAGCACAGCGTCCTTCTTGGAATCCCCCCCTGCGATGCAATAAATCAGCCGTTCCAGATTGCTGGAAACCAGGATATCCATGGAAGGGGACGTGGTCAGGTAAAATTCCCGGTTCCGGTCGTATACGCCGGTAGTCAGGAAATCATACAGGACCTTATTGTCGTTGGAGGCGCAGATCAGCTTCCGGATGGGAAGCCCCATATTTTTGGCATAAAAAGCCGCCAGGATATTCCCGAAATTACCCGTAGGCACTACCACGTTGATTTCTTCGCCTACTTCGATCCGCCCTTCTTTTAAAAGCTGCGCATAAGCGTAAACATAATAGACGATCTGGGGAACCAGACGGCCGATATTGATGGAATTGGCCGAAGAAAACTGGAAGCCCTTCTCCTGCATGCGCAAAGCCAGTTCCCGGTCTGCAAACAGGCGCTTTACGCCTGTCTGGGCGTCGTCGAAATTGCCGTGAATCCCTACCACACGGGTATTGTCCCCCTTCTGCGTCACCATCTGCCGCTCCTGGATGGGGCTGACGCCGTTTTTGGGATAAAAAACGAGGATCTTTGTCCCCTCTACCCCGGCAAACCCGGCCAGCGCCGCTTTGCCCGTATCTCCCGAGGTAGCGGTCAGAATGACGATCTCATTTTGAACCCGGTTTTTCCTGGCCGCGGTGGTCATCAGGTGGGGCAGGATCGAAAGGGCCATATCTTTAAAAGCGATGGTTCTGCCGTGAAACAGCTCAAGAAACCAGACGCCCTGCGCCTGCGTCAGCGGCGCGATGGCCTCCGTGTCAAAACTGTCCCCGTAAGCCTTTTGTATGCAGCTTTTCAGTTCTTCTTCCGTAAAATCCGTCAGCAGAAGCTTCATGACTTCATAGGCGGTTTCCTGATAGGTCATCTTCGCAAACTCTTCCGGCGTCTTATCCAGCGCAGGCAGCCGCTCGGGTACGAAAAGGCCGCCGTCTTTGGCAAGGCCCTGCAGGATCGCCTCGGACGCGGTCACCAGCTGTTTGTCCCCGCGTGTGCTTTTGTATAAAATCTCCATCTTTCCCTCCATGCCGGAGCGCTCTTTGCCCCGACGCCTGTTCCTCTTTTTCTCTTTGAGTACAACAGATCGAGTTTCATTTTATCACAGTAAAGTGACCGGCACAATAGTTTTTCCCTTTTTTTGTCTTTATGAGAAAAACTCATGTCCGCCATGGGCGAATAACCGGGTCAGGTGTGTGTCAAACCATCGCATATTTTCCTCTTCTGCGGCATTTCTGGCGGCAAAATAAAGTGCTCCCCGGGAATTGTCTTCTCCCTGCAGCGCCCGCCTGACCGCCGCAACGGTTTCCCCGCTGACTTCCACGGTTTCTAAGCTGCCGTCTGCCGCCGGGGAAAACTGCGCCACCCCTCCCTCTTTCTGGTAAACCACTTCCGTCACCGTATCCGGAAACGCATCGCTTTTCACACGGTTTAAAACCACATTGGCCACCAGGAGTTTTCCTTCTTCATCCTCTGACCCGGCTTCCGCTTCCACAATTTTTAAAAGAGTCTCATAGTCTTTCCGGCCAAGCTCATAAATACTTTCCTTTTCCAGCAGGCTTACGTCCATCACAGGCTGCCGGACCTGTGTCTTTGGCGCCGGGGCGTTTTCTTCCCGCCGCTCATAGTCCAGAAGCTCTTCTATGCACTCAATGGGGGCAGGGTCAAAAGCGGTAGCCGCTGCATACCGCTCCAGCTGCGCCCCCCGCACGCACAGCCACGCCGCAGCCGCAGTCAGGGAATAAAGCAGCAGGCAAAACGCCCCTTTTTGTTCCGTATGATTCATGTCTTTTTCCTCCGCTGTTAAAATTCTATACAGCACGTCCGGAAAAAATACCACTTTTTTGGACAGGTCCGAAGAAACTGTGATACAATACGGGAAAATACAGGAGGAACCGATTTGAAACTGCGATCCGATTTTTACCGAAAAAAAACAGGGCGGTTTTTCGCCGCCCTGGCCTTATGCCTTCTGACTGTTCTTTTGCTGCTGGGATCCGGCGGCAAAAACAAGCCGGTCTCAAGAAGCGGATTTTATTTCGATACCGCCGTCACGCTCACCGGATACGGCCGGGACGCGGGCAGGGTGCTGGAGGAAGGTATGGCGCTGTGCCAATATTATGAAGACCTGTTAAGCCGCACCAGGGAAGGCAGCGATATCTGGAACATCAACCACGCCGGCGGGCAGCCGGTGAAAGTACAGAAAGAAACCGCATCCCTCATCCGGCAGGCGCTGGACTGGGCAGAACAAACGGACGGTCTGATCGATCCCACCATCGCGCCCCTTGCGGACCTGTGGAATTTCACCGGTTCCCCAGCCGGTCCTGTGCCGTCGGATTTTGCCATTCAAGAGCTGCTTTGCCATATGGACTATACCGCCGTCCTCGTGGAAGGGGATACGGTCCGGCTGAAAGATCCGAAGGCGCAGCTGGATCTGGGATTCATCGCCAAAGGCTATATTGCCGACCGGCTGAAAGAACTCTTTTTGCGGGAAGGACTTACCAGCGCCCTGATCGATCTGGGCGGCAACATCCTTGCGGTAGGTTCCAAGCCCGGGACGGAAGGCTTTTCGGTCGGGATCCGCCGTCCCTTCAAAGAACGCTACGATACGCTTATGGTCCTTTCCCTAAACGACCGTTCCCTGGTTTCCTCCGGCACCTATGAACGCGGGTTTGAAGAAGACGGCGTCTGGTACCATCACATCCTGAATCCTTTCACCGGCCGTCCTGCGGATACACGTCTTACGCAGGTGACGATTCTCTCCGATTCTTCCGTCCGGGGGGATGCGTTAAGCACCGCCTGTTTCCTTCTGGGGGCGGACCGTGGAACGGCCCTTATTGAATCCCTGCCGGATACGGAAGCCCTCTTCGTTTTCGAAGACGGCTCCGTATTAAAAACCGACGGTTTCCCTTAAAAATGCCCTTATGCCGCGTTGACCACAGGAAGGGCGATGGATTCGAACTGGTTGAATCCGTCGTAAACCGCCGTTACCACCGCGGTCGCCCTCATATCGGACATGGTCAGGTCAGGCATCCCGATTACCACGCTTTTGGGATAAAGGGTGGCTGCATCAATCTCCACGACTACCGGGAACGGCCCGTTTGCCGCAATTCCGGAAGCCTTTAGCACGTCAGTCATATCCGACATCAGGGCAGCGTCCACCGTACCGCTGAACCGATAGGTCTGTCCGTCCGTGGTCACCGGCGCGCCCACCGCGCTGATTCCGCCCAATGACAGCGTCCCGTTTGCCGCGTTTAACTGTCCATAGGTAGCCGGCGCCTGCGTCACGCTCCAGGCCCCTGTGGCGGGATCTTTCTGCCAGGTGGTAACCGTGTTCCCCGTCAGGGCGGTATAGCTTTCCACGAAAGAAGCGCCCACCGACATGGCTGTCGATCCTGCCCCCATGGAAAGATTCATACTGACCACCGAATGGGACACGGTACGGTTTTTTTCCAGCAGCGCGGACAAATCCAGCGTCACGCTGGTCTGGCTGGCTGCGTCCACTGCCTGCACATTTTCCACAATGGTCTGGCGAAGGCTGGTCACATTGGCGCACTGGGCGTTTACGGCGGCCATCAGCTGATCCGCCGTAAAGGGCGCAAGGGCTTGTGCGGCCTCTGCCTTTGTCTGGCCGGCGAATGCAAGCAAAAAGACGCCAAACAACAGGACTGCACACTTCTTCACATACTTCATTCCAATCCCTCCTTCCTGCTTTCCCGATCTTCCTAGGCAAAACCTAAATGGGTTTTCCCGCCAGAATCTCCTTATAGTCTTTCAGGTTTTTCTGCAACAGTTCCGGCGTATTAAGATGATAAGGGCATTTGCTGATACATCTGCCGCAGTGCAGGCAATGCTCGATCTGCATCATCTTCTCCTGCATTTCCTTCGTCAGCTGGGCTTCGGAAGGCGCCCTGCGGATCATCAGGGACATCCTTGCGCAGGCATTGATCTCGATCCCTGCAGGACATGGCATACAGTATCCGCATCCTCTGCAGAAATCCCCCTGCAGCTGCTCTCTGTCCTTTTCAATGACGGCGGAAATTTCAGGGGTCATGGCCGGGGGCGCTTCGATGCAGGAAAGGAATTCCTCCAGTTCCGTCTCCCGCTGGATGCCCCAGATGGGCAGCACATGTTCAAACTGCGCCATGAACGCATATGCCGCCGCGGAATTGTTGATCAGGCCGCCGGAAAGCCCCTTCATGGCAATAAATCCCATTCCCGCCTTCTGACACTTCTCCACCAGTTCAATCTCCTCCCGGCTGGCCAGATAGGAAAAAGGAAACTGCAGCGTTTCGTACAGCCCGCTTTCCACCGCCTCCAAAGCCACCAAAAGCCGGTGGTTGGTGATCCCGATGTGCCGGATCTTTCCCTGCTCTTTCGCCTGGCACATACACTCGTACATCCCGCTGCCGTCCCCGGGTTTGGGACAAAAATCCGGATTGTGGAACTGATACAGATCCAGATAATCCGTTTTCAAATTGGACAGGGTTGTCTCCAGATCTTTCCAGAAACCCTCCGGCGTCACGGAGCCGGTTTTGGACGCGATGAAAATCTTTTCCCGCATTCCTTCAAAAGCCAGCCCCAGTTTATGTTCACTGTCTGTATACGCCCTGGCGGTATCAAAGAAGGTGATCCCTCCTTCATAGGCCCTGCGCAGCAGGCGGACCGCCGTTTGGTCGTCCACCCGCTGCACCGGGAGGGCGCCGAAGCCGTTTTTGTTGGTCACGATTCCTGTTTTCCCCAGCGTTACCGTATTCACTCTTTTCTCCCTCTTTTCTCTTCTGAATCTGCCGACAGTCCTGACCTGTCACGCTTCTTTTACAATCGCTTTTTTAGGGCACTTCTGTTCGCATATTCCGCAGCCTTCGCACTTCTCCGGGTCAATGACCGCGCAGAAATCCTTTACTTTTACCGCGTCTGCCGGACAGTTCTTTTCACAGAGGCCGCAGCCGATGCAGCCGGCCGAGCACCCTTTCATGGTTACCGGTCCCCTGTCTTTGGAACTGCAGGCCACCAGGTATTTTGCGTCGTAGGGCACGAGGGAAATCAGTCCCTTGGGGCAGGCCTCCACGCATTTTCCGCAGGCTTTGCAGGCCACCCGGTCCACTTTCGCCACTCCGTTTTCTACGTGGATCGCGTCAAAAGGACAGACTTTCACGCAGCTTCCAAACCCAAGACAGCCATAGTCGCAGGTTTTTGCCCCGCCGTTTGGCACAAAGGACAGCATCCTGCAGTCTTCGATCCCGGTATATTCATAATCCAGGGTGGTCTTATCGCAGGTCCCCTGACAGGCCACAAAAGCCACCTTCCGGACGCTGGCCTGTTCTTCCACGCCCATAATGGCCGCGATCTTTTTCCCTACGGCTTCTCCGCCCACCGGGCAGGCGTTTACCGCCGCTTCCCCTTTGACAATGGCCGACGCCAGGTTGGAGCAGCCGGCGAAACCGCAGCCGCCGCAGTTATTCCCGGGAAGGGCTTCCAAAACAGCCTCCTCCCTCTCATCCACTTCCACTTTAAATTTGATTCCGGCGACGCCGAGGAAAAGGCCGATGAACAGCCCCACCGCTCCGACGACTCCCGTCGCGATCAAAATTCCCGAAAGCATAAGCGCCACCTCCTACAGTAAACCGGAAAATCCGCAGAACGCAATGGCCATCAGCCCGGCAGTCAGCAGGACGATGGGCATTCCCCGGAAAGATTCCAAAATATCGTTATACGCCATTTTTTCACGGATTCCCGCCAGAATAATGATGGAAACGGTAAATCCCAGCGCTGTGGCAAACCCGTTTACCATCCCCGTAAAAATACCGTACTCTTTCTGCACATTGGTCAGGGCTACGCCCAAAACGGCGCAGTTGGTGGTAATCAGCGGAAGATAAACGCCCAGCGCTTCATACAGGCTTTTCATAAATTTTTTGAGGAACATTTCCACAAACTGCACCAGGGCCGCAATGACCAGGATAAAGACGATGGTCTGCAAATATTCAATCTGCAGCGGCACCAGGATAAAGCGGTAAATCACTCCCGCCACCCCGCTGGCCAGCGTAATAACGAAAATGACCGCAGTCCCCATGCCCGCCGCAGTCTCCACCTTTTTGGAAACGCCAAGGAACGGACACAGTCCCAGAAACTGGCTCAAAACCACGTTGCTGACAAGGGCAGAACCGATGATCAGCAGCAATAAATCCCCTACCTGCTCCAGCATTTATTTGCCCTCCTCTTTTCTTTTTTCATCGGACGGCTTTGCATCCGCATCATAGAACTTGTGCTCGCAGCCCGCCCTGGAACATTCCGTACAGTCCGTACACCCGGACTGGATTTTGCTCATATCTTTTCCCTTTTTCTCGCCGTTTCTCCGAACCCGGTTCTGGATTGCGGTCAGGGTGGCCAGCACGAAAAACGCGCCGGGCGCCATGACGAAAATGGAAAACGGCACATAGGAATCCGGCATAATGCGGAAGCCGAAAATCTCCCCGGCCCCCAGGATTTCCCGGACCGCCCCGATGCAGGTCAGCGCCACGGAAAACCCAAGCCCCATTCCGATCCCGTCAAACAGGGAGGGAATCACCGGATTTTTGGAAGCATAGGCTTCCGCCCGCCCCAGGATAATGCAGTTGACGACGATCAGGGGAATATAAATTCCCAGGGAATCATAGAGACTGGGCAAAAATCCCTGCAAAAGCAGCTGGAGCACCGTTACAAAAGAAGCGATGATCACGATAAACGCCGGGATCCTTACCTTGTCCGGAATGATTTTGCGCATAGCCGAAATAATCATATTGCTCAGCGCCAGCACCACCATGGTAGTCAGTCCCATGCCAAGACCGTTCATGGCGGACGTGGTTACTGCCAGGGTGGGACACATGCCCAAAGTCAGCACGAAAGTGGGATTTTCCCTGATAATTCCGTTTACCAGCCGTTCCCCGGCCGCATTTTCCTTACGCATCCTGCTCACCTCCCGCCGTATCCGCTTCCAGCTGCGTCTGGAAATAATACAAACCCGCATTGACTCCATTGGTCACTGCATCGGTTGTGATCGTCGCCCCTGAAATGGCGTCGATCTGGCTTTCGGAAGCCGCTCCCGTTTTTGTGGACTCAAAGGGATAAATGAAGGTTTCCCTGTCCTGAAACTGGGGGACCAGCACTTCTTCCGCCTGCATCCCCAGCCCCGGCGTCTCCGAAATGGAAAGCAGGGAAATTCCGTTTAAAGAGCCGTCGCTGTTGACGCCCATAAGAAACTGGATATCCCCGCCATAGCCCTCGTGGCTGGTAACGGTAATCACATACCCCACAGCTGCGCCGTCCTCGTCCAGGGCTACCTGGTATCCGTCAATGGTCTGCTGCGGATAACCGCCTTCTTCCAGGACCTCCTGTGCCTGCTGCCCGTCAAAGTCTGCTGCCGTTTCGAACGAAGCCGCAGAGGCAAATACCTGCCTGCTGGCTTCCTGCAGTGCCATTTCTTCCTGCCTGGCAATGGGATCTTTTGTAATCTGATAAACCGCGCCCAGAATAAGCCCTGCAACCAGCGTAATGGCGAACATAATCGCCGTATCTTTCATCATGCTTTTCATGAACGCTCCCCTCCTTTTCCGAATGCTTTGGGCATCGTGAATTTTTCAATCAGGGGCACCAGGAGGTTTCCAAGGATAATCGCATAGGAAACGCCCTCTGCGCTGGCTCCGAAAATCCGGAAAATAGCGGTCAGAAATCCCAGTATGATGCCGTAAATATACTGACCCTTCTTGGTAATGGGCCGGGTCACATAATCCGTAGCCATGAAAAACGCGCCCAGCATCAGGCCGCCTCCGGCCAGCTGCGCCGAAAGATAGGAAGGGGTCACCGTACGTCCGCTCAAAAATGCAAACAGTCCGACGAACAGGGCAAAAGAAACCAGATAGCTGCCCGGCACCTTCAGGTCAATAATCCCCGCCAGAATCAGGATACATGCGCCGATGACAATGGCAATCATGGAGGTCTCCCCGATGGTTCCCGCCGTCCGGCCGATAATCATATCCATCACATTCACCCCTTCTCCCGCCTTTAAGCTGGCCAGGGGGGTAGGGCCGCTGTAAGCGGCGCACTCAAAATTCGTCATGATGGAAGAAAATGAAATCAGCAAAAAGCATCTGCCCGCCAGGGCAGGGTTCATAAAATTCTGTCCCAGTCCGCCAAAGAGCATCTTCACCACCAGGATGGCAAAAACGCTTCCCACAACGGGAATCCACCAGGGAACGGAAACCGGCAGGTTCAGCGCCAGCAAAAGTCCGGTAACCACAGCGGACAAATCTCCCACCGTTACTTTCTTTTTGCAGATCTTTTCAAACAAAAATTCTGTCAGCACCGCGCTGGCAATGGAAATCACAGTCAGAAGGGCTGCCTTTGGGCCGAAATTGTAAATGCCGAACAAAGTCGTCGGAAGCAGGGCGATCACCACGGTCAGCATGATCCTGGAAGTGGTGTCCTTTGCCCTGATGTGTGGGTTGGAGGATACTTTCATCAATGCGTTCATTTCTTTGCCTCCTGCTGTTTTTTCTTTTCTGCCAGCACCATTTTGCGCGCGGATTTAATCGCCTGGGTCAGGGGCCGCTTGGCCGGGCAGATATAGCTGCAGCAGCCGCATTCGCAGCATTCCAGCCCGTTGTTCTTTTCGAACTTCTCCAGATCATAATGCGTCGCATAATCCGCAAGAAGCTTTGGAACCACGCGCCCGGGACAGACTTCCACGCACCGGCCGCAGTTGATGCAGGCCGTGGCTTCCATGGAAGAAATATCATCATGGAGCAGGCAAAGCAGTGCGGAGGCCGTCTTTGTTGTGGGAACGTCCAGATCAAAAATCCCGAACCCCATCATGGGCCCGCCGGATATGATCTTTTCCGGCTGTGCCACAAACCCGCCCGCCTCATCGATCAGTTCGTGATAATTGGTGCCGATGCGGACGATAAAATTCTGCGGGTTTCGGATCGCGTCTCCCGTTACGGTGACGATCCTGTGCATCAGGGGTTTTCCTTCCCGTACCGCCTGGTTGATGGCCACGATGGTATCCACGTTGTCCACGATACATCCTGCATCCGCAGGCAGCATGGAGGAATTGATGGCCCTACCCGTCACCGCATAGATCAGGTGACGTTCCGATCCCTGGGGATACTTGGTCCGCAGGGAGGCCACGGAAATGGAAGGCTCCCCCTTCGTCAGCTTCCGGAACAGTTCGATGCAGTCCGGCTTATTGTCCTCGATGGCCAGCACGCCATTTGCATTGGGAAACAGCTTCAGCATCACCTTCAGCCCATTGATCAGCTTCTGCGGCTCTTCCATCATCCTTCTGTAATCCGAAGTCAGATACGGCTCGCACTCCGCGCAGTTGGCAATCACATAAGTAATTTTCTCCGGTTCCTTGGGAGACAGCTTCACATGGGTGGGAAATCCCGCTCCCCCCATCCCCACAATACCGGCCTCCCGGACCAGGTCGATGATCTCTTCCCGGCTCATCTGCTCCAGCGGCTTTACGGGAGGATACTCCACCTCTTCATAAGCGCCGTCGTTCTCCACCACGATACTCATCACATGATCCCCCGTTACCACACGACGGGGTTCAATGGCTTTCACCGTACCGGAAACGCTCGAGAATACGGAGGCGGACACAAATCCTGCAGCCTGCGCAATCTTCTGTCCTGCCAGCACCCTGTCCCCTTTCTGAACAATCGAAACGGCGGGCGCCCCGATATGCTGCGACAGGGGATAAACCAGGTCCCCTTTGGGCAGCACCTCTTTTATGGGCTTATCCTTGGACAGGTCTTTCCCGTCGTAGGGATGAATCCCGCCCACAAACGTAAACTTCGCCATTCTCTACCCTTCTTTCCTCATAATTTGAAGTGCCGGGTCCAATGCCCGGCATGAAGAAAGCGCATTCTTTCCATGCACCTTTCCTTTTCATCATACTATTTTTTTTGACAAATTACTACAGTAAAATCGAAAATTGTGTTATGATAAAAGACATGAAAACAGTTGAAACTATTCTGGAATCCAGTAAAACAAACCATCTTGCCCCCTTTTTCCCCCATCCGGAAGAGGTTCTTTTTTTTGACATTGAGACAACCGGTTTTTCCCCGAAAAACGCCGTTGTCTATCTGATTGGCTGCGCCTTTTTTACAAAAAGCGGCTGGAAAATCCGTCAGTATTTTTCGGAAAACCGTTCTCAGGAAAAGGAGCTGCTGGAAACATTTTGTTCCTTTGCATCTTCCTTTTCCCATATGGTCCATTTCAACGGGACCACCTTTGACGTCCCTTTCCTTCAGGAACGGTGCAAAAAGCACGGCATAGCGCCCTTTCTTCCCTGCGCCCAGACGGACCTTTACAAGCGGATCAGCCCGTACAAAAACCTGCTGCATCTGCCGGGATGCCGTCAAAAGCAGCTGGAACAGGCCATCGGTCTTTTCCGGGAAGATCCCTTTACCGGCGGCCAGCTGATTGAGCTCTATCATTCCTTTTCCAGACAGCCCGACGAACGGCTGCTGGAAGTCCTCCTGCTGCACAACAGGGAGGATCTGTCCGGAATGCTCGCGGTCTGCTCCCTGATGGCCGTGCCCTGTCTTTTTACGGACAAACAGTTCCAGATCCTTAAGCTAAAGCCGCAGGACACTCCGGCAGAAGCAGGGGGAACCGACGAACTTTTCATCACCCTGCAGCTTCCTATGGCCCTTCCTTTTCCCGTCGCCTGCCACAGCAGCCCGGATGCTTCCCGGCGGTGCTATTTTTCCGGCAGCCAAAACCGGGCTATTTTAAAAGTGCCGGTCCGCTGCGGCGAACTGAAATATTTCTATCCCGATTATAAAAATTACTCCTACCTTCCCGCCGAAGACAGGGCGATCCATAAGTCCGTGGCGGTATATGTGGATAAGGCGCACCGTATGCCGGCCAGGGCAGCCACCTGCTATGTCAGAAAAAGCGGCCGGTTCCTTCCCTGGCCCGGGGCTGCGCCGGAGAACCTCCCCCTGTTTAAGGAAACTCACAATTCAAAGGATTTCTGGATCGCTGCCGATCCCTCCTTTTTTGGCGATTCCTCCCTCCAGTTTTTATGGGTATCCCTTCTGCTGAATACCCTGGCCGGCTGGAAACAGGATAAAACCTGAACCATATTTCCTATCGTACAAAAAAATCCGCCATCCGGATCCTTTTTCCGAATGGCGGAACTTTTTATTGTCTTTCCTTATTCTTCATCCTGTCCTGCAATCACCTGGTCGATATCTACGGAAACCACGTCTGCATCCTCTGCAGGAGCTTCCTTCTTCTCAGGCGTCAGCAGCGCTTTGATGCTTAAGCTGATCTTCTTGTCTTCAGGATTGAAGTCTACCACTTTTGCAGTCACTTCCTGACCTACTTTCAGTACGTCGGAGGGCTTATCCACATGTTCCCTGGAAATCTGGGAAACATGAAGCAGGGCGTCAATGCCGGGCTCCAGCTCTACAAAAGCGCCAAAGTCGGTCATCCTTGCAACCTTGCCGGTCACTACATTGCCTACTGCGTATTTTTCATCGGCATTTTTCCAGGGGTTGAGCTCTTCAAACTTCAGGCTCAGGGCGATCTTGTTGCCGTTGATCTCTTTGATCAGAACTTTCAGCTTGTCGCCTACCTTAAATACCTTCTTGGGATGCTCGATACGTCCCCAGGACATCTCGGAAATATGAAGCAGCCCGTCTGCGCCGCCCAAGTCGATGAATGCGCCGAAATCCGTCACATTCTTCACAGTGCCTTCCACTACGTCGCCTTCGTGGATCCTTGCAAACAGCGCCGCCTGCATCTCAGCCTTTCTCGCAACGATCAGCTGCTTGCGGTCGCCGATATATCTTCTTCTTCTGGGATTGTACTCGCTGATAACGAATTCAATCTCCTGATCCGCATACTTGGTCAGATCCTTTTCATAGGTATCGGAAACAAGGCTTGCAGGAATGAAAATCCTCACCTCGTCAACAATCACGATCAGGCCGCCGTCCAGAACCTGGGAAACCTTTGCCTTGAGCACTTCGTGGTTGTTGTATGCTTCTTCAATCCTCTTGTTGCCTCTGTCTGCGGCAAGTCTTTTGTAGGTGAGCATCACCTGGCCCTCGCCGTCGTTTACCTTCAGCACCTTCACTTCCATCGTGTCACCAGGCTTCACAATTTTCGTCATGTCAATGCTTGAATCATTGGAGTATTCGTTTCTGGTCAGAATACCATCGGACTTATAACCAATGTTGAGCACAACTTCTTCAGGCTTCACATCGATGACTGTACCTTCAACTACCTCTCCTGCATGTATTGTTTTCAGCGATGCCTCCAGCATCTGCTCAAAAGTTAAATCGGACATAATTTTGAACCTCCTCGATTATTTTGCTCGGGGTGGAGGCCCCGGCCGTAATACCCACTAGTCGGACAGATTTAGGCAGTTCTAAATGCAAGTCATCCAGTGTCTGTATAAAACAGGTGTTGGCGCACTCCCGGCTGCAGATTTCATACAGCTTCCTGGTGTTGGAACTGCGCTTCCCTCCTATTACTATCATCGCATCAACTTTGGCGGCAATCTCTCTCGCCTCGGTCTGTCGTTCCTCAGTTGCGTTACAGATAGTATTCACAATACTAATATCATAACCTCTTTCTTTAAAAATTTCAACCAATTCTTGAAATTTATTGTAGTTAAATGTCGTTTGTGACACAATACAGACCGGTTTTTCCCTGTCACATTCAATTTTTGACATTTCTTCCTTTGTTTCGGCCACAATTGCCGGAGTAACGGACCATCCCATAATCCCTTCCACTTCCGGATGTCCTGCGTTGCCGATGATCAGGATCTGTTTGCCGGCCGCGCTCTCTTTCTCCACAATCCGGTGGATCCGCTTCACAAACGGGCAGGTGGCGTCCACGCACCTTAGACCCTGGCGTTCGATCTGTTCATAGATTTCCCTGGCTACGCCGTGGGAGCGGATCACTACGGTCCCTTCCGTCAGCTTTTCCAGTTCTTCTTTTGTCTCGATCACGGAAACGCCTTTTTTCTCCAGATCTTTCACCACTTCCTCATTGTGGATAATGGGACCGAAGGTGTAGATTTTCCCTCCTTCTTTTGCCAGCTCATAGACCGTATCCACCGCTCTTTTTACGCCGAAACAAAATCCGGCGCTTTTGGCCAATACTACTTCCATTCTCTCCTCCATTTCATCCGTATGCTGCGCAGGGAAATCTTTTCAGGCCCCGATTCCCTTCTGACGGCAGATCCGGATAATTTCGGATACAACTCCGTCAATATCCAATTCCGAAGAATCCACCAGCACGGCGTCTTCCGCCTGCATTAAAGGGGAATTTTCCCGGGTCATATCCTGATGGTCCCTTTTGGCGATATCCGCTTCAATGGTTGCCAGGTCGCACGTTTCCCCTTTGGCGATATGCTCCTGATATCTGCGCATTGCCCGCACCCGCACAGATGCGGTAAGATAAATCTTGACGGTAGCGTCCGGAAGCACGCAGGTCCCGATGTCCCTGCCGTCCATGATCACGTCGCTGGTCTTTGCCAGTCTCTGCTGCAAAGACACCAGTTTTTTGCGGACCGCCGGATTTGGGGAACTGGCGGAAGCCATATTGCCCACCTCTTCCGTCCGGATCAGGCCATTGACATTTTCCCCGTTTAAAAGCACCACCTGCTCGCCGTTTTCATACCGGATGGAAATATCCGCCTCCTGGCACTTTCGGGAAATCGCTTCCGCGTCCGTAGCGCTCACTCCTTCCCGGATCAAAAACAGCGCCATAGCCCTGTACATCGCCCCGGTATCCACATAAATGCAGCCAAGCTGCTTTGCAATTCTTCTGGCAATCGTACTCTTGCCCGCCCCTGCGGGCCCGTCCACTGCAATGCTGTATCCCATTTTTCCTCATTTCCGCGCGGGGCTGCCGCGCTCTTTCTTCTATTTATAGTATAGGTTATTATAAGCTGTTTTTTCCCTGCAGGCAATCGAGAGAATCCTTTGCACATTAAGCCCTGTTTTTTGCACGATAAACCTCCTGAAAGCATCCGCCGTCCCACCGCTCATTTTCCTTTTATCATATGCCTGTGTATGGCTCTCGTCAAAAATAAAGACGAAATAGACCTTATCCTCAGCTATGGCCTTTATCTTATCATAGTGCCACTCCGTAGTACCAATGTCCGTGGCAGATACATATCTGTCCTCA
>CALWGP010000057.1 GCA_944380095.1 uncultured Lachnospiraceae bacterium | reverse complement strand
CCCAGGGCGGAACTGACCGTATATTTCCAGAAATTCAGCTTCAGCACACCGGCCGGAATGGAGATCAGCGTGCGCATAACGGGAATCAGCTTTCCCACAAAAACCCCTGCGCAGCCCTTACGCCGAAGCATTTCAAAATTTTTTTCCAGGGCGGCCCTGTGCCCGGGGAATCTCTTCAGATACTTTTCCAATACAAAATTTCCCCCTTTATAACCCAGCAGATAAAGGAGCCAGCTGCCGGTCAGTCCCGCCGCAATCGTGATCAGGAGGGCGGTCAGAAAATCGATCTTTCCGTGGGCTGCCCAGACTCCCGCCAGCGGCATGATCACGCCCGCCGGAAAACCCGGAAGGTTCATATATTCCAAAAGCACGACCACAAAAATGGCGACGGCCCCATATTGGGTAAAGTACTGAATCAAACTCTCTAAACTCATGTCCAATCCCTCCTGTCAACTTCTGTTTTTCTCAGTATATGCACAGAATATGAAAAGAAAGGACATGCAATCCGAAAATTTTCCTTAAAAAAATTCCCTTTCGGTGCGGCGGGCTTTTCTTCTTTCATCCGCCTTCCCGAAAGGGAATCTTTTTATCCGGTGCAGCAGTCCTGCAAAATCCGTCTGTCTTTTATTTGTCTGTGATCTCCGCATGGAATTCCTGCAGGGATTTCACCGGGAGCTTGCCGTCCCGCTTTGCGGAGCGGATGGCTTCCACAGTGGCCTTCGCCGCAGCCATGGTGGTAATATAGGGAATCTTGTTCTTAATGGCGGCCTTGCGGATGTAGCTGTCATCCGTAGCGCCCTTCTTGCCCAGGGGGGTGTTGACGATCAGCTGGATCTTGCCGTTGGTAATCTTGTCCAGGATGTTGGGCCGGCCTTCGTTGATCTTGCACACCTTCAGCGCCGGGATGCCGGCAGCTTCAATGCGGTCGCAGGTCCTTCCCGTAGCCATGATTTCGAAACCGCATTCGTAGAAGCCTTTTGCAACTTCCACCACTTCCGCCTTATCCCTGTCGTTGACGCTGATCAGCACGCAGCCCTGCGTAGGGATCTGGCTCTTGGCCGCTTCCTGCGCCTTGTAGAAGGCGTCGCCGAAGTCTGCGGACAGGCCCAGCACTTCGCCGGTGGAACGCATCTCAGGCCCCAGGATAGGGTCCACTTCCGGGAACATGTTGAAGGGGAATACCGCTTCCTTCACGCCGTAGTGGGCAAATTTCTTCTCTCTAAGCTCCGGTACAGGGCTCTTGCGGCCGGTAAAGGGCATGGTGATAATATCCGTAGCGATCTGCACCATGTTGATCCCGCACACTTTGGAAACCAGCGGCACGGTCCTGGAAGCGCGGGGGTTGGCTTCGATCACGAAAACCTTCCCGTCTTCAATGGCGTACTGCATATTCATCAGACCCACCACATGCATCTCGCTGGCGATCTTTCTGGTATAGTCCTTGATGGTTGCGACCTGCGCTTCCGTCAGCCCTCTGGGAGGGATGATGCAGGCGGAGTCCCCGGAGTGGATTCCGGCCAGCTCGATGTGCTCCATCACGGAAGGAACGAATACGTGCTCCCCGTCGCTGATGGCGTCCGCTTCGCACTCCGTCGCATGGTGCAGGAAACGGTCGATCAGGATCGGACGGTCAGGCGTTACGCCCACGGCCTGCTGCATATAGAAGGTCAAAGACTCGTCGTCGTAAACCACTTCCATTCCGCGGCCGCCCAGCACATAGGAAGGGCGGACCATAACGGGATAGCCGATCTTGTGAGCCACTTCCAGCGCTTCCTGCGTATTTACAGCCATTCCGGCTTCCGGCATGGGGATATCCAGCTTTGCCATCATCGCGCGGAACTGGTCCCTGTCTTCCGCCAGGTCGATGGTTTCCGGCGTGGTCCCCAGAATGTTGACCCCGTATTTTTTCAGGTCTGCCGCCAGGTTCAGCGGGGTCTGGCCGCCGAACTGCGCAATGACGCCCACGGGCTTTTCCTTCTCGTAAATCGCCAGCACGTCTTCCAGCGTCAGGGGTTCGAAGTACAGTTTATCCGATGTATCGTAGTCCGTGGACACGGTTTCGGGGTTGCAGTTGACGATAATGGTGGAGAATCCCAGCTTGCGCAGCGCCTTCGCGGCATGGACGCAGCAGTAGTCAAATTCGATGCCCTGGCCGATCCGGTTGGGGCCGCCGCCTAAAATCATCACCTTCTGTTTGCTGTTGTCCACGGGGCTCTCGTCCTTGATGTGGTAGCTGGAATAATAGTATGCGGAATCCTGCGTGCTGCTGACGTGTACGCCTTCCCAGCCTTCCACGATGCCGGCCGCTTCCCTGGCCGTGCGGATGGACTCCTCGGAAACGCCCAGGATTTCGCTCAAATACTTATCGGAAAATCCGTCCAGCTTGGCCTGTCTGAGGTCTTCTGCGGCCGGAACTTCCCCTTTGTATTTTGCAACCAGCGCCTCTTCCTCGTCCACCAGCTCCTTCATCTGCTCAATGAACCAGGTCTTTACTTTTGTCAGGTTATAAATCTCTTCCACGGAAGCGCCCTTGCGCAGCGCCTCATACATGATGAAATGCCGCTCGCTGGAAGGATTCGCCAGCATCACAAGCAGTTCCTTTTTGCTCTTTTGATCAAAATCCTTCGCATGGCCCAGACCGTAACGGCTCTTTTCCAGGGAACGGATGGCCTTCTGGAACGCTTCTTTATAGGTCTTTCCGATGCTCATGACTTCGCCCACGGCGCGCATCTGGGTACCCAGCTTATCCTCCACGCCTTTGAACTTTTCAAATGCCCATCTGGCAAATTTAATGACCACATAGTCGCCGTCCGGCACATATTTATCCAGTGTACCGTATTTCCCGCAGGGGATTTCGTCCAGGGTCAGGCCGCATGCCAGCATCGCGGATACCAGTGCGATGGGGAAGCCCGTCGCCTTGCTGGCCAGCGCGGAAGACCGGGAGGTCCTGGGATTGATCTCGATTACCACGATACGGCCGGAAACAGGATCATGGGCAAACTGTACGTTGGTGCCGCCGATGACCTGGATGGCGTCCACGATCTTATAAGCCTGCTCCTGCAGCTTTTTCTGGACCTCTTCGGAAATGGTCAGCATGGGGGCGGAACAGAAGGAGTCGCCGGTATGCACGCCCACAGGGTCGATATTCTCGATGAAGCAGACGGTGATCATATTGCCCTTGGCATCGCGCACCACTTCCAGTTCCAGTTCTTCCCAGCCCAGGATGGACTCTTCCACCAGGACCTGTCCTACCAGGCTGGCCTGGAGGCCTCTGGCGCAGACAGTCTTTAACTCTTCCTTATTATAAACAAGACCGCCGCCGGCGCCGCCCATGGTATAAGCCGGACGCAGCACAACCGGGTAGCCCAGTCTGTCCGCGATATTCAGCGCCTCTTCCACTGAGTAGGCCACATCGCTTCTTGCCATCTCGATCCCCAGGGAATTCATGGTATTTTTGAATTCGATCCGGTCCTCGCCCCGCTCGATGGCGTCCACCTGGACGCCGATAACCTTTACGTTATATTTATCCAGAATGCCGGCTGACTGCAGTTCGGAACACAGGTTTAAGCCAGACTGTCCTCCCAGGTTCGGGAGCAGCGCATCCGGGCGTTCCTTGTCTATAATCTGTTCCAGACGCTGCACGTTTAAGGGCTCGATATAAGTGATATCCGCCGTATCCGGGTCGGTCATAATGGTCGCCGGATTGGAGTTCACCAATACGATCTCGTATCCGAGCTTTTTGAGCGCTTTGCAGGCCTGCGTGCCGGAATAGTCGAACTCGCACGCCTGCCCGATGATAATCGGGCCGGAACCGATAATCAGTACTTTGTGAATGTCTTCTCTTTTCATAAATTCACCCGTTCATCCTTTCTTTTCTTCTACTGTTTTTACCTTTCCGTATTCTAGCACACTTCCCCTGCAACGGCAACGAAAAATTTCCAGTTTTCACATCCCCCATTTTTCCCGGAAATATTTCCGGTTCAGCGCCACATAGCGGTCTTTGGGCTTATACGTGGCCGCTTTTTCATTATAATAGAAAGCTTTCCTGTGGTTCCCCAGCCGGTCATGGCACATACAAAGGCCGATGCTGGGCAGATAACCGTAACAGTCCTCTTCAATAAACCCGCCCGAGCGCTCCTTTTTTCCCGCTTCCAGCGCCCGCCCGTACCAGTAAACCGACTGTTCCAAAAGGTTGGCGTTAAAAAACATGGCGCCCAGGTCGCAGCAGGTTTCCGCCCGGGGCGTATCGTAGCAGAAACTGGAAAACAGCGCTTCATATGCCCCCTTCATATCGCCCAGGTTCCTTCTGCAGGACGCCAGCAGCCTGCAGGCGTCGATCCTGTTTTCCAAAAACCCCTCTTCCTGTGTAAGGAAAGTTTCAAACGCCCTTGACGCCTCCTGCCATTTGCCGTGATAATACAGCTCCCTGCCGTAATAAAACTGTTCCCGCGGCCCAAGCGTCTCCCGGGATTTCAGCATATCCTCATAAATCCGCAGGTTGCGGTCCGCGTCGGAAGGCCTGGTCTTTTTGTGGCAGATGCACAGATCCGCATAAAACACATTGCCCTCCGGTACGATGGCCTCATGTACCCGTCCCTGCCAGAAAAACCTGCCGTCGTTTTTGACGATCCTCTCCCGGTAGTAAAAGAAAACCGGACGGTCTTCTTCGTCAAAGGCCGTGGCATAGCGGGCCATCACCACATCCACCTGATCGGTCAGCCCAGCCTTCAGGCAGCGCAGTTTTTTCTGCTCCTTTGGCAAAATCACATCGTCTGCGTCCAGCCACATGCAGTATTCCTTCGTCGCCTTGGAAAAAGAAAAATTCCGGGCGGCGCCAAAATCGTCCTTCCATTCATAGTCGAAAACCAGATCCGTAAAACGTGCCGCGATTTCCTTGGTCCGATCCGAAGAACCGGTGTCCACCACGATGATTTCGTCCGCGATCCCATTGACACAGGACAAGCACCGTTCCAGCGTATCTTCCTCATTTTTTACAATCATGCACAGACTTATGGTGATCATTTCCGCCTTGCTTCATTCCCTTTTCTTTTTACAATATGCAGCAAAACCGGGTGCTGACGCAAAAAGCGCCGCTTGGGACGGCGCTTTTGGAAACGGTCAGTTAAAACCGAAAAATTTCTGGCAGATTTTATATCCTTCCACGGAAATCCAGCGTCCTGTTTTGCCGGGCAGGTTCATGCAGTTGCCCAGAAGGCCGTAACGGAGTTTGCGATAGAGGGACTTGTCCTTCTGGCGGATATACTCCAGCAGGGCTTTTTTCTTTTCCAGGGCCTCCTGTGTGCCGATGCGGATCAGCAGGATGGAAGAAATGGTGGTGATGATATCCAGATAGCTGAGCATGTAGCGGTTCATCCTCCTGTTGGCCGTCAGGATCCCCTTCTTTTCCACATAGTAGTCCACCATCAGCTGGTTGACCCGGATCTGCTGGTCAATCCGGCCGATCATCACCTTTTCATTGACGGACTGGTCGGAACGCCCGATGTAGTAGCGGTAGAAATTAACGTCCAGATAGTACATGTTGCGCACATAAGGCATGGGTTCGAACACATAAATATTGTCCACGTAGAACGTATGCTCCGGCAGATGGAGGCCGCACTCCCGCAAAAGCTTCGTCCGGTAGATCACGGAATGCATCAGGATGTACTGGCCCTTCATAAAATGTCCCACTTCATCCCAGGTAAAGAGCCTTCCCTGCGGAAGCGGATGGCGGTAGCGCATGACCTTTTTGCGCTTTTCCCCTTCCTTCTCATAGACAAAATTGCTGATCATCATATCCAGCACCCGGTCGCCTCCCGCCAGCTCCTTGAGCTTGGCAAGAATCTCCAGGTAAGCGTCGTCCTTTACCCAGTCGTCGCTGTCCACCACTTTGAAAAACAGGCCGCTGGCGTTTTCGATTCCCGTGTTCACCGCGGAACCGTGCCCTCCGTTTTCCTTGTGGATCGCCCTCACGATAGTGGGATATCTGGACTCGTAATCGTCCGCGATCTCCGCGGTCCTGTCCGAAGAACCGTCGTCCACGATGAGGATTTCCACATCTTCCCCGCCGATCAGCAGGGAATCAATACACTTTTCCATGTAATTCTGTGAATTGTAACACGGAATTGCAATCGAAAGCAGTTTCATTCTGATTTTCCTCCCATTTTTCCCTTTTCCATTCTGTCTTTGCCCGTCCGGATCTTAAGACAGGCCGTGTAAGCTGCAAACGCGGACGGAATCGGATAACTCTCCCCGATTTCTTCCGGATGCGCAAAGAAAAATCCCTTTCCCCTTCCCAGAGGCTCCAGTTCATCCACCAGCACCAGGTATCCGGTCATTTCCCATTCCCGGTGGGTGAAAATATGGCGGGAATCCGGCTGCTTTTCAATGCGGACCGCGCGCACGCCCTGTTCTTTCAGCCAGTCTGCCACCTCTTTTCCGGTCAGCCATCCGTCCAGACAGGGAAACTCGTACAATCCGGCCAGCAGCCCTTTGGCGGGGCGTTTGCGGATGGCGACGCAGCAGGCGTCCCGGATCAGAAGCACCGTCTTTTTTTCAATCCGGCGGGCCTTTTTGGCCTGTTTTCTGGGATACTGTCCCTGCACGCCATCCCGGTTTGCCAGACAGACGGACCGCCAGGGGCACTGCGTACACAGCGGGGCGCCGTTTGGCAGGCAGACCGTGGCTCCCAGCTCCATCAGGGCCTGGTTAAAATCCCCCGGCCTGTCCTGTGGGATAATGGCAAGCAGGTCCTGCTCCAGCCGGCGCTTTACGGCCGGATCCCCAATGTCTGCCCCATCCTTAGTCAGCCGCGCCGTCACCCTTAACACGTTGCCGTCCACCGCTGCCACCGGCTGGCCGAATGCGATGGAAGCAATGGCCCCTGCCGTATAGCTGCCGATCCCCGGCAGCTTCAGCAGCGTCTCATAGTCCCCTGGCATCCTGCCCCGGTACTCCTCCATGATCTGTACGGCCGCCCTGTGCAGGTTTTTCGCCCTGCTGTAATAGCCCAGTCCTTCCCAGAGCTTTAGCAGGGTATCTTCCTGTACCTGCGCCAGGGACGGGATATCCGGAAGACTCTCCATAAAACGGGAAAAATACGGCTTTACCGCCGCTGCACGGGTCTGCTGCAGCATCACTTCCGATACCCAGACGCGGTAAGCGTCCGGCTTCTCCCGCCAGGGAAGATCCCTCCTGCATTCATCATACCATGCCAGAAGCGGTTCCACAATGCCGGATGGGGGCGTATCCAGGATCAGGAGGCGGTTGGGCTCTAAGGAAACGGGCACGGGTTCGGAAAGTTCCATTCCTTCCTCCCACACGCTGCAGTCCCAGGCCAAAATCTTCACCCCCGCCTTTTGCGCCGCAAGCAGCGCCTCCCCGAAATCCGGCTGCATCTTCCAGTTGGGGAAAAACCGGCGGACGCCCTTCATCTGGATTACAAAAAGCACATAGCATTCATAGCCTTCCTGCGCGGCCCGGACCAGCTCCTGCACATGCTTTAGCGCCCGTTGGGACGGCGCGTCCGGAAACAGGGCTGTCCGCTGGTGCTCCAGGGTCACCCCCTTGACCTCGATCAGGATCTTTTTTTCTCCCGCCTCCGCATAAAAGTCAAACCTGGAACTGCCATAAACCGTTTCCGGCCGGATCTTCGTAAGTCCTTTCAAGTAATGTCCTGCCTCCAGCCACTCCTGCACCGCCCGGTTGGGGGCCATGGAGTCCATATTGATCAGCAGGCCGTCCTTTTTGACGGCCACCAGGTCCCAGTCCGTTTTCCGGCCCGGGTTCTCCCCCCTGGCCAGATAAACTTCTGCGCCCGGCGTCAGCAGTTCCCGGCACCGGCCGGTATTTTTCACATGGACCCTTTCCTGCGTCCTTTTCCCGTCCCGTTCTGTCTCCACCAGGGCGATAAACCGGTTGGGCCTGCTCAAAAAACGCCCCCCGGTCACCTGACCGTACTTCATGTTCTTTCTCCAATCCGCAAAACTTACCTAAGCCGGTTGCACTCGTAGCGCTCCAGGGTCAGAAGGCAGTTCTTTAAAGTCTCGTACTGCTCCTCAATGCTGTCCCCGGAAAGCTCCAGATCCAGGGAAACCGCAATGGTATTGAGCATATGCCCGTCCGCCTTTCCCGCCAGACGGCCAAATACTTCCAGCTTCTTTTCGTAGCTGTCCGCCTCCAGAAAATCCAGCAAATCGGGATCCAGCAAGGCCTCTTCCCCCTCGCTGTCTAACTTACTGCCGGGCTTGGGCCCTGCTTTATGTCCTTCGTCCTCTGCGCAAGGGTTCTGTCCGCAGTCCCCGCCGCCGGAAAGGGGCGCTGCCCCCTTCCCGGGCACCCCCACTTCCGGAATCAGGGTAAAGCGGTACCGGTCCTGCGCCTGCGGGTACTTACGGCGGTCCACTTCCCCCGTAAACGAGGACAGGGGCCTTGCGTACACCGGATAATCCCCGTACAGCCCCTGGTAAACCACCAGCTGCTCCCCGTTTTCCGTATGCTGCGCAAGCGTCACGACCCGATAAAGATTTCCTTTAAAATGACGATAAATTTCTCCCGGTACAGGGATCCGTTCCATAGAAAGCCTCCTGTTGTCAGATTCCTGCCTTGGTCTGCCGGCAGCGGCAGACCAAGGCAGTCTCCTTTTTCTATACGCCTTAGTATACCCCCAAACCCCAAAACTGTCATGCTTTATTTTGCAGGCCTGCTGTCCATTTCCAGGACCAGTTCCCCTCCCGCCACAATCTGCTCGTGGGTAAGGAAAGGGCGCTCCAGCACCTTTTTGTTCAGCATGGCCGAACGGATATATCGTTTTCCTTCTCCCGCGCCCCGGCTGATCACCCGAAAGACGCGGCCGGCGCCCACCTGGATTTCGGCCCGGTCAAACAGGGGCGTTCCCAGGGCGTACTCCGCCTTCCCAGGGCAAACGGGATAAAATCCCAGGGCAGAAAAAACAAACCAGCTGGACATGGCTCCTCCGTCTTCATCCCCGCAAATACCGGTAGGGGAATCGGTAAACCAGATATCCATCAGTTCCCTCAGCTTTTTCTGCGCCTTCCAGGGCGCGCCGAAGTAGTCGTACAGATACGGAATGTGGAAAGAAGGTTCGTTTCCCATGGCAAACTGCCCCATCAGTCCGGTGGAATCCGGGAACTGCCCCAGATATCCATACTTGCTTTGAGGCCATTCAAATCCTTCCCTGAAAAGCTGGTCCAGACGCTCCACGGCCTTCTCCCTGCCGCCCATCAGTTCCGCCAGCCCTTCCGGATCATGAAACACCGACCAGGTATATGTCCAGGTATTGTTCTCCGTGGTATAGTCCCGTCCGCCCATGCCGCCGGAAAATTTCGGGTCAAAATCCTCCACCCACCTGCCGTTTTTGTCCTTCGGGGACATCCAGCCGTTGTCCGGATTGTAGAGGTTGCGGTAATTTTGCCCCCGTTTCAAAAACATCCGGTAGTCTTCCTCTTTTCCAAGCCGTCTGGCCAGCTGGGCCGCGCACCAGTCGTCATAGGCGTGCTCAAGGGTAACGGCCACGGCCTGGCGGCGTTCAAAGGTTTTCCCGCTTTCGCAGGTTTCCTCTTCCCCCTTTGCCAGCGCGGGAAAATATCCCTTCTGCTGATAACATAAGTCCGGTTCTTCCAGCGGTTTGGCACAGCACCAGGGAAACATGCTTTGCTCCATGGCATTTTTGCGGATCCCCTCGTATGCGGCGGCATAGTCCGCTTCCACTCCTTTGGCCGCGGCATCCGCAAACAGCGGTGCCGCATGGAAACCGATCATCACGGGCAGATCCCCGGTAAAGCCCGGGAAGCAGGGCATCAGCCCGCTCTGGCGATACATTAGGTTATAACTTTCCAGAATGTCCCGGTGACGGGCCGGGTCCAGCAGAAGCTGCAGGGGATGCATACAGCGGAACGTATCCCACAGCCCGTCTCCCGTGTAGAATACGCCGTCATGCACCTTCCCGTCATAAGCGCTGAAATACTGCCCGTGTTCCGTATAGTCCGTCATGCGCATAAAAGAACGAAACAGCGCGGTATAATAAACGGTTTTCTTTTCTTCCGTATTTCCTTCCACCCGGGCTTTGGACAGCTGTCCGTCCCAGACGGCTTTCGCTTCTGCCGCAATCTGTTCAAAATCCTTCCCGTCCGCTTCTTTTTCCATACTCTCTTTGGCTTTTTCAAAAGAAATGTAGGAAACGGCCCCCCGGATACAAACGGGATCCTGTGCGGAAAGCACCCAGCTTCCTTCTTCCCGTGAAAGAATCTCTGTTCCTTCCCCCACCCGGATCAGCACATACTGGAAAATGGAAAAGGAAGGGTGTTCCACCGGCATCCTAACCCGGATCCACTGTCCCGTCTTTTCCGCCGTCCCTCCTGCAAAATCCAACCGGAGGGTATTGGCGTTCTCAAAACGATGAAGATACACATGGGCGGTTACCGTGGAAGCCACGGTGATCCCATACTCCTCCAGCTCTGCCTCCATCCGGTAGCAGCGAAAATCCTCCCTGCTATGATCCAATGTATTTTCAAAATCCCCGTCTTTTCCCGGCATCACCGACGCTAAGCCCAGGGGATATCCCACAATCCGGTCATTACAGTAATAATCCCCGCAGTCTTTGACCACGGGCGTGCTTCTGGCCATCCCGTAGGGCAGCATGACCTCCGGTCTGGCAGAAGTCAGCATGTGGGAAATGGTTCCGATATAAGGGTTGACATAATCCGCAGGTGTTTTCATCTTGCCTCCTTGCCGGAGCGCTTTTGCCCCGGTTGAAAATGTGCTGTCATGCTTTCTTTTATTCTACCTAAGAAATTCAAATCCTTCAAATGGAAAATAAGGGGCTCCATAAACGGAGCGAGGGTGCCGCTCAATCATGAACATGATGATTTTGCGACACCCTCTTTCTCCCCTATATTTTTCGAAACCGCCCGTAGCGCTGCCGGGCCAGTTCGTCCCCGGAAAGGGACAGATAGCGGGGCAGGAACTGCTCCAGCATTTCCCCCATGGTCCGGGCGATTTTTTCCACATGCTTTTTCTCTGCGGGCTCTTCTTCCGGGATAATCCGTTCGATCAGCCCCATTTCTTTTAAATCCCGTGCGGTAATCTTCATCACCTCGGCGGCCTTCTGCGCCAGCCTGCTGTCCTTCCAGAGGATGCTGGCAAACCCTTCCGGCGACAGGATGGAATAGCCTGCGTTTTCCATCATCCACACTTCATTGGCTACGGCCAAAGCCAGGGCTCCGCCGCTGCCTCCCTCCCCGATCAGGATGGACAGGACGGGTACTTTCAGATCCGACATTTCAAACAGGTTTCTGGCAATGGCCTCCCCCTGTCCCCTCTCTTCCGCCTCCATGCCGCAGAACGCGCCGGGGGTATCCACAAAGCAGAGGATCGGGCGGCCGAACTTTTCCGCCTGTTTCATCAGGCGAAGAGCCTTCCTGTATCCGTCCGGAGAAGGCATCCCGAAGTTGCGCAGCTGGTTTTCCTTTGCGCTGCGGCCCTTTTCCTGGCCGATCACGGTAACCGGGATTCCCTCTTCTTTCCCTTTGGGGCAAAAGGTGGCCAGTCCTGCGATCACGGCACCGTCGTCCTTAAAATACCTGTCCCCGTGAAGTTCGTAAAAATCCGGGAACAGCGCATGGATATAGTCGCTGGCCACGGGCCGCTTCGGACTTCTGGACAAAGTCACAATGTCCCAGGCGCTGCGCTTCTCCCCTTCCGGTTTTGCCCCGACGTCCTCCGGATGGGCTTTGGACCTTTCGTCCGTCCCCGGGGGCAAAAAGATCCTCCGCCAGTCTGGCTTTTCATGGAACCTCAGGATTTTTGCCAGTTCTTCCCGCATCTTAGGACGGCTGACAATCCGGTCCACAAAGCCGTGCTCCAGCAGGAATTCCGCACGCTGGAACCCTTCCGGCAGCTTCTGTCCAATGGTCTGTTCGATGACCCTGGGGCCTGCAAACCCGATCAGGGCCCCGGGCTCTGCCAGGATAATATCTCCCAGCATGGCAAAACTGGCAGTCACTCCCCCGGTGGTGGGATCCGTCAGTACGCTCACATACAAAAGGCCCGCTTCATGGTGCCTTTTTAAGGCGGCCGCAGTCTTTGCCATCTGCATCAGGGAAACCAGTCCTTCCTGCATCCGTGCGCCTCCGGAACAGGCAAAGAGGATCACAGGCAGTTTCTCCTTCGTGGCATACTCCACCGCCAGGGCGATCTTTTCCCCCACGTTATGTCCCATACTGCTCATCAGGAACCGGGAATCACAGACGCCTATCACTGCAGGCATCCCCTCTATCGTCCCTTTCCCGGTAACCACCGCCTCGTCCAGTCCCGTCCGTTCCCGGGCCGCTTCCACCTTTTTTTCATAATTGGGGAAATCCAGCGGATTGACAAAGGGCATGGTTTCATTAAATTCCACAAAGCTGTCCGGATCCAGCACCTGCTCCAGCCGTTTCCTGGCAGGAACCCTAAAATAGGCATGGCACTTAGGGCAGATATAGAACTGCTGGCGTACATCCTCCGCATAAATGGGCCTGCCGCACTGGTTGCATTTCTTCCACATGCCTTCCGGCACCACGGGCTTTTCCCCTTCCGGCGCCTTCCTGGCCTGCTGGACCTGATGCACTTCGCCGATGAGCGTATAGGTTTTCTTGAACATTCCCTGAAGCATCTTTCCCTCCGTCCTATCCTATTTCCGCGAACCGTGAAAAATGGGCCGGGATGAAATCCGTGCTTACGTTTCCTTCCACATAATCCCTGCACCCCAGGATTTCAAACTGAAAGTCAATATTCGTATCGATTCCTTCAATGACCAGCTCCCCTAAAGCCGAGCGCATTTTTGCGATCGCCGAGGCCCTGTCTTTGTCCCGTACGATCAGCTTTAGCAGCATGGAGTCGTAATGGGCCGGAACCGTATATCCGCTGTAAATGGCCGTGTCCACCCGCACGCAGCGTCCTCCCGGCAGATGGACGTTGGTAATGGTTCCCGGGCAGGGCATGAAATTCTTTTCCGGATTCTCCGCGTTGATCCTGCACTCGATGGCATGGCCCCGGATCACCACATCCTCCTGGGAAAAGGAGAGCTCCTCGCCCGCCGCAATCCGGATCTGCTCCCGGATCAGGTCCAGGTCCGTCACTGCTTCCGTCACCGGATGTTCCACCTGGATCCGGGTGTTCATTTCCATAAAGTAAAAGTTCTGATCCTGATCCAGCAAAAATTCGATGGTTCCCGCATTGACATATCCCACCGCTTTCGCCGCGCGCACCGCCGTCTCCCCCATCCGTCTGCGCAGTTCTTCGCAGATGGCGCTGCAGGGGGATTCTTCCAGAAGCTTCTGGTGCCGCCGCTGGATGGAACAGTCCCTTTCTCCCAGATGCACCACATGGCCGTGACTGTCCGCCAGAATCTGGAATTCAATATGGCGGGGATTTTTCACATAGCGTTCCAGGTACATGGCGCTGTCGGAAAATCCTTTTTCCGCTTCCAGCTGGGCATTTTTGAAATTCTGCAGGAAATCGTCCTCGCTTTCGGAAAGGCGCATTCCCTTCCCGCCGCCTCCTGCGCTGGCCTTAATCATAATAGGAAAACCGATCTTCCTTGCCTCTTCCAACGCTTCTTTCGCGTCAAAAAACGGCGTCCGGCTGCCGGGGACCACCGGGACGCCCGCTTCCATCATGGTCCGTCTGGCCTCCGATTTGTTCCCCATCTTTTCAATAATCGATGCGTCCGGCCCGATAAAGGCAATTTTGCACTTGCCGCACAGGGCCGCAAAATGGGCGTTTTCCGACAAAAAGCCAAATCCGGGATGAATGGCCTGGGCCCCGGTGGCCACCGCCGCGCTCAGGATGCGTTCCATATCCAGATAGCTTTCCCTGGAAGGGGCGGGCCCGATGCAGACGGCTTCGTCCGCCAGCATCGTATGCAGCGCTTCCCGGTCCGCTTCCGAGTAGACGGCCACCGTCTGGATCCCCATCTCCCGGCAGGCACGGATAATCCGCACGGCTATTTCCCCCCTGTTGGCAATCAGAATCTTTTCGAACATCTTTCCCTCCCTATCGGAGCGTTTTTGGCTCCGGCCTTCAACCGATGGAAAACAGGGGCTGGCCGTATTCAACCACCTGGCCGTTTTCCGCAAAAATTTCCTTTACCGTGCCGTCTGCGTCGCAGGTTACCTCGTTCATCAGCTTCATGGCCTCGATAATACCGATTACCTGTCCCTTTTTCACCGTATCGCCGACCCGCACAAAAGGCTCTTCCTCCGGGGAGGGGGAACTATAAAACATCCCCACCAAAGAGGCCCTGACAATATGTCCTGTCTCCAAAGATTCTGCGTCCGTCCCATCCTGCGGCTGCTGTGCTTTTTTTGACGGCGCATTTTGCGGCTGTAAGCATTCCTCGCTGCATCCCACCTCATCCGCCCGGACATTCCCTGCCCCGGATCCTGCGTATTCTTTTTTTATCACGATTTTCTTTCCGTTTTCTTCCAGTTCCAGGCAGGTGAGACCGTGCCGGGAAAAAGTCTGGATCAGCTCGTTGACTTCCTGCATATTCATTGTAAAATCCACCTTTCCGCCCGCTATATTCTTCTAATTTCAAATATTTTGAATTTCAAACTATATTTACTATAATGATTCCTTCTTTTTTTGTCAAGTAGTACAAAAGCAAGAAACGCAAAAATTCCGTGCGTGTTTGGCTCAAAAAAGGCAAAAAGATAGAATGGGCCTCTTCCGGACAGCCCCTCCCGAACTGGCCTGTTCAAAAAAACACAAAATGGCACTTTCGCTCAAGCCAGTTTTGTGTATACTGTGTGTAAGGAAAAAAATCAGCTGAATGGTTTCCAAATCTGAATTATGAGGTGATAAGATTGAAAATGAAAAGTAGAGGGTATCCATTCCTTTAATCGCATGACAAACAAGCCATCTTTCGGTGGCTGCTTT
>CALWGP010000056.1 GCA_944380095.1 uncultured Lachnospiraceae bacterium | reverse complement strand
GAGGGAGCACAAGACGCTCCGATATGGAGGTAAGCATGAATGAATTTGGGAGAGAGAACGAGAACGAATATCTGCCTTTGCGGGACGTGGTGTTCAATACCCTCCGTCAGAGCATCCTGACGGGGGAGTTAAAGCCGGGGGAGCGGCTGATGGAAATTCATCTGGCGGACAAGCTGGGGGTTTCCAGGACTCCTATCCGGGAGGCAATCCGCAAACTGGAGCTGGAGGGGCTTGTGACCATGATTCCCCGGCGGGGGGCGGAAGTGGCCCAGATTACGGAAAAGAGTCTCCGGGATGTGCTGGAGGTGCGCAGGGCGCTGGACGCGCTGGCGGTGGAACTGGCCTGTGAACGGATCACCCCATCCCAGCTGGAACAGCTGCGGGAGGCCTGCGACGCTTTTGAACGGGAAACAAAGCGGGGAGACGCCAACCGGGTGGCCAGGGCGGATGTGGCCCTTCACGATATCATCCTTGTGGCCAGCGGCAATGCCAGGCTGATGCAGATGGTCAGCAATCTTTCCCAGCAGATGTATCGTTACCGTCTGGAATATGTCAAGGACGGGGGGAGTTACGAGAGACTGATCCGGGAGCACAGGACAATCTATGAAGCCATCCGGGATAAGGATCCTGCCACAGGCGCCAGGACCATCAAGGCGCATATCGACAATCAGGAAAAAACGGTGATTCAGATGATTTCCGACCGGAAACGAAAATAGAATGTATAAACCCCTTTCCGAAAGGCCATGCTTTACCTGAACAAAACAGGGAAAGGAAGTGGCCGGATGGAAAAAAAGCAGGAAAGACGGAGGACAGGGAAGGAAAAGGAAACCGGTTCCTGGGCGGCCCTGCTGGCGCTGCTGATGTTCTGGGGACTTTTATATCCGCAGTTTGCCCTGACAAAGGATACCTACAGGGTGCTGCAGGAAGAAGAAAGCAGGGAGCAGGACAGCCTGGGGGATTATGGAAAGCTGCTGACAGCCGGACCGGGGGAAGTGCGGATCCGGATCGGCCTGCTGGACGAAATCGAAAAATGGTTTGGAGAAAAGGAAACCTATGAATAAAGAGGAACTCAATCGACAGATGCCCATCGGGGTCTTTGATTCGGGGGTGGGCGGCCTGACCGTCGCCAGGGAGATTATGCGCCAGATCCCCAATGAAAAAATGGTCTACTTCGGGGATACGGCCAGAACGCCTTACGGGAGTAAGTCCAGGGAGACGGTGATCCGTTATTCCCGGCAGATCGTCCGCTTTTTGCAGACGATGCAGGTCAAGGCCATTGTGGTAGCCTGTAATACTGCCAGCGCCTATGCGTTGGATGAACTGGAGAAGGAGATTGATATTCCGGTGATCGGGGTGATTAAGCCCGGGGCAAAGGTAGCCGCAGAGGAAACAAAGAATGGGAAAATCGGCGTCATCGGAACGGAAGGAACCATCGGCAGCGGCATTTATACGGATTATATCCGCAAGCTAAGGCCTGATGCGGAAGTGATCGGGAAAGCCTGTCCCCTTTTTGTCCCCCTGGTGGAGGAGGGCCTTTGGCAGGATCCTGTGACGGACGAAATTGCCATGCGCTATTTAAGCGGCCTGATCGACAGCGGGATCGACACGCTGGTCCTGGGCTGCACCCATTATCCCCTGATTCGTTCCACAGTGGGAAAAATCATGGGGGAGGGCGTCCGCCTGGTCAATCCGGCCTACGAAACGGCCAGGGAGCTGAAGGAACTTCTGATGGAAAAGGAACTGTACAATCCGGTAGCGCCCGGCCTGGGGACAAACCAGTACCGCTTCTTTGTCAGCGACGCGGCGGATAAGTTCATCCACATCGCCAATTCCGTGATGAAATACGGGGTGCTGAGCGCGAAAGTGATACATATAGAGGAATACTGAACATGACAAGGAATGTGATGATTTCCATCCGCGGCCTCCAGTTTCTGGAAGACGAGACGGATGACAACATCGAAACCGTACAGCAGGGGGAATATTTTTTCCGGAACGGCAGCCATTTTTTGCTTTATGAGGAATATCTGGAAGATTTTCCGGAACCGGTGAAAAGCGTGATCCGGATCAGGGGAAACGAGCTTACGCTGACGCGGAAAGGGCCGCTGAACGTGCAGATGAATTTCACCCAGGGAAAAAAGACGCTGACCCGGTACCGGACGCCCTACGGGGCTATGACCATCGGTCTGGATACGGACCGGGTGGAGTGCCACATGACGCAGGAGGCCCTCTGCGTGGAAGTGGATTATGTCCTGGAGGCCAATTATCAGTATGTGGCGGACTGCACGATCCGGATCGAAGCCAGGGAAAAAGGCGGGGAGCGGTTTGATTTTTTTGATGAAAATAAAGGGGAATCGGAAGAGTGGATCGGTTCCTGAATCGCAAAAAGCGACGGAAAGCCGAAAAAGGGGGGCGTCTTTTGACGCCCTTTTTCCGTGCGGTTTTGCCTGCGGGAAAATCATATATTCCGGACAGAAAAACGCATGTTCATTCCAAAGGAAAAATGCTACACTGTGCCGGATGGAGCAGGTCAGCTATGGGGGCGGGAAAACGCGTTGCGGTAATCGGACGGCGTCATGCCGGTCTGCTTTTTAAAAAAATTGCTGAAATAGAACTGGCTTTTAAAGCCCAGGGATTCCGCGATGGCGGCGATGGGCAAAGAGGAAGCCGTCAGCTGTTCGACAGCGCTTTCCGTTTTCTTGCGGATGAGAAACTGTACCGGGGAAATTCCCATCCGCTGCCGGAACAGGCGGGTGAAGTGGGTAGGATGATAACCGGCTGCTTCGGCCATCTTTGCTACGGTGACGGACTGGTCCAGATGGGTTTCTGCAAACCGGACCGCCCGGTTTAAGGGGGAATCGAATTCGCTGCCGGAGGGGCGGACGCTTCCTTTGGGACAGCATTCCATATAATAAGCCAGCAGATCCAGGACCGACTGGCTGGCCCGGATGCAGGAAAAGGGATCCTGCCGGCAGCAGGCTTGTGTCATCTGCCGAAAGAGGGAGACAGCGAAGGCAAAGTCCGGCGCGTCTACACACAGGGGCAGCGACAGCAGATCGAAGACTTCGCTCCCCTGACAGCAGGCGTGAAAGTGGCAGTAATACTTCCGGTAAGGGTGTTTTTGGTCCGTGAAAAAAGACTGGGTGGTTTTGGCGGGCAGAAGGTAGAGCTGGCCTTTGGACGGATGGATTTTTACACCGTCGGCCTGCATGGTGCCCTCCCCCTCCAAAATCAGGCCGATGCTGCTGTAGGGCGCCACGAAACGGTCGCATCCCCAGGATGCGTCGCAGGCGAGCAAATGGGCACGTTCCAGATTGACCGTAATTTCCCGGAGCCGGGTTTGCAGAAGCAGGGAATCGTTCATAAAGTTCTCCATCAGGATTGTATTTGGGCGGATAAAAAATACCGCTTCCATTATAGCACAAAACAAAGACACAGATGAGGAGAAAAGCATGGGAACAAAGATCCGAAACATTTACATTGTGCATCATTCCCACACGGACGTGGGGTACACTGATCTGCAGGAGCGGGTGATCTACAGCCAGGCCCAGAATATCCGTACGGCAGTGGGGCTGATCAAAAAGGGAAGACAGGAGGGACTTTCCTGGAAAAACCTGAAATGGAACTGCGAAACGGCTTATTGCGTGGAGCGGTTCTGGGAGATCGCATCGCCGGAAGAGAAGAAGGCGTTTTTTGATCTGGTGAAGGAGGGGGCCATCGGCATTTCCGCCAACTGGCTGAATTTTAACGACCTGGTGGATGCAGGGATGCTGGAACATAAGACTGCGGATTTCGTGAAAGCCTTTGAACGGGAAGGCATCGCGGTCAGGACCGCCATGTGCGCGGATATTAACGGCATTTCCCTGGGGGCGAGGGACGCCATGCTCAAAAACGGCGTCGAATTTCTCTATATGAATATCCACACCCACCACGGGATGTATCCGCTGTACCAAAACCAGCGTCCGTTCTTCTGGGAAAACGGGGAAGGAAAACGGATGCTGGTATGGAACGGGGAGCATTACAATCTGGGCAACGCCCTGGGCATCGTATTCTCCAAAAATGTGAATTTCATGACGGAAAACTATTTTGGAAAGAACGGCGGCGAGGAGCCCATGGAGCGTCTTTACCGCAACCTGGCGGCCAGCATCCGGGAGTATGAGGAAAGCGGCTATCCTTATGATTTTTATATTACCAGCGTGTCCGGCGTTTTTTCCGACAATGCGCCGGTAAACCCTGCCATCGCGGATGTGGCGGAAGAATTTAACGCCCGGTATGGGAAAGAGGTCCGGATGCGGATGGTGACGCTGCAGGAGCTCTACGGCCTGATCCGGGAAAAGACGGCGGATGCCCCGGTTTACCGGGGGGCCGTCAACGACTGGTGGGGAAACGGTGCAGGCAGCACGCCCTGGACGGTCAAACATTATAAAGAAGCGCTGCGCCTGTCCCATATCTGCGACAGGCTGGAAGAGAAGACCGGAAAACGGGAGGAAGCCCTGGTCCGCAAGACGGAGGAGAATGCCCTGCTCTATGCGGAACATACCTGGGGCCATTCTTCCACCATTACAAACCCCTACGATACCATGGTCACCAACCTGGATATCCGTAAAAATTCCTATGCGTCCAAGGCCCACGAAGCGGCTGCCATGCGCAAAACCCGGCAATGCCATCTGCTGGGGGATATCCTGCGCTATTACAATCTTTCCGGTAAAGTGAAGGCGGTTTCTGTCAGCAGGGAGAAACGGGTTTTGCCGGTGGAATTTTATGTGGAAACCGTGAGCCTTCCCGCCGTAAAAGTGACGGATGCAAAAACCGGGGAAGTGATCCCGGCGCAGCTTTCCGCCCATCCCCGCGGCGTACTGGTCAGTTTTTTGGCCGAGTTTGGGCCCATGGAAGAAAAGGAATTTTTCTATGAAGAGCAGCCTGTACCCGAGGCAACCCTTTATACCCGCACCGCATGGGTGGGGGCGGAACGGGTGCGGGATATCGTCAACACGTATGACCCGGAAAGCTACCGGCTTCCCTACGGGATGGAAAACCGCTGGTTTTCCATTCGCTGGAAGATCGGAGAGGGGATTACTTCCTTTTACAATAAGCGGACGGGAGCAGAAATGATGTTGGATGGGCCGGCAAAATTTTTCACCCCCGTTTATGAACGGACACAGATCAGGAGGGGCGTTTACGAAGAACGCCGCCTGCTGGGGCGCAATATCCGGGGGCAGCACGCGCAGCGGTTCCAGGGAAAACTAAGGGAGGTGAAAGTGCTGGATCACGGCCCGGTTTTCACCAGGACCGAGCTGGTTTTCGACCTGGAGGGAACCTATCACAGCAGCGTGCTGATCAAGTTGTACAAAGGGCTTCCCCGAATTGAATTTGCGTATCGGATTGCCAAAACCCTGAGCGAAGATATCGAAAGCGTGTACCTGCCGCTGGCGCTGGATCTGCCGGAGGCGGAAGTCTATATCCGAAACGGCGGCGTTCCCATGCGGCCGGGGGTGGACCAGCTGCCCGGCAGCAACATGGAATACTATATTGCGGATCAGGGCCTTTTGTATCGCCAGGACGGACAGAGCGTGCTGGTCAACACCCTGGACACCCCGCTTCTTTATATGGGGGAAATGCGGCATCATCCCATCGTATTGTGCGACAACCGGCCGGAAAACAACCGCCGTCCTGTCTATAGCTGGATCATGAACAATACCTGGGAAACCAACTTCAAGATGGATCTTTCCGGATTCGGGGAATTTCAATATTCGCTGGAACTGGCGGAAGGGACGACGCTGGAGCAGGATCTTATGCGGCTGGAAGAAAACGATATGGGCGTGGTGACTTTTATCAGCGGATGAATTCCGGCGGTACCCCCTATTCCTCCTTGACAGCGCACTTTGATGCGCATACAATAGTTGCTGATACAACTATTCCAAAAGACAGGGAGGAAAGGGATGCTGCGGAAATTATTTTCCTATATGAAGCAATACACAATATACGCGTATCTGGCCATGGCCTGCGTGATGGTGGAATGTGTTTTTGAACTGGTGATCCCGCTGATCATGGCCGACATGGTGGACGTGGGCGTGGCTAACGCAGATCGGGCGTATATTTTTCAAAAAGGCGGACTGATGGTTTTTTGTGCGCTCCTGGCCCTGGTTTTAGGCATGGGCAGCGCGAAGTTTTCCGCGATGTGCGGCCAGGGACTGGGTGCGAATCTGCGGGAGGCGGAGTACAGGAAACTGCAGTCCTTTTCTTTTTCCAACATCGATCACTTCCGGATTTCCTCGCTGGTCACCCGGCTGACCAGCGATGTGACCGTGATTCAGAATTCGGTCTCCACGGGGATCCGGCCGGTGTGCAGGGCGCCGGTGATGATGGTTATGGCGGTGGGCGCGTCCTTTGTCATTGACAGGGAACTGGCGGTGGTCTTTTTGGTGGCGCTGCCGGTCCTGGGCACGATGCTGTTTTGGATCGTGAGCCATGTGCGGCCCCTTTATACCCGGATGCAGACGGCCATCGACTTAGTCAACCGCATCGTGCAGGAAAATCTGACGGCCATCCGCGTGGTAAAGGCCTATGTGCGGGAAGATTACGAGAAGGCGAAGTTTGCCGAGGTAAACGGCAACCTGCAGGGACAGTCCGAGCGGGCCTTTAAGCTCTCCGCCCTGAATATGCCGGCCATGCAGCTGGTGATGTACTCCACGATCCTGGCCATTTTGTGGTTCGGCGGCGGCCGGGTAGGTATGGGCGACCTGCAGGTGGGGGAGCTGACCGGGTTTTTGAGCTATGTGCTGCAGGTGCTCAATTCCCTGATGATGATTTCCAATGTATTTATGATGCTTACCCGTTCCATGGCCAGCGGGAGGAGGATTCTGGAGGTAATGGACGAGCCGGTGGAGATTACCGATGAGCAGGCCCGTCCCATCGAGGTAAAGCGGGGGGATATCCGGTTTGAACACGTCTATTTTAAATACCGGGCCAACGCGGAGGAATACGTCCTTTCGGACATCAATCTGGACATCAAGGCAGGGCAGACCGTGGGCATCATCGGCCAGACCGGCGCGGCCAAAACCACGCTGGTGCAGCTGATCCCAAGACTTTATGAGGCGTCCCGGGGCTGCGTGTATGTGGACGGCGTGCCGGTGCAGGAGTATCCCCTGGAGGGACTGCGGGACGCGGTGGCCATGGTGCTGCAGAAAAACACCCTCTTTTCCGGAACTTTGCGGGACAACCTGCGCTGGGGAAAAGAAGACGCCACGCAGGAAGAAATCGAAGAAGCCTGCAGCATTGCCTGCGTGGACGAGTTCATCGACCGGCTGGAAAACGGATATGACACGGAAATGGGGCAGGGCGGCGTGAACGTTTCCGGCGGCCAGAAACAGAGGCTGTGTATCGCCCGGGCCATTTTAAAGAGTCCGAAGGTACTCATTCTGGACGACTCCACCAGCGCCGTGGACACGGCCACGGAAGAAAAAATCCGCCGGGCCCTTCAGGAAAAGCTCCCGGAGATGACCAAAATCATTATCGCCCAGCGGATTTCCTCCGTACAGCACGCGGACCAGATCGTGATTCTGGACAACGGCCGGATCGACCAGGTCGGCACCCACGGGCAGCTTCTGGCTGAAAACCGGATCTATCAGGAGATCTACCGTTCCCAGCAGGAAGGAGGGCTTTTGTAATGGCGAAGTATGTGGGATACAAACGGCCCAAAAACACAAAGAAGGCGTTGAAAAACCTGCTGAAATACCTGGGATTCCACAAATGGCTGCTTTTATTTGTGGCCGTTTTGGTCACCATCAGCAGCGGGGCCAATATTTTCGGAACTTATATGATCAAACCGGTGATCAACGATTATGCCCTGACGGGGGATATCCCCGGGCTCATCCGGGTGATGATTTTCATGGCCGTTCTGTATGGGTGCGGCGTGCTGGCCACCTTCGGCTACAACCGGCTGATGGTCCACACGGCCCAGAAAGTGGTGTCCGAGATCCGCAGGGACCTGTTCGACCATGTGCAGACGCTTCCGTTGTCTTATTTTGACGCCCATACCCACGGGGAGCTGATGAGCCGGTTTACCAACGACGTGGATACGGTGCAGGAGGCGTTAAACGGAAGCTTTGCCATGCTCATCCAGAGTTTCCTCATGCTCACCGGGACCATTGCCATGCTGCTGGTGTTAAGCCCCCGGCTCTCCATGATCGTCATCGTATTTCTGTTGCTGATGTTTTTCCTGATCCGCTACAACGGCAGCCGGAGCAAAAAGTACTTCAACCGGCAGCAGGCGGCCCTGGCTTCCATCAACGGGTTTGTGGAGGAAATGGTGGCGGGGCAGAAAGTGGAAAAGGTGTTCAACCACGAGAAACAGGATCTGGAAGAGTTCTGCAGAAGGAACGAAGCGCTGCGGCAGGCGTCCACTAGGGCGCTGACCTATTCCGGCATGATGGTGCCTACCAACGTGAGCCTGTCTTATGTCAACTATGCCGTATCTGCCTGTGTGGGAGGCATCTTTGCCTTGACGGGACTGCTGGACTTGGGTTCCCTGGCCTCCTACTTAGTCTACGTCCGGCAGAGCGCCATGCCTTTAAACCAGTTCACCCAGCAGGCCAACTTCCTCCTTTCCGCCCTGTCCGGAGCGGAACGGATTTTCGATCTGATGGAAGAAAAGCCCGAGATCGATGAAGGGGATGTGACGCTAAAAAACGTGAGGGAAAAAGCGGACGGCAGCCTGGAAGAGTGCGAAGAGGAAACCGGCCATTATGCCTGGAACGTTCCGGAAGGGCAGGCAGGGGCGGACGGCGTGCCCAAAGGCCTGGTGCCCCTGCGCGGGGACGTCCGGTTTCACGATGTGGTGTTTGGCTATGTGCCGGAGAAAAAGATTCTGGACAAGATCAGCCTGTTTGCCAAACCCGGGCAGAAAATCGCTTTCGTGGGTTCCACCGGGGCCGGAAAAACCACGATTATCAATCTGATCAACCGCTTTTACGAGATCCAGGGCGGGCAGATTACCTACGACGGCATCGACATCCGCAGGATCCGGAAACCGGATCTGCGCCGTTCCCTTTCCATGGTCATCCAGGATACCCACCTGTTTACGGGTACAATTGCGGACAATATCCGTTACGGCCGGCTGGACGCTACGGAGGAAGAGGTACTGGAGGCAGCGAAAATCGCCAACGCGGATTCCTTTATCCGAAGGCTGCCAAACGGATATCAGACAATGCTGTACGGGGACGGCAGCAATCTGTCCCAGGGGCAAAGACAGCTTCTGGCCATCGCCCGGGCGGCGGTTTCCCGGCCGCCGGTGCTGATCCTGGACGAAGCGACCAGTTCCATCGATACCCGCACCGAGCGGCTCATCGAAAAGGGGATGGACCGCCTGATGGAAAACCGGACGGTATTCGTCATTGCCCACCGGCTTTCCACGGTGCGCAATTCCAAGGCGATTATGGTGCTGGAAAAAGGGACCATCATCGAACGGGGCAGCCATGAGGAACTGCTGGAGCAAAAAGGACGGTATTACCAGCTTTACACGGGACAGTTTGAACTGGAATAAGAAAGGCAGGGCGGCGTATTATGGAAGAAAAAGGATTTCCGAAGGAGAAGATCCGGGAAGAGATGCTGCGGCTGGAGCAGATGAGGAAACAGATTCTGCGTCCCGGATTTCTGGAGCTGGGACTGACCCTGGGACAGGGACAGCCCAGGATTTTGCGGACCCTGTTTTTGCAGGAGCCCTTAAAACAGAGGGAACTGGCCCGGCGCTGCGGGCTGGACGTTACCACCATGTCCCGCACCCTGGACCGGATGGCGGAGACCGGACTGATCGAGAGGAGGACGGATCCCAACTGCCGCCGCAGCTTCCTGATCTATCTTACCGGCCCGGGACGGGAAAAGGCGGGGAAAATCACGGAGGATTTCTGCGCTTTTGACAAACGGCTTTGCAGCGGGTTTACGGAAAAAGAGCTGGAAACCCTTCTGGGATTTCTGAAACGGATGGAAAAAAATCTGGAGTGACTTTCCGGGGATTTTCCGGGATGCAAAAGGGATGAAAAGGGTGCGGTCCGTGCGGCGGTTGGATTTTACAACCGCCGTGTTTTGTGTTATCCTACGAAGGAAGAGCTTTTTTTGAGGACAGGAAACATGAGCGAAAAACTTGATTTTTCACAGATACAAAAAAGGATACGAAAAGCGGCCTGTGAGGCGGCAAAGACCGGGGATTTTTCCGGGCTGGGACAGGCCGTGGGAGAGACGATGGACGACGCGGCGGATGAGGTGCGCCGCCAGGTAGGACGCATACAGGAAAATTTAAACCAGGCAGGGAAACCGGGGACTGTCTGGAATGAGGGGACGCTGCAGCGAAGGACGCCCCGTTATCCCCGCAAAGAAGCTGCGGCAGGACAAAAGGAGCGGGAAACGCGCACGGTCCGTCCCAGGGCGGCAAATTATCTGAACCGGGGAGGGAAAGTGGGCGGCATCCTCTATACGGTATTCGGCGCCATTGGGACCGGCGTGTCCGCCAGCCTTTCCTTCGCATTTTTTGTCTGGTGGCTGGTTGCCCCGCATACGCTGCCCCTTAACATGACCGCCCTGTTTTTCTTCCTGACCCTGGGATTTTGCGGGATGCTGTGGTACGGCTGCAGGGTGCTGGGACGCTACCGGCTGGCGGATCGTTATATGAAGCTGATCGGGGAAAAAATGTATATGGAGATCGAGGATCTGGCGGCCCGGACCGGCAGGAGTATCCGGCGGGTGCGAAAAGACGTGCGCAAGATGCTCAAATCGGGAATGCTGCCCCAGGGCCATCTGGACCCGAAGCAGACCACCCTGGTGGTAAACGACGAAACCTGGGAAGAATATCTGAAGCTGGAGGAGCAGTGGGAAACCAGGAGAAAGCTGGAAGAGGCAAAACAGGGAGAAGGGCCGGGGACTTGCGATCCGGAGCAGGAGCGGATTGAACGGGAAGGACAGCTTTATATGGAGCGCCTGCGCAGGCTCAACGATGAAATCCCCGGGGAGGCCGTTTCCAACAAGCTCTATCAGCTGGACGAGCTGCTTTCCGGCACGTTTGCCCTGCTGCGGGAACATCCGGAAAAACGTTCCCAGATGCGTAAATTTATGGATTATTATCTGCCCACCACGGTGAAGCTGGTGGAGGCTTATGCGCAGTTTGACCGGGCTGGCGTGGAAGGGGAAAACATACAGAACGCCAAGGCAGAGATCGAAAAGACCATGGATACCATTAACGGGGCCTTTGAAAAGCTTTTGGACGATTTGTACCGGGAGGAAGCCTTTGAAGCGGCCGCGGACGCCAAAGTGTTAAAGACCGTACTGACCCAGGACGGTTTCGTACAGGATAATCCGTTCCGACCTGATTCCGAAAAGGAAACAGACTAAGGAAGGAACGGCCGGATCACAGTATTACGGGAAAGGAAGGAAAAAGACATGAGCCAGGATTTGGAAAAACTGCTGCAGGAAGCGCCCTCTCTGACGCTGGACCCTTTTGCACAACAGGAGTCTGTGCCTGCTGTCGCAGAGCCAAAACAGCCGGAAGGGGCGCAGGAAAAATCGGCGGCCCAGCTGGAGAGGGAGAAGCTGCAGTCCGTGCTGTCGGAAGAGGAGAAAAAGCAGGTGGACGCCTTTGTCAGCCAGATCGATATCACCAATTCCCAGATGGTGCTCCAGTACGGGGCAGGCTCTCAAAAAAAGATCGCGGACTTTTCCGAGGCGGCCCTGGGCAATGTGCGCACCAAGGATCTGGGGGAGATCGGCGAAGAGCTGACCCGGGTGGTGACGGAGTTAAAAAGCTTTGAAGACGAGGAAGAGGAAAAGGGAATTTTCGGATTTTTCAAAAAAAGTTCCAACCGCCTGGCCAATCTGAAAGCGAAATACGATAAGGCGCAGGCCAATGTGGACCGGATCTGCAGAACCCTGGAAGGCCATCAGATCCAGCTGCTGAAGGACGCCGCCCTTTTAGACCAGATGTATCAGCTCAATTTAAATTATTACAAGGAACTGTCCATGTATATCCTGGCCGGGAAGGAAAAGCTGGAGCAGGTGCGTACCCGGGAACTTCCGGAACTTTTGCGCCGGGCGGAGGAGAGCGGCCTGCCGGAGGACGCCCAGAGGGCAAAAGACCTGTCGGAACTTTGCGGCCGGTTTGAAAAGAAGGTGTACGACCTGGAGCTGACCAGGACGGTGGCCATGCAGATGGCGCCCCAGATCCGGATGATCCAAAGCAACGATACCGCCATGTCGGAAAAGATCCAGTCCACGTTGGTGAACACCATCCCCCTGTGGAAGAGCCAGATGGTGCTGGCCATCGGGGTGGAACATTCCGCCCAGGCCGCCAAAGCCCAGAGGGAAGTGAGCGATATGACCAACCAGCTCCTTAAAAAGAACGCGGAGACGCTGAAGATGGCTACGGTGGAAACCGCCAGGGAGTCCGAGCGCGGCATCGTGGACATCGAGACGCTGAAGCAGACCAATGAAACCCTGATTTCCACTCTGGATGAAGTGATGCGGATTCAGGAAGAAGGGCGCAGCAAACGCAAAGAAGCGGAGGCGCAGCTTGTGCAGATTGAGGACGCCATGCGGGCAAAGCTTCTGGAAATGAGCAGACGTTGAGAAGATAAAACCGGAATGAAAAAAGAAAAGGAGGACAGGACATGGATTTTTTTGAAAAGATGGGAGAAACCCTTTCCATGAAAGGGAGGGAAGCGACGCAGAAGGCAAAGGATCTGACGGAGCTGGCAAAGCTTAACGCGAAAGTAGGCCAGCTGGAGGGTAAGATCAAAACCTGGTATCAGGTCATCGGCGAAAAGGTATATCACAGCGAGAAGGATCAGGATCATGCCGGGCTGGAAGCGGAATTTGATATGATAACGGAAATGTTTTCCGAGATCGGACAGATTAAAAAGCAGATTGCGGCCCTGAAGGGGCTTCAGGAATGTCCTTCCTGCAGGGCACAGGTAGATGAAAACGCCAGGTTTTGTCCGAAATGCGGGGCAAAGCTGGAAGACCCCTGGACCATAGAGGATGAGGACATCTGCCAGGCGGATGCAGCAAAGGCAGAAGAAGCGGACGGGGAAGACGCCCGGGACGCAGAAACGCCGTGAGCGGCGCGGCAGGAAAAATCAGCCTGGTGATTACGGATCTGGACGGGACCATCCTGCGTCCGGACGGAAGTTTTTCCGAAGCTACCCGCCAGGCTTTTTGGCATCTGAAGGCGGCCGGAATCCCGGCCGCCTTTGCTACGGCCAGATTTCATACCCGGGAACTGGCGCAAAAGCTGGGGGTATCCTATATGATCCGTACGGACGGAACCCTGATTTCCGACGCTGCGGGGCGTGTCCTGCACTGCTGGGATTTTTCGGAGGAGGAAACCGACGGGATGCTGCGGGAAATCTATCGAAAAAATCCCCATGCGGACATCGCCGTGCCGACGCTGGAAGAGGTCTGCCGGGGCTGCAGGCCGCCTTTTCATAAAAAAGCGCTGAAAATCGTGGCCACTTTGCAAAAGGAGGGGGATGCGCTGGAAATCGCAGAAGCTTTTGGCTGCCGGGCTGTCCGTTACCGGGGAGAAGACCGCTACAGCTTCCTGCCTGCCGGCGCAGGAAAGGAGGAAGCGGTCCGCGCGTTGGCAAAAGTGCTGAAGATCCCCTTAAGCCGAGCGGCGGCCTTCGGGGACGATACCGGGGATATCGGGATGCTGAGAGCCTGCGGCCTGGGCATCGCGGTGGCGGACGCTGCCCGGGAAGTAAAAGCTGCCGCGGATTTTGTGTGCGGGGCCTGTCTAGAGGACGGGGTGGCAAAATGGGTGGAGGCTTATCTTTCCGGAAAGCCCATCCATGTGGTATCATAAGAGAAGAAATCAAAGTATCGAGGAGGAAAAAGACGATGAAAATCAGTTTACTGGAGCCCATCGGGATCCCGGAAGAGATGGTCAGGGAGCTGGCGGCAGGCTTTGAACAGGAAGGACACAGCTTCACGTATTACGATACGAAGACAACGGACGTGGAGGAATTAAAGAGAAGGTCCGCCGGACAGGACATTGTGATGATTGCCAATAACCCTTATCCGGATGAAGTGGTAGAAGCGGCGGACAGCCTGAAAATGATTGCGGTGGCGTTCACGGGGATCGACCATGTGGGCCTGAAAGCATGCCGGGACAAGGGCGTGACGGTATGCAACTGCGCGGGCTATTCCAACCAGTCCGTAGCGGAGCTGGCCATCGGTATGACCATCGAACTGCTGCGCAGATTCCGCAAATGCGACGAAGCGTCCAGAACCGGGCTGACCGGTGCAGGGCTGACCGGGGAAGAGATCGCGGGAAAGACCGTGGGCATCGTAGGATGCGGCCAGATCGGTTTTCGCACGGCGAAACTGTTCGCCGCGTTCGGCGCGAAAGTGCTGGCTTATGCCCGTCATGAACGTCCGGAATGGAAAGAAGCGGGAATCGAGGCGGTGGATCTGGATACGCTGCTTGCCCAGAGCGACATCGTTTCTTTGCACGTACCGCTCAACGATACGACCAGGGGCTTCATGAGCGCGGAAAGAATCGCGCAGATGAAAGACGGGGCCATCCTCATTAACTGCGCGAGAGGGCCCGTAGTGGACAATAAGGCTCTGGCGGACGCCCTCAATTCCGGAAAGCTTTCCGCTGCCGGAATCGACGTGTTTGATATGGAGCCCCCGATTCCGGAGGATTATCCGCTGCTGCATGCAAAGAATACGCTTCTGACCCCCCACATCGCTTTTGCCACGAAGGAGTCCATGGTCAGAAGGGCGAAAATCGAATTTGACAACGTCAGCGCATACCTGCATGGCAGTCCGGAGAATGTCTGCCAATTCTGACGGGAATCCGCTTTGGCAAATGGAAGTTTACATCGGTTTTTTACCCGGCCCGGCAAATTTTTTTGCCGGGCCGCATTTTATGCTTTATAATAGAAATAAAATTGACCGTGCAG
>CALWGP010000055.1 GCA_944380095.1 uncultured Lachnospiraceae bacterium | reverse complement strand
GCGACATAATTTTCAAGTTTTTTACGAGATTTTCAAGGATAGAAGAAAATAGCCGCCAACTATTCGCACTAGCTGACGGCTGAGGCATTGAAAAATGCTTTAGGTTGTTGTTTGAGAGGGTAGGCCACTTCTCTCTGGCACACATTCTTTATCGATAAAGGATAAAGCGCGGGCTGCAAAAGTCCCGGATCAGTCGTCGATCTCTTCTGCCTGCCCCTGCTTGTATTTTTGAACCGCAATCTGGATCCTGTCGCTGGGATTGAGCAGGTCGCTGATGGAGGTGTCATGGTTTAAGGTATCGATCAGGTAAGCGATATATTTGCTCATATCGCAGTTGACATACCAGTCACGCTGTAAAAGCTCGGGCGTCTGATAGATCAGGTTGGTGGTAAGGACGCGGTCGATCTTGCCGTTTTCATAGGCCCTGTCAAACTTGGCAAGCCCGTTGGTGAACAGGCCGAAAGTGGTGCAGATAAAGATCTTGCGCGCGCCGCGTTTCTTTAAGGCGGCGGCCACCTCCAGGACGCTTTCGCCGGAGGAAATCATATCGTCGATGACGATCATATCTTTGTTTTTCACGCTGCTGCCAAGGAATTCATGGGCTACGATGGGATTGCGCCCGTTTACGATACGGGTGTAATCCCTTCTTTTGTAGAACATACCCATATCCAGTCCCAGCACGTTGGCGATATAGATGGCGCGGGTCATGCCCCCTTCATCGGGGCTGATCACCATCATGTGGTCGGAATCAATCTTAAGATCCGGCTCTACCCGCAGCAGGTTTTTGATAAACTGGTAGGCGGGCTGCACGGTTTCAAATCCGTTTAAGGGGATGGAGTTCTGGACCCTGGGATCGTGGGCATCGAAGGTGATGATGTTGTCCACGCCCATTTTCACCAGCTCCTGGAGGGCGATGGCACAGTCCAGGGACTCCCTGGAAGTGCGCTTATGCTGGCGGCTTTCGTACAGGAACGGCATGATAACGGTGATCCGTCTGGCCTTGCCGCCCACTGCGGAGATAATGCGCTTCAAATCCTGATAATGGTCGTCGGGGGACATGTGGTTTTCGTGGCCGCACAGGGAGTAGGTCTCGCTGTAGTTGGTAACGTCCACAAGCAGATACAAATCCGTACCGCGGACGGATTCGAGGATAACGCCCTTGGCTTCTCCGGAACCGAAGCGGGGTACCTTGCTCTTGAGAAGGTAGGAGGGCCGCTGATAGCCGGCGAAGGCGAGACTGTCTTTGTGCTCGCTTTCGCGCTGCGTCCTCCAGCGTACAAGGAAAGAATCAATGCGCTGAGCCATGGATTCGCAGCCTCTTAAGGGGATGATTCCCAAAGAGCCCACGGGAATCGTCTCAAGATTTCTGGTTTCTTCGCGTTCAGTCATGTAAGATCCTCACTTTCTGGCAAGCGGTGTGGTGGAAAGCGCGCCGGGCACTTTCCGGTACATTCGGATATCGGGACCCGTCAGCTTGCAAAATTCGAAATTTCCGGTAATTCGTGAAAAAATACGGTCCTGATATCTGTTTCTGAAATCCTCCAGAGAAAGGTTGGTGGAAATCAAAATAGATTTTTTGCGCAGCAGGCGCTCGTTAATACAAGTAAAAAAGTGGGAAAGGGTGAGGGCGGAAGCCGTCTCGGTTCCCAGATCGTCAATAATCAGCAGATCGCAGGTATAAAGATCGCTGAAAAGGACGGATGTTTCTTCCTGATTCCGAAAACTGTACGCATTGCGGGCCAGGGAATCAAACAGTCCCGCAGCGCTGAAGTAAATAACAGAACAGCCCTTTTCCAGGCATTCTTTCGCAATACAGTTGGAAAGAAAAGTCTTTCCCGATCCCACTGTACCATAAAAAAACAGATTTTGGTAGTTGGTTTTGAAATTCTGTACAAATTTTTTGCACTTTTCGACAGTCTGCCGATAAGAGGTAAGCGACTCGCCCTGAAACCATTCATAGGAAAGGGTGGAGAAGTTCTCTTTTTCCAGAACCTGCTTTAAATTGGACTGCTCATAGAGCAGGGTAATCTCCGCCTGGCGGAAACAGTGGCACTTCTGCCCGTTGACATATCCCGTATCATGGCAGTCGGGGCAGTCGTAGACCGGCTTTAAAAAATCGGACGGGTAACCGTTTTTTTCCAGGAGGCGTGCCCGGTCGGCAGAAAGGGAACGCAGCTTTTCCCGAAGCGTATCCAGCGCGGAAGTATCCCCGGCCAGCATCTTTTTGCCCTGGGCTACGGAAACGGAAGCCACCGATTCGTCGATGGCACGGTATCCTTCCACGGTATCGTAAATGTGACGGAGCCGTTCTTCCTGGAGGTGGCGGTTGCGGGTCTGGCGCTCTTCGTACTGGCGCATAATGGAGTTATACTGGGAAACTGTCAGTGCCACGTCAATTCTCCTTTCCGGCCCGTCAGCCGTTCTTTAAAAGCGCCTGCTCCAGGGCGTCGAAATCATAGCTGGAATGCATAAAACGGTTATACTCGGCAGTGGAACCGGCGCGTGCGGGCTGCGCTGCCTTTTCCCGGCGGTAAGAGCTGTCCAGGCCGGAAATATCCGACAGATGGTGGACGCCTGCCTGGAACCAGGAAGAGAGAATGCGGTCCGCATAGGCAAAGCGATGCCGGTCCGTGGCCAGTACGGTCCTGCCGCAGGCCTCTAAAATCACATCCAGCTCAAAGCCGTATTCGCCGGTCCAGCGCTGGATATAAGCCAGTTCACTCCCGGCAGGGGAGCTGGTCTTGCCCAGGGCATTCATAATGGAATAGACGGTTTTGTCGTACCGCGCCGCATGCTTTTCCGCATCGGCGGGAGTGGAAATCCCGGCCTGCGCCCAGCCCACGGCCACTTTTTCAATATAACGGAAGTCCTTTTTCCCGCGCTCCACGCAGTACTGCAGCAGATAATCGATGAGGTCGTCGGAGAAGCGGAGCCTGTCCGTAAAAAACAGGATGGACTTCATATCGGAAGGACTTAAGGTGCGTCCCAGATACTGCTCCGCAATGAAGAACAGCTGGGCCGCGTTCTCCTGCCGGCCGAAAGCCTGCAGCTCGTCGGCGCTGTAGGAAGGCTTCTCAAAGGGATCGGCGCCGGGGACGGTCTGGTGGGAAATCACCGCAACGGGTTCCCGGACAGGAAGGGCTGCATCCTTGGCGGAAACGTCGGATACGGCCGCTGCTGCAGGGGAATCCTCCGGACGCCTTTGACCGGGCCCAAAGAGCCGGATCGCGCAAAGGGAACGGTTGGAGGCATACTCCAGGGCCAAAAGCCCCTTCCCTTCCCAGTAGCGGAGCGCACGCATCACATCTTTCTCGGTATGGTTGAAGCGGTCGGCGATCTCTGAAATACTCACGGGCGCATGCGCCTGCAGCATACGGGCCAGATAGAGGTAGACCTTCAGCTGGGCGTCGTTGGCATCTTTCATATATTCATCAATAAAAAGATTGGACAGGACGGTGATCTGCGCAGCGCCGTCCCCGGTCAGAGTAATGCTTCCCATTTGCGTTTCCTGTTTCTGTGATGGAATCCTTTCCGTAATTCGAATGCGCTCATTATAGCATAGCCCTTTTAAAAAAGAAACCGTCAAATTGCCGGAAAAGCCCGTAAATACAGAGATCAGGAAGGCCTTGTGGAAATTGTGGAAACTGTGGAAAAAACCACAAAAAGCCTTAAAAACAGGCTTTTTTCGACAAAGGAATATCCACAGAGGGAAGAGGAAAGTTTTCCACGCCCTTTCTGTGGATATTGTGGATAAGTCAGAGGGAGAGGAGGGTTTCGCCGATATTTACAACATCTCCGGCTCCCATAGTTATCAACAGGTCCCCGTTGATACAATTTGCCAAAATAAATTTTTCAATTTCCTCAAAGGTGTGGAAGTAATCGCATTTTTTCCCAGCCTTTACGATACGGTCCCGGATATCTGCGGAACTGATCCCCAGGGTGTCCGTTTCCCGGGCGGCGTAGATGTCCGCCAGGATTACCCGGTCCGCCAGGCAGAGGGCCGAGGCAAAATCGTCCAGAAAAGCTTTGGTGCGGCTGTAGGTATGGGGCTGGAACACGCACCAGAGGGTTTTGTGGGGATAATTGCGGGCCGCTTTTAAGGTGGCGGTAATTTCCGTGGGATGATGCGCATAATCATCTATTATAGTAATCCCGTTTACGGTCCCTTTGTATTCAAACCGGCGGTCTGTCCCGTGAAAAGAGCGAAGCGCCTCTTGGGCATCGGCAGGGGACAGGCACAGCAGGTCGGACAGGGCCAGGGCGGCCAGGGCGTTTAAAATATTGTGCTCGCCGGGAACGCCCAGGGTGACGGACAGGGGGGCAGCGCCTTTGCGGTGGGCCAGGAAGGTGGCGTCCGCAAATTCGTTGTAGGTGATATCCGAAGGGGAATAGTCCGCGCTTTCATCCAGCCCGAAGGTAATGATCCGGCAGGAAAGGCCTTCCGTGATCTCCTGCCAGCGGTCAATGCCGGAGTTGAGGATAAGACAGCCGTCGTCAGGGATGAGCCGGGCAAAACGGCGGAAGGAGTCGCGGATCTCTTCGATGTCTTTAAAGAAATCCAGATGATCTTCTTCTATATTTAAGATAATCCCGATTTTGGGGAAGAAACTTAAGAAACTGTTGGTGTATTCGCAGGCTTCCACTACGAACAGGTCGGACTTGCCTACCCGGATGTTGCCGTGGATGGAACGAAGGATTCCGCCCACGGACAGGGTGGGATCCGTATCGGCCTGCAGCAGGATCTCGGAAATCATGGAGGTGGTGGTTGTTTTGCCGTGGGTGCCGCTGACGGCGATGGGAGTTTTGTAGTTGCGCATAAGCTGCCCCAAAAACTGGGCCCGGGTGAGGACGGGAATGTTTTTGCGGACCGCTTCCGCATATTCCGGATTGTCCTTATGGACGGCGGCCGTATAGACAACCAGGTCAATATCGTCCGTGATATTTTCCGCCCGCTGGGGTTTCCCGTAGTTGACCTTTGCACCCTGCTCTTCCAGCATCTGCGTCAGGGGGGAACGGTTCCAGTCCGATCCGGAAACGGAAAAGCCTTCCGAAAGAAGGATTTCGGCCAGACCGGACATACTGATCCCGCCGATGCCGATGAAATAAACGTGAATGGGATGTAAAAAATCTACATGATACATGAATCTGCACTTCCTGACTTTTTATATTCGATAATGATTACTTTATTCCTGCTTTATTATACGCAAACGGTGGCGAAAAACCAATAGAAAATTGGAAAAAGGAAGGAGGAAAAGGACGGATGGGCACAGAAAATGCGGTTTTTGTGAAAAATATTCGAAATTATCACGTCAGAGTGTGAAAATCAGTTGGGGAAAATAGATAAAAAAAGAAAAAACAAAAAATATTTTATAGATAATTTACACAAGGAAAAGAGGGGCAAGGAAGGATACACAGGAAAATAATTATTCACTTTTACCGGTTTGTGTGGTATAATCTTTTTGCGTGAAAGCGCGGTGCTATGCAGTCTATATTATAAGCAGATGAGGTGATGACATGATTAAGAAAGAGATGATTGCCATGTTGCTGGCGGGAGGCCAGGGAAGCAGGCTTGGCGTCCTCACGTCCAAGGTTGCCAAACCCGCGGTATCTTTCGGGGGGAAATACCGGATTATCGATTTCCCGCTGAGCAACTGTATCAATTCGGGCGTGGATACGGTCGGCGTTTTGACCCAGTACCAGCCCCTCCGGCTGAATACGCACATCGGTATCGGGATCCCGTGGGATCTGGACCGGAATATTGGCGGCGTGACGGTGCTTCCGCCTTATGAAAAGAGCGAGAACAGCGAGTGGTATACAGGCACAGCCAATGCAATCTATCAGAATATCGACTACATGGAGAGTTTTAACCCGGATTATGTGCTGATTCTTTCCGGGGACCATATTTACAAGATGGACTATGAAGTGATGCTGGATTTCCATAAGCAGAACGGTTCGGAGTGCACCATCGCGGTGATGCCCGTTCCCATGGAAGAGGCGAAGCGCTTCGGCATCATGATCACAGACGAAAATAACCGGATTACCGATTTTGAGGAGAAACCGGCGAATCCCAGAAGCAACTTGGCTTCCATGGGCATTTACATCTTCAACTGGAAGACGCTGAAGGAGGCTCTGATTGCAAAGGCTTCCCAGCCCAATCTTGACTTCGGCAAACATGTGATTCCCTACTGCCATGACCAGGGCGCGCCCATGTACGCCTATGAATTCAACGGCTACTGGAAGGACGTGGGGACTTTAAGCTCCTATTGGGAAGCGAATATGGAGCTGATCGACATCGTCCCCGAGTTTAACCTGTATGAAGAATACTGGAAGATTTATACCAAGAGCGAGATCCTGCCGCCGCAGTATATCGCGCCGGACGGCGTGATCGAACGCAGCATTATCGGCGAAGGGGCCGAGATTGCCGGCAAGGTATACAATTCCGTGATCGGGTGCGGCGTGGTGATCGGCAAGGACACCGTGGTGCGGGATTCCATTATCATGAACAACACGGTGATCGGCAGCGGCTGCGAACTGGATAAGGCGATCGTTGCGGAGAATGTCGCCATCGGGGACAATGTGAAGCTTGGCGTCGGCGAAGAGGCACAAAACGATACCGCGCCCCATATTTACAACAGCGGCCTTGTGACCGTCGGGGAAAAGAGCGTGATCCCCGGAGGCGTTTGCGTGGGGAAGAACTCCGTCGTATTCGGCATCACATCAGCGCAGGACTACCCGGATGGGTGCCTTGCCAGCGGAAAAACTTTGATTAAGGCAGGTGACGAACAGTGAGAGCGATCGGTATTATCTTAGCAGGCGGCAACAACCGCAAAATGAAGGAACTGTCCCAGAAGCGCGCCATCGGCGCCATGCCCATAGCGGGCAGCTACAGAAGCATCGATTTCGCGCTGAGCAATATGAGCAACTCCCACATCCAGAAGGTCGGAGTCCTGACCCAGTACAATGCCCGGAGCTTAAACGAGCACTTAAGTTCTTCCAAGTGGTGGGACTTCGGACGCAAGCAGGGCGGCCTGTTCGTTTTCACCCCGGCGGTGACTGCGGAGAACAGCTTCTGGTACAGGGGGACGGCGGATGCGATCTACCAGAACCTGTCCTTTTTGAAAAACAGCCATGAGCCCTACGTGGTCATCACGTCCGGGGACTGTGTCTATAAGATGGACTACAATAAGGTGCTGGAGTACCACATTGAAAAGAAAGCGGACGTGACGGTGGTGTGCAAGGACATGCCCTCCGGCGTGAATGTGGAGCGTTACGGTACGCTGAAGATGAACGAGGAGAGCCGCATTGAGGACTTCGAGGAGAAGCCTGTGGTGGCCCGGTCCAATACCATTTCCTGCGGTATTTACGTGATCCGCAGAAGGCTTCTGATCGAGATGATCGAAAGGTGCGCGCTGGAAGACCGGTATGATTTTGTAAAAGATATCCTGATCCGCTACAAGAACCAGAAGCGGATTTTCGGATATAAGATCAAAGAGTACTGGAGAAATATCGCCACCGTGGAAGATTATTTCTCCACCAATATGGACTTCTTAAAGCCCGAGATCCGCAACTATTTCTTCCGTCAGTACCCGGATGTTTATTCCAAGGTGGACGACCTTCCGCCGGCGAAGTACAATGTGGGGGCAAAGGTGAGCAACAGCCTGATTTCCAGCGGCTGTATTGTCAACGGGACGGTGGAGGATTCCGTTATCTTTAAGAAGACCTTTATCGGGAATAACTGCTACATAAAAAATTCCATTATTTTGAATGACGTATATATCGGCGATAACACCCATATTGAGAACTGCATCGTAGAGAGCCGTGATACGATTCGGGCGAATTCCTTCTATAAAGGGGAGGATGAGATCAAAATTGTCATCGAGAAAAATGACAGGTACATTATTTAAAAAATACGGCTTAAGGGGGAAATTGTGATGAAGATCACCGATGTACGGGTTAGGAAAATCGCCAAAGAAGGCAAGATGAAAGCTATTGTTTCCATTACGATCGACGACGAATTCGTTGTGCACGATATCAAAGTGATTGAGGGCGATAAGGGACTTTTCATCGCGATGCCGAGCAAGAAGGCTACGGACGGGGAATACAGGGATATCGCCCACCCGATCAGCCAGTCTACTCGGGAGAATATCCAGGGTACGATCCTGGAAGCTTATAACAGGGCTTTAGAAGAGCCTGTTATATAGACTGACACAGCACATGCGGGAACCGGCCTTCGGCCGGAAACCGCAAAAAACCGTCCTGTAAGCGGGGCATCACCCTCCGCATACAGGACGGTTTTTTTGGCTCTCCTGTTTTACAGCAGTTCTTTGTTTTTCCAGTACATGGCCTGGATTTCTTTAAGCACGGTATCGGGGAGGTTTTTCTTTGCGGCCCGGTCCAGGCTGTCCGTGCGGATGGGTTCGCCGTATTCCACGATAACTTTCGTCTTTTTTACCCGGGGGAGATGGTCTTCAAAAATATCCCCTGCATTGACGATGGCAATGGGAACGATGGGGCATCCGGTCTTTTCCGCGATTTTAAAGCTGCCCGCATGAAAGGGAAGGAAGGTGTCGGCCACACGGTTCCTCGTCCCTTCGGGGAAAATGCAGATGGAAATGCCGCCCTTGATTTTTTCGATGGCGGCCAGGATCGTTTTCATGCCCGCTTTGATGTCCTTGCGGTCCAGAAACAGGCAGTGGAGATTTTTCATCCAGTTGACCAAAAGGGGGTAGCGCAGCATCTCTTTTTTTGCAATATAGCCGGTGGGCCGGGGAACGCGTACATAGGTCATAAGGATGTCGAAGTAGCTTCTGTGGTTTCCGATGTACAAAACAGCTTCGTTTTTAGGCACCCGGTCTTCGCCCAGATAGGTAATCTGTGTTCCCGCAAACCACAGACAGACGCCGAAAGCCCAGTTGACGATGGCAAGGGAGCTTGCGCTCTTGAAATCCGGATTGAATTTGCCTATGATCCACTCGGCGATGAGGAGGGGGATGCTCAGGACCAGAAACAGAATAACGAAAATAACGATACAGATGAAGCGAATCATGGGACCTGCTCCTTTTCTTGTGTGAAAATTTGCGCCAAAAGGCGGCGCTGATGTCAGTATAGCTTTTTTACGGGCAAAAAGCAAGGCGCGCGCATAGGACAGGGCAATTTTTTCATAGAGTATAAAAAACGGGAATGAGGTAAAAATCATGAAAAATCCGGGAAGGGGATTTTACATGGCGGTGGAGGCAGCGCTGCTTTTGCTTTTGTTCGCTGTCCTGGGAGGCTGTAGCCCGGCTAAAAAGCAGGAAGAGAGGACGAACCTGGAGTTTACGGTCGTGGAGGAAGGGCGGCTGCCGGAGGAGCTGGCAAGACTGGTGGGGGAAAAGAAGAAGGAAGCGTTTAAGCTGACCTACGCGGACGGGGGATATCTTTATCTGTGTATCGGTTACGGCAGGCAGGAAACGGGCGGCTACAGCATTGCGGTAAACGACCTGTACGAGACGGTGAATGCCATTTACCTGGACACCAGCCTGATCGGGCCCAAGGAAGCGGACGGGAAAAACGCAAATCCTTCCTATCCCTATGTGGTGATAAAAACGCCCTTTATGGACAAAACAGTAGTGTTCGACTGAATTTCATGCTATGATAATAAACAATCCGATGTAACAGGGAAACAACAAACCGACGGTATACGAAAGTAAGGGGAAGAAAAATGCTGCTGATTCGAAATTGCCATTTAATCGATCCTGCCTCGGGAACGAACGGGGTGCGGGATATCCTGGTGGACGGGGGGCAGATCTGCAGGGTGGCCTGCCCGGGAGAAATCCCGTCTCCGGGGGAAGACGGGCGCGTGATTGACGCGGGGGGGCTGACTGCTGCGCCCGGACTGGTGGATACCCACGTGCATTTCCGGGATCCGGGGGCGGAATATAAAGAAGATATTTTTACCGGGGCAAGGGCCGCCGCCGCAGGAGGCGTGACCAGCGTGGTGCTGATGGCCAATACCACGCCCCATGTGGACAATGAGGACACGCTGCGCTATGTAATGGAAAAAGGGGGAAAAACCGGGATCCGGGTGTATACCTGCGCCAATGTGACCATGGATATGGCGGGGGATGAACTGACGGACATGGAAGGCCTGCAAAAAGCAGGCGCGGTGGGATTCACCGATGACGGCAAGCCCTTGCTGGACGAGGGGATCGCCAGAAAAGCCATGCAGGAAGCGGCACGGCTCCATGTGCCCATCAGTTTCCACGAAGAAGATCCGTCTTATATTGTCAATAACGGGATCAATGCAGGAAAGGTAGCTGAATATTTCGGTATCGGCGGTTCGGACCGGCAGGCGGAGATTTCCATGGTGCGCAGGGATCTTTCCATGGCGCTGGAGACCGGCGCTACCGTTGTGATTCAGCATATCAGCGCCAAAGAGGCGGTGGAACTGGTGCGCCAGGCCAGGAAAAAGAGCGGACGTATCCATGCGGAAGCTACCCCGCATCATTTTTCCCTGACCGAGGATGCGGTAATCGAATACGGGACGCTGGCCAAAATGAATCCGCCCCTGCGGACAAAAGAGGATCGCCAGGCCATTATCGCAGGGCTGGCGGACGGGACAATCGACCTGATTGCCACGGACCATGCGCCTCACAGCGCGGAGGAAAAGGCGCGGCCGCTGACGGAAGCGCCAAGCGGGATTATCGGCCTGGAGACTTCCTTAAGCCTGGGGATTATGAACCTGGTGCATACCGGGAAACTGACCATGGAGCAGCTTCTGGCCTGCATGACCGTCAACCCGGCAGCCCTTTACGGCCTGGATGCAGGACGGATTTATGAAGGGGGACCGGCGGATCTGATTTTGTTTGATGAAAATGAGGAGTGGGTTCCGGAGAAATTTTTCTCCAAATCCCAGAATTCCCCCTTCCTTGCAAAGAAGCTCACCGGAAAGGTAAAATACACCGTCTGCAGGGGACGGGTGATTTATGAAGACAACGCAGAATGAAAACAGGAGGTTGACAGAATATGGCACAGAAGAAAAAGGCCCTTGCCGGGGTGTTGGGCCAAAGACAGCTGGCAGACGGCATTTTTGACCTGCGTCTGAAGACGGAACTGGCCGGGGAGGCGCACTGCGGACAGTTTGTGGGCGTGTATCCGAAAGATAAAAGCACGCTTTTGCCGCGGCCCATCAGCATTTGCGAGACGGACGCAAAGGAAGGGACGCTGCGTCTGGTATACCGTGTGGCAGGAAAGGGAACGGCGGAATTTTCGGGTCTAAAAGAGGGGGATGCGGTGGAAATCCTGGGGATTTTAGGCAACGGATTCCCCGTTGAAGCAGCCAGGCCCGGCATGAGGGCAGTCCTGATGGGAGGGGGCATCGGCGTCCCGCCCATCCTCCAGCTGGCAAAAGAGCTGGACTGTGATAAAACCGTGGTGGTCGGTTATCGGGACAGCCAGTGTTTTTTAAGGGAAGATTTTGAAAAATATGCAAAAACGGTGATTGCCACCGAAGACGGCAGCGTCGGAACAAAGGGAAATGTGATGGACGCCTTAAAGGCAAGCGGGATCGAACCGGATATCCTCTACGCCTGCGGCCCCATGCCCATGCTGAAAGCGATTCGAAGCTATGCGCTGGAAAAGGGGATTTTGGCTTATATTTCCCTGGAAGAAAGAATGGCCTGCGGTGTGGGCGCGTGTCTGGGATGTGTCTGCAAGACTACGGCAGTGGACCATCATTCCCACGTCCATAACGCCCGTATCTGTACGGACGGGCCGGTTTTTGAAGCACGGGAGGTGGAAATCTGATGAATACCAGCGTGACAATAGCCGGAGTGGAATTCAAAAATCCGGTGATGACCGGTTCCGGGACCTTTGGCTCCGGAATGGAATACAGTGAATTTGTGGATCTGAACCGCCTGGGCGCAGTGGTGACCAAAGGGGTGGCCAACGTTGCCTGGCCCGGCAACCCCACCCCCAGGGTGGCGGAAGTGTACGGCGGGATGCTCAACGCCATTGGCCTGCAAAATCCCGGCGTGGACGTGTTTATTGAAAGGGATCTGGAATTTTTAAAGCAGTTCGATACAAAGGTGATCGTCAACGTCTGCGGAAAGACGGTGGAGGATTATCTGGAAGTGGTGGAAAAACTGGGGGACCAGGCGCGCGTGGACATGCTGGAAATCAATGTTTCCTGTCCCAACGTAAAGGAGGGGGCCATCGCCTTCGGCCAAAAGGCGGAGGCCTTGTTTGACATCACTTCCCGGATCAAAAAGATTGCAAAGCAGCCGGTCATCATGAAATTAAGCCCAAATGTGACGGATATTACGGAGATGGCCCGGGCGGCGGAAGCGGCGGGGGCGGACGCGATTTCCCTGATCAATACCCTGACCGGCATGAAAATCGATATCGAGAGGAGGCGTTTTGTGCTGGCCAACAAGACCGGTGGAATGTCCGGCCCGGCCATTAAGCCGGTGGCGGTGCGCATGGTGTGGCAGTGCGCCAATGCGGTGCAAATCCCGATTATCGGCATGGGCGGCATTGCGACCGCAGAGGATGCGGTGGAATTCCTCATGGCCGGGGCTACGGCGGTAGCGGTGGGCGCCATGAATTTTGTAAATCCCTATGCCACACAGGAAATCGCGGACGGACTGGAAAGATTCCTTGCGGAGCATCGGATTGGGGACGTTAATGAGATTATCGGCTGTGTGAAATAAGCGTTTGCTTCGCATCATAAAAGCCTTCCCTGCTGCATATGGTTAAGTGACAGCAGGGAGGGATTTTTTATGGATTTAATGAAAAAAACCATTCATATGGACCAGGTCAGATGCAGCGCGGACGCGCAGACGACCGTCGAGGACGATATCAATATCACGGATTCAAAACCGGACGCTTATCAGCTTGTAACAGAGCGGGGAAAAGTGGAAGTGGAAGAAGTGCGCGCCATGGAGGATCACGTGCACATCAAAGGCAGCCTGAAATTTTGGGTGCTCTATATTTCCGACGAAGAAATCCGCCGGCCCGCCTGTATGGAAGGCAGCCTGCCCTTTGAAGAGCAGGTCTATTTAAACGGGGTGAATTCCAGCGACGCGGTAACGGTCAGGGCCGTATTGGAAGATCTCAGCGTGGGCATGATCAATTCCAGAAAGCTGTCCGTCCAGGCGCTGGTGGACTTTGACCTGTGCGTGGAAACGGTGGAAGAGATGGAAGCGGCGGTGGGAATCGACGGGGAAGAAGGGGTGGAGATGAAAACCACTCCCCTGCAGGCGCTGGATCTGGTGATTGCAAAGAAGGATATTTTCCGGGTGAGGCAGGATGTGGAGCTTCCGGCCGGAATGCCGAACCTGTTTGAGATTCTCTGGCAGACATGCGAACTGAAGGAAATGACATGCCGGGCGCAGGACGGAAAGCTGGCCCTGGAGGGGGAAATTTCCCTTTTTGTTTTATATGAAGGAGAAGGAGAGGAACGTCCGGCCGTCTGGTACGAAACAACCGTGCCCGTAAAGGGGGCAGTGGACTGCCAGGGAATGCGGGAAGGAATGCTGGAAAAGATTCGATTCGGAATCGGACATCAGGAAATAGAAGGGAAGGCGGATGCAGACGGGGAAGAACGGAAAATTTCCCTGGAACTTGTACTGGACCTGGATATGAAGCTGTATGAAGAAGTACGGATGGAGACCGTTTCCGATCTGTATGGGGTGGAACAGGAAATGGAAGCCGTGCGCTGCATGGGACGCTGCAAACAGCTGGTGACCAAAAACACGGGGAAAGCGAAAGTTTCCGGCCGGCTCCAGGCGGGCACAGGACTGCCGAAGATACAGCAGATCTGTGGAAGCTTCGGCGAGGTCTGGCTGGGAGCCATAGAACCCTGCCCGGAAGGACTCAAACTGACGGGCACGGTATCGGCGCGGATCCTTTATGCCTCGCAGGATCCGGATCTTCCCTTCTGCTGCCTGAAAGATTCCCTCCCTTTTTCCTATGTCATGGAAGTGCCGCAGGCCTGTGAGGACTGCCGGTATGAGGTTGAGCCCGCGCTGGAAGAGCTGAGGGTTTCCGTGGCGGATTCCGGAGAAGCGGAGGTAAAGGCCATGGTTTCTTTCCGGGGAATGGTGTGTGAAATGCACGAAGAACCCATGGTGACCGCTGTGAACGTTTCGCAGCTGGATCCGGAAAAACTGGCCGCCCTGCCCGGGATTGTGGTCTACATTGCGCAGGACGGGGATAGCCTGTGGAGCATCGGGAAGAAATACTATGTGCCGGTGGCGCGGATAAAGGAGATGAACGATCTGGCCTCGGAAGAAGTGAAAAGGGGGGATAAAATCCTGGTGGTGAAGGGATGATGCCTCACCGTTGAAAAAAGGAGTGAAAACGTGTATAATTCAACGTGTTAGCAGATTGTAGCAACAAAAATTTTTGGATAAGATTCTGTAAAAAGCAAAGGAAGGAGCAAAAATGCTGCAGCAGGTTGTCGTTGCCCCGGGGAAACTTGAATTCAGAGAAGTTTCAAATCCGAAAATCAATCAGGATCAGGTTTTGGTCTGTATTAAAAGGATCGGGATCTGCGGATCGGACCTTCGCGTTTATGAAGGAAGCTATCCGGGGGTTGAGTATCCGATAACGCAGGGACGTGAGGCGTCGGGAGAGATTGTGGAAGTTGGATCGGCTGTTTTGAATCTTTTCCCGGGTCAGAAAGTGACCATACAGCCGCAGCTTCCCTGCGGTGAATGCCGCTATTGCAGGGAAGGAAAATATAATCTCTGCGAGAATCTTAGGGTGATGGGATTCCAGACGCCGGGAATGGCTTCGGAATATTTCGCGGTGGATGCGGACAAAGTCGCCACCCTCCCCAAAGACAGCAGCTATGAGGCGGGGACGATGGTGGAGCCGCTGGCCGTGGCCGTTCATGCGGTGAAACGGGCCGGAAACGTGAAACACAAAAACGTGCTGATCCTGGGCGCGGGGCCGATCGGCGTCATTACAGCGCAGGC
>CALWGP010000054.1 GCA_944380095.1 uncultured Lachnospiraceae bacterium | reverse complement strand
GTAGCCGGCGGCCGGGCAGCAGAGAACTGCCGGGCGGTGCGAGGCAGGCAAAAGCCGTCGGTGAACTGGCCCCGGAGCAGCCGCCCGAAGGCTGTGCCCGTATTTTTTGATCCCGCTTTGGGATTGAAAGGACGGACGCAGGTTGTGTAGGCGCGGACGGAGCTCCCGCCGTAAAAAGGGGGATGGCATACGCCCGCCGGTAAAACCGGAACGGACGGCGTGCCGGTGAGGGCGCAGCTTTGGCTGCGAAATAGAGTGGTACCGCGCGAAACGGATTTTGCGTCTCTATGAAGATCCCGGGATTTTCATAGGGACGTTTTTTCGTCCAATTATTAGCAAGAGGAAAAGGAGAAGGAAGATGGACATTGCCGCGAAATACGGAAAATCTTATTTTATGACCCCGGAAGTAAGTTATGACTGGGTGAAAAAGGAGACCATTGAAAAACCGCCCGTCTGGTGCAGCGTGGATCTGCGGGACGGCAACCAGGCGCTGATCGAACCCATGAGCCTGGAAGAAAAGCTGGAATTTTTCCGGATGCTGACGAAGGTTGGCTTTAAGGAGATCGAAGTGGGGTTCCCGGCGGCTTCCGATACGGAGTACCGGTTTGTCCGGGAGCTCATCGAGCGGGATATGATCCCGGAGGACGTGACGATCCAGGTGCTGACCCAGGCGAGGGACCACATTATCCGCAAGACATTTGAAGCGGTGCAGGGGGCGCCCCATGCGGTGATCCACCTGTACAATTCCACGTCCGTGGCCCAGCGGGAGCAGGTATTTCATAAAAGTAGGGACGAGATCCGCCAGCTGGCCGTGGACGGGGCGGTTTTGCTCAAACGGATCGCGGAGGAAACGAAAGGGAATTTTACCTTCGAATACAGCCCGGAAAGTTTTCCCGGCACGGAGGTGGACTACGCTTTGGAAGTGTGCAATGCGGTGCTGGACGTCTGGCAGCCTACCCCTTTTCAAAAGGCGATTATCAATATCCCCACCACGGTGCAGATCGCCATGCCCCATGTGTTTGCCTGTCAGGTGGAATATCTGCATAAACATCTGAAATACAGGGACAGCGTGGTGCTCAGCGTCCATCCCCACAACGACCGGGGCTGTGGCGTCAGCGACGCGGAATTCGGCGTACTGGCGGGAGCGGACCGGGTGGAAGGGACGCTCTTTGGAAACGGGGAACGGACCGGGAATGTGGACCTGGTGACAGTGGCTCTGAATATGGTCTGCCACGGCGTGGATCCGGGACTGGATTTTTCCGACCTCCCAGCGATCCGGGAAGTCTATGAGCGGCTGACCCGGATGCGGGTGTACGAGCGCACGCCCTATGCGGGGGATCTGGTGTTCACCGCCTTTTCCGGTTCCCATCAGGACGCCATTTCCAAAGGGATGACCTGGCGGAAAGAAGGAAAGGGCGGGGAACGCTGGAATGTGCCTTACCTGCCCATCGATCCGAAGGACGTGGGACGGGAGTATGAATCGGATGTGATCCGGATCAACAGCCAGTCCGGCAAGGGAGGCGTGGCCTTTATCCTGAAACAGAACTTCGGCATCAGTCTTCCGGCGCAGATGAAAGAAGAGGTGGGATATCTGGTGAAGGGGATTTCCGACCGGAAGCACCAGGAGCTTTTACCGGAAGAAATCTACCGGATTTTCCGGGAACACTATATCGAAGAAAGGGAAGTGTTCGACGTGCCGGAGTGCCACTTCCGGCAGACGGACGGAATTACCGCGCAGGTGACCATCGAACAGGGGAAACAAAGAAGGGTCATCGAGGCGGCGGGGAACGGCCGTCTGGACGCAGTAAGCAACGCCGTCAAGGCCTGCTTTGGCATCAGTTATGAGCTGACAGTCTATGAGGAACATGCCGTTTCCAGAGGGTCTTCTTCCAAAGCGGCGGCCTATGTGGGGATTTCCTGCCGCAACAGGATGTACTGGGGCGTGGGAATCGACGAAGATATTATCAAAAGCTCCATTGCGGCGCTGGTATCGGCAGCCAACCGCCTGACTAAGGATCTGGACTGCACCCAGGCCAGGGAAGAGAGGATTGTGGATATTATGAACTACATCCGCAACCACTACGCAGACGTGACGCTGGAAAAGCTGGGCGAGCAGTTTCATCTGACCGCGCCGTATCTTTCCAAATATATCAGGGCAAAAACGGGAGAAACCTTCCAGGAAGCGGTAAAAAAAGCCAGAATGAAAAAGGCCAGAATCCTGTTGAAGGATTCCGGCCAGAAAGTGGAAACCGTCGCGGCCATGGTAGGCTACGAGAACGTGGAGCATTTCAGCCGCCTGTTCAAAAAGACCTACGGAATGACGCCGCTGCAGTTTCGCTGTGAAAACCGGTAGGACGGCCTGCGCGAAAAACTCAGCCTTTCGCCATCGCCTTGAGCTGTCCCATCACCTTTTTCACAGGGGGGAGGGCCAGGATAATGACGGTAAGAAGAGCTTCCGCTCCCAGATACGCGCCGTTGTATACCAGGGAGTATACCGGCGCGGACATGTTATAATCCGCGGCATAGACGCCAAAGAAGATCAGGCCGGACAGGAACGCGAAGAAGTACCGGCCCAGAACGCCCAGCAGATAGCCTTTGATCAGGCCGTTTTTGGACTTGGAAAAAACGCCGGAAAGGCCCAGGGCGCCGAATGCGAAAATATAGTCCACCAGCATCTGGGGAAGGCTGATGATATAGGGATCGCTGATCAGCTGCAAAAAGCCGTAGGCGATGGCGGTCATCAGGCCGGCCCGGATGCCGTACCAGTAGCCGATCAGGCAGATGAACAGCATGGACAGCAGGGTGACGGATCCGCCCATGGGCAGGTCAAACAGTTTGATAAAGGAAGTTACCATGGCAGCTGCGATGGCCATGGCGGAAAACACCAGCTGCCGGGTGGAGAACTGGGGCTTTTTGATGCTGTTGCCGATAAAGCAGGCCAGCAGCAGAAGGGCCAGCATAATGAGGACCAGGGCCGTGTATCCGGCTGTGGTCAGCTGATAGGTGGTGCCCCATTCATCCGTAATGGGGACTGCAAAAAAATTGAGCATAAAAAAACCTCCTTGCATTGTACAGGAGGGGTGTATCGCCGACTGCAGCAAAAAAGAACGAAAAAACCTCATCTTTTCATCTTTTGTATCTGCAAACTCTGCCTCCCTCCGCCGGTATTACCCGGGTCAGGTAGTAAGGGTCAGAACTCCGGAAATGATTCCGTCATTCAGTCTCAGCAATCGCTCCCCTGGCTGATTTTATTTTCCACTTAAATATAGTCCGCCGAAGGGAAGGTGTCAATTGTTTTTTCACAAAAATTTCATAGCTGCCCGGGGAAATTTCTGTTATGATTAAAAAAGTGTGATAACAGAGGAAAGAAAGAGGTACGAAGATGTTTTCCTATATTTTGTTTGACCTGGACGGGACGCTCACCGATCCCAAAGAGGGGATTACGGCCAGCGTCCGGCATGCGCTGAAAAGTTTCGGGATTGAGGAGCCGGACGCAGATAAGCTTACGCCCTTTATCGGTCCCCCGCTGCGGGAGAGCTTTATGAAATACTACGGCTTTACGCCCGAGCAGGCGGAAGAGGCGGTAGGCAAATACAGGGAGTATTTTTCGCAGAAGGGAAAGTATGAAAATGTGATCTACCCCGGCATCCCGGAACTTTTGCGGGATCTGAAGGCGGCGGGCGCCCATCTGGCGGTGGCTTCCAGCAAACCTACGGTATTTGTGGAAGATATCCTGAATTATTTCGGAATCCGTCAGTACTTTGAAATCGTTGTGGGCAGCGAACTGGACGGCAGGCGGGACCGCAAGGAAGAAGTGGTGCGGGAAGTCCTCTGGCAGTTTGCCAGGAAGGGCGCGGCCAATCCTTCCAGCGTGGTGATGGTGGGCGACCGGAAATACGATATCGAGGGAGCCTGCGCGGCGGGGACCCACAGCGTCGGGGTCACTTACGGATATGCGCAGCCCGGCGAGCTGCAGGAGGCCGGGGCAGAGATCCTGGTCCGGAATGTGGAAGGACTGCGCAGCGTACTTTTGGGCAGCGGACAGGGTGCGTGGCAGGGCGCATGGCGGCCGGATGCCGAAGCCGCCCGGGACCCGCATGCCTGCAGCGGGGCAGTGGACGGCCGGAACCTGTATGAACGTTACCGGCAGCCGGGCAAGGGCAGGCCCGAAACGAAGGCGTCCCGTACAGGGAAGGCAATCGGCGCCTGCGCTTTGGCCATGCTGACTTATTTTGGCGTCAATCTGGCGGCAGGAACGGCGGTTCTTTTGGCGGGGATGCTCTTTTACAGCGTCGTCCCCGGAGGGATGAGCCAGTCCGTATACAATTACCTGCTCAATTTGGGGAATGCAGCGGGCGTGATCGCCGCCTTCCTGGTCTGTTTTGCCGTCTGGCGCAGGGAGGTCAGGCTGCGTCCCGGCGTACCTACGGACGGCCTTTCCCTGGTGCCCATGGCGGTTCTGGCGGCTTCCCTGGCGGCGGGACTGAACGGGCTTTTGTCCCTGATTGAGCTGTACCGCTATTCGCCCACTTTCCGGGAAGTTTCCGAGATGCAGTTTGATACGCCCCTGTGGCTGGGCATTTTGTCCTTTGGAATCCTGGCTCCCCTGGGGGAAGAATTTGTGTTCCGGGGCGTGGTGTACGGACGGCTGAAAAAGGTGGGCGGCGTGCCGGCAGCGGTAGTGATTTCCGGCCTTTTATTCGGCCTGTTCCACGGGAACCTGGTCCAGGCGGTGTATGCAACGGCGCTGGGGATTGTGCTGGCTGTGGTCTATGAAATTTACGACAGCATCCTGGCGCCCATGGCGTTTCATGCGGTAGCCAACCTGTTTGTTTACCTTGTGATGGACCAGCTGCCCTTCGGCGGCGTTTTTGCAAGCCTCCCGGCCTGTATTTTCTTCCTGGTTCTTTCGGCGGTCAGCCTGGTGATGATGGTAAAGTGGCAGAAAAGCAGGACATGAAAGATGTTTCGATTCCGCTAAGAAAATAAAAAATGCGCTAAGAACGGATTAAAGTTTTGCCCTGTTTCTGGAACGGTTTTCTGCGTTGTGCTATCATCGACAGGAAAGCTAAAAGAAAGAGGGTAGAAACAATGGGAAACATAGTCAGCATTATCCTGGTGGTTCTGATGGCATTGCTGGGAGGACTTCCGACCATTTATCTGACGGTGAGCATTCCGGTGGTAATCGGCCAGAAGATATACAGAAAAGTGAAATACGGCTGCTCCATGTTTGACTAAAGGGGCAGGGGCTGTTTTCAAAGCGCTTTTTGACAGGGACGCTGCATCGGGGAGGCAATCGCCGGATGTGGCGTCTTTTTTCATTCAAAATAAAAATAGCAGGGATGCGCATCCGCGTGACAGGGAAGCGTTGCCCTAGGAAAAAAGATATAGTAAAATAAGGAGGAATCCGCCGGATGCAAAGAGGCAAGACAGGACTGATAAAAAACTGCGGGATTACCGCAGGCATACTGGGACTGGCGACGGCAGTCTGCTTTTTTTTGCAGAACTTTGCCACCACGGATACCCATGTCCCGCTGCTGTTTGTGCTGGCTGTTTTATTTGTTTCCAAATATACGGACGGATACGGATACGGGATTGTGGCGTCCCTGATCGCGGTGGTAGGGGTGAATTTTGTGTTTACTTACCCTTATTTTGCACTCAATTTTACCATTACGGGATATCCGCTGACCTTTCTGGTCATGCTTGTGGTGGCGGTGACGGTCAGCACCATGACCACCCAGATCAAAAAGCAGGAAAAAGTGAAAATGGAGGCAGAGCGGGAAAAGATGCGGGGCAATCTGCTCCGGGCGGTTTCCCATGATATCCGCACGCCCCTGACCGCTATCCTGGGGGCGGCTTCCGGCATCCTGGACAATTACGATGCCCTGGGGAACGCAGAGAAGAGGGAGCTGATTGAGGACATGAAAAAGGAAGCCCAGTGGCTGATCCGGATCGTGGAAAACCTGCTCTCCATTACCAGGATCAGCGGAAACGCGGAAGGGGCAAAGATCCATACCGCCGAGGAAGTGATGGAAGAAGTCATCGGGGATGCGGTGGGAAAATTCAGGAATCAGAACCCGGACATACAGGTGGAGGTGAAGATGCCTTCCGAGATGCTGCTTGTCCCGATGGACGGCATCCTCATTGAGCAGGTGCTGATGAATCTGATGGAAAATTCGGTGCAGCACGGAAAAACCGTCCGGAAAATCCGGATCCGGGTGACATGCGACAAAGCGAAAGTGACCACCGCGGTGGAAGACGACGGCTGCGGCATTTCCAAATCCGTGCTTCCCTCTGTTTTCGAAGGGAAGTTTTCCGGACAGGATCAGGACGGCCCCGATTCCCGGCGCAACATGGGGATCGGCCTTTCCGTCTGTATGAGCATTGTGAAGGCCCACCACGGGAATATGAAAGCGGAAAACGCAGAAAACGGGGGAGCCAGGGTCAGTTTCTGGCTGCCCATGGAGGAAGAAAAGCAAGATGGAAGTCAGGGACAGAATTCTGATCGTAGAAGACGATAAAAGCATCCGGAACTTTCTCAAGGCGATTCTGGAAGCCAACGAGTATGATGTGATCCTTGCGGCTACCGGGACGGAAGCGTACAGCCTGATCACTTCCAGATGCCCGGACCTTGTGATCCTGGATCTGGGACTGCCGGATATGGACGGGATGACGATCCTGCAGAAGGTGCGGGAATGGACCGGGATGCCCGTTGTGGTGGTTTCCGCCAGAAGCCACGAGCGGGATAAGGTGGAAGCGCTGGACCAGGGGGCGGACGACTATATTACAAAGCCTTTCGGTACGTCGGAGCTTCTGGCCCGGGTCCGGACGGCGATCCGCCATTCCCGCACGGCCGGACCGGCGGAAGGGGGCCGGAGCGGGATTTTCCGGGCAGGAGGGCTGACGGTGGACTATGACAAGCACCGCGCCTATGTGGACGGGAAAGATGCAAACCTGACGCAGAACGAATTTAAACTGGTGGCCCTGCTGGCAAAATATGCCGGAAAAGTAATGACTTATGATTTCCTGATCCGGGAAATCTGGGGGCCCAACATGGAAAACAACAACCGGATCCTGCGGGTCAATATGGCCAATATCCGGAGGAAAGTGGAAGAAAACCCGGCCCAGCCCCGCTATATCTTTACGGAAATCGGGGTAGGATACCGTATGGTGGAACCGGACTGAGGATTCGGGAAAAAAGGAGAAAAAGCGTATGAGAATCGGAATGGGTTATGACGTACACCGCCTGACAGAGGGAAGGCCCCTGATTATGGGAGGGGTGGAGATCCCTTATGAAAAAGGGCTTTTGGGGCACTCCGATGCGGATGTGCTTTTGCATGCCGTCATGGACGCCCTGCTGGGCGCGGCGGCCATGGGCGACATCGGGAAACATTTCCCGGATACGGATCCCGCCTATCGGGGGATCAGCAGTCTGGAACTTCTTAAGCGGGTGGGGCAGCTGCTGGAAGAAAGCTGCTTTTTGGTGGAAAACATCGACGCCACCATCATTGCCCAGGCGCCCAAGATGCGCCCCTATATCGACAGGATGCGGCAAAACATTGCGGACGTGTTAAAGATCGACATTTCCCAGATAAACGTCAAGGCCACTACGGAAGAGGGGCTTGGTTTTACGGGCAGCGGCGAAGGAATTTCGGCGCAGGCCGTCTGCCTGCTGGAAAGCCCCATGGGCCTGTATGACAGGGATGTGGCCGGACAGGGCTGCGAAGGCTGCGGCGGGTGCCCCGGAAGATGAGGAAAGAAGGGAGGATCCGTCTTCTGACAGGAGAAGAATGCCTTGAGGCACAGGGGCTGTGGAGGCAGGTCTTTTCGGAAGATACCGCTACTTTTACGGACTACTACTTTTCCTGCAAGGCAGGGAAGAACAGGGGGCTGGTCCTGGAAGGGCAGGAGGGAATCCGCGCTATGCTCTATCTGACCCCGGAACGGGTATGCGCGGCCGGGCGCAGGGTGGACAGCGCCTATATCGTAGGAGTGGCTACCCGTCCGGACTGCCGGCGCAAAGGATACATGTCCGCCCTTCTGAAAGAGGCCCTGGCCCTGCTCTACCGGGAAAATGTCCCCTTTGTTTTCCTGATGCCGGCCTCCCCGGCCATTTACGCCCCCTTTGACTTCGTCTGGATTTACGATCGCCCGGTATGGGATGCGGCGGCTTTTGACCCTCATGGGCTGCGGCGGATGAAGGAAGCGGACGCGGGGAGGATGGCGCAGTTTGCCTCCCGGATTCTGGAGAGGGAAAAAGAGGTGTACGTCCTGCGGGACAGCGCATATTATAGAGAGAAGCTGCAGGAAGCCGCCGCCCAGGAAGGCGGTATTTTTGGATATGAACGCCAGGTTAGCCCGGGAGCAAAAAAACTGGAAGGCCTGTTTTACTATACCCGGGAAGAAGGGGAGGCGGATCTGCCGGAGGTGCTGGCAGAGGCGGAAATCGAACGCTGCTTTGTGGGAAAGCGGCTGGGAGAAAAGCCTGCCATTATGGCCAGGGTGGTAAAGGCTGAGGCTTTGCTTTCCCTGCTTTCCGGCGATTTGCCGGTAGAATTTGGGCTTCAAATCAAAGACCCGCTGATTTGTCAAAACAGCGGCCGTTACCTTTGCCGGGCCGACCGGCAGGGGTGCGTGGTAAAAAGGATGTTTGAAAAAGGATCAACCCCGGGGCAGACCGCAGAACTGTGCCTGTCTGCGGGGGAACTGACGGAGTTTGTTTTTGGCCGCAGGAAGGAAGCGGGTTTGGGAGGCGGGAATCTGCGCTTCCTTTCCCGGGTATGGATCAATGAAATTGTATAAACCGGTTGACAAAACGGGGATTTTTTTCTATTCTGGATGAAGAGAAAGGCTGTGAACGGAAAGAGTACGCGGGAAATACCGCCGCAGAGAGGGAGTGTCGCTGGCTGAAAGCATTCCCGGCGGGAACCGGCGGAAAGTGCATCCGGGAGCTGGTCCGGCGAAGCGTTTCTTTTTGCGTAAAAGAAGGGGATTGAGCCGGGCACGGGCGGCGCCGTTATACGCGCACAGAGGGCAGGATCCGGAGAAGATCCTGAAACAGGGTGGAACCGCGGAAGATTTTCGTCGCTGACTGACGGAAGGATTCCGCTTTTTTCATTCAATCGTTTTTGCGATAGGAAAGGGAAAAGGACATGGGAATTATCCGGAATATAAAGGAAGAAATCCGGATTGTCCGGGAACGGGACCCGGCAATCCACTCTTCCATGGAAGTTTTTTTGTATCCCAGCTTTAAAGTGATGCTTCACTATCGGCTGGCCCACAGGTTATACGAAGGAGGGCATTATTTCTGGGCCCGCTATATTTCCCAGCGGGGCGCCAGAAAGACCGGGATTGAAATTCATCCTGGCGCCAGGATCGGCAGGGGATTTTTCATTGACCACGGCAACGGCGTGATCATCGGCGAGACGACGATCATCGGCAATAACGTGACGCTGTACCAGGGCGTGACCCTGGGAGGCACGGGCAAGGAGCAGGGCAAGCGCCATCCCACCATCGAAGACAATGTGATGATCAGCGCGGGGGCCAAAGTGCTGGGCTCTTTTACCATCGGGGAAAACTCCAAAATCGGAGCCGGAAGCGTAGTGCTCTCCCCGGTCCCGCCCAACTCCACGGTAGTGGGAGTGCCGGGACGGGTTGTGCGCCGGGATAATCAGCCCCTGCCCAGGGAAACCATGGACCAGGTGCATCTGCCCGACCCGGTCCGGGAGGACATTGCCAATCTGCAGAAAGAAAACAGCGCCCTGATCAACCGGGTGCTGGAACTGGAAAAAAGGTGTAAGGAACTGGAAAAAATCAGCCGTATAAAGACGGCGGAACAGAGAGGGAAACAGAGTGAAAATCTATAATACGCTGACAAAGAAAAAGGAAGAGTTTGTACCCATCGAGGAAGGGAAGGTGCGCATGTACGTGTGCGGCCCCACGGTTTATAACCTGATCCACATCGGCAACGCCCGCCCCATGATCGTATTCGACACGGTGCGCCGCTATATGGAGCACAAGGGGTATGAGGTCAATTATGTAAGCAACTTCACGGATGTGGACGATAAGATCATCAAAAAGGCCATCGAGGAAGGCGTGGATTCCCAGACCATTTCCCAGCGCTACATTGCGGAATGCAAAAAGGATATGGAATCGTTAAACGTCAGGCCCGCCACGACCCATCCGCTGGCCACGGAAGAAATCTGCGGGATGGAGGAGATGATCCGGACGCTGATCGACAAAGGCCACGCTTACGTGGCGGCAGACGGGACGGTATATTACCGGACCAGAAGCTTTGCGGAATACGGAAAGCTGTCCCATAAAAACCTGGACGATCTGGAGGGTGGAAAACGTTCCCTGCTGGTTTCCGGGGAAGATCAGAAGGAGGATCCGCTGGACTTCGTCCTTTGGAAGCCCAAGAAGGAAGGGGAACCTTATTGGAAATCCCCCTGGTGCGACGGCAGGCCTGGCTGGCACATCGAGTGCTCGGTAATGAGCAAAAAGTATCTGGGGGAAGAAATCGACATCCATGCCGGCGGGGAAGACCTGATTTTCCCCCATCACGAGAACGAAATCGCCCAGTCCGAAGCGGCCAACGGAAAGCCCTTTGCCCGCTACTGGATGCACAATGCCTTTTTAAATATCGACAACAGGAAAATGAGCAAATCCGCAGGCAATTTCTTTACCGTGCGGGATATCCTGCAGCAGTACGACCCGATGGTCCTGCGGTTTTTCATGCTTTCCGCACACTACAGAAGCCCCTTGAATTTCAGCGCGGACCTGATGGAAGCGGCTAGAAACGGACTGGGGCGGATCCGGACTGCGGCGGCAAACCTGGATTTCCTTCTGAAAAACGCCAGGCAGCAGGAGCGGACGCAGGAAGAAGAAGCCCTTTGGGAAAAGGCAAAAGAATATGCGGCAAAATTTGACGAAGCCATGGACGACGACTTTAATACGGCGGATGCCCTGGCGGCTGTCTTTGAACTGGTCAAATTCATCAACACAAACGCCAGGGAGGACAGTACGGCGGGATTTGTAAAAGCCCTCCGGGAAGAACTGCTTTCCCTGACGGATATCTGCGGCCTGATTGTGGAGACGAAAGAGGAGCTGCTGGATTCTGATGTAGAAGCGCTCATCGCGGAACGGCAGGCGGCAAGAAAGGCGAAAAACTTCGCCCGGGCGGATGAGATCCGCAATGAGCTGCTGCAAAAGGGGATCCTTTTGGAGGATACCCGCGAAGGTGTGAAATGGAAACGGGCGTAAGGAAGGAAGGGGCCGCGGAGCGGATCGGCGCAGTATTTGGCTGCGAGATTCCCGACCTGCGGACCTACTCCCCCCTGACCCTTGCGTTTGTCGGGGACGGCGTATATGACCTGGTGATCCGGACGGCGGTAGCCGGCAGGGCCAACGCTTCCGTGGACAGGCTTCATAAGAAAAAGAGCCTCATGGTAAAGGCGGCGGCCCAGGCAGCCCAGGCGGAAGCCCTTTTGCCGGATCTGACGCCGGAAGAACTGGCGGTGTATAAGCGGGGAAGGAACGCCCATTCCCATACCACCGCCAAAAACGCCACCATCGGGGATTACCGGAAAGCTACGGGGCTGGAGGCGCTGTACGGCTATCTGTATCTGAGCGGGCAGGAAGAGCGGCTGCTTAGCCTGATCCGGACCGGGCTGGAGCGGACAGGAGAATGGATTTAAGATGAGATACGAAGAATTTACAATCGAGGGAAGAAACGCGGTAATCGAAGCGTACCGGGCGGGAAGGCCCATTGACCGGCTCTTTTTGCTGGACGGCTGTCAGGACGGTCCTGTTGTGACAATCCGGCGGGAAGCTCAAAAGCACGGGACGCCCGTGAAATATGTTTCCCGGGAACGGCTGGATCAGATGTCCTCTACCGGAAAGCACCAGGGGGTCATCGCCTACGGGGCCGCCTATGAATACGCGCAGGTGGAGGACATCCTGCAGGCGGCGAAGGAAAAAGGGGAACCGCCTTTTCTCTTTGTGCTGGATAATATAGAAGATCCCCACAATCTGGGCGCGATTATCCGGACGGCAAACCTGGCCGGGGCCCATGGCGTCATTATTCCCAAAAACCGGGCGGCAGGACTGACCGCTACGGTGGCCAAAACTTCGGCAGGCGCGCTGAACTTTACCCCGGTGGCAAGGGTGACCAACCTGGCCCGTACCATGGAAGAACTGAAAAAAGAGGGAATCTGGTTTGTCTGTGCGGACATGGGTGGAACCAGGATGTACGACCTGGACCTGACCGGCCCCATCGGCCTGGTGATCGGCAATGAGGGGGAAGGGGTAGGAAAACTGGTCAGGAAAAGCTGCGACCTGACGGCGTCCATTCCCATGAAGGGGGATATCGATTCCTTAAACGCCTCCGTTGCGGCAGGCGTGCTGGCTTACGAGATCGTGCGCCAGAGACTGCTGAAAGGATGATACGCGGATGGAAGGCTATGAAGGCGTCAGCGACGAAGAACTGATCCTGCGGCTGAAAGACGGCGACGGCGGGGTGATGGATTATATCCTGGAAAAGTACAAAGGCATGGTGCGCAGTAAGGCAAAATCCATGTATCTTCTGGGCGGGGACAATGAGGACCTGATCCAGGAAGGGATGATCGGCCTTTTTAAAGCGGTGCGGGACTATGATCCCGGCCGGGACGCCAGCTTTTGCACCTTTGCGGATCTGTGCGTTTCCCGCCAGATGTATACGGCTGTCCAGGCCTCCTTCCGCAAAAAGCATATGCCGCTGAACCGGTCGGTTTCCTTAAACGGGGAAGAGATGGGGGACGAAGGCCGCGCCGAGGGGCGGCTGGGATGTCCGGACGTCTGGGAAAGAAGTCCGGAAGAGGTACTGATTGACCGGGAAAATTTGGAGCAGCTAAAAAGCGCCATTGATAAACAGCTCAGCCCCTTGGAAAAGCAGGTCCTGGATCTTTATCTGACAGGGATGGGATATGTGCAGATCGCCCGGGTGCTGGGCAGGGACGAAAAGAGTACGGATAATGCGCTGCAGCGGATCCGCGGGAAACTGCGGAAGGCTTTCGGGAAAGCGGAATGAAGCTGCCGGCCGGGAAACAAAGGAGATCGGGATGCTGCATCTGAACCGCAACGCACTGGAGCATATGGAAAAACAGGAAAAATGGGAAGGGGCAACGCAGGAAAGGACAGGGGATCTGCAGGACCAGGCCCTGGCCTTTCACCGGCCGCAGCCTCTTTTACTGGCAGCCATCCGTCCCCCCGCCCCTGCCCAGGGAGTTTTTTACCGGGAGGACGGGAAGCCGTTTTTGCGCCTGTGGCTGAAACGCGCCTGCGACGTGGAACTTTCGGTGGGACGGGAAAAATATATTTTCATGGAAGTAGAGCGGGATGTGTGGGAGCTGACGCTGGATCTGGAACCGGGGTATTACGACGCATCCCTGATTGTGGACGGCGTGGAAGTGCTAAGCCCGTGGTTTCCCATCGGCTATGGGGGAGGGCATCCCAAAAACTTCCTGGAGATCGGCCCGGCGGAGGATTTCCTGGAAAGAAAGGATGTGCCGAGAGGAAAACTCTGCCACGAGTACTTTTGGTCCGAAGTGACGGGACGGGAGGAAACCTGTCTGGTTTACCTTCCCCCGGCGGCCCAAAGGATGCAGGAACCCTTACCGGTCCTTTATCTGCAGCACGGATACGGGGAGAATGAAACCTGCTGGGTCTGGCAGGGAAGGATCTGTACGATCCTGGAAAACCTCCTGGCGAAAGGAAGGGCAAAGCCCATGATCATTGTCATGGCTGACGGGACGCTTGCAGGAGGAGAGAAAAGCGGCTTTCGCCACCAGCTTTATCCGGACTTTTTGAAAAAGGACCTGCTGCCTTTTGTGGAACGAAACTATCCCGTGAGGACGGACCGGGAAGGGCGGGCGGTGGCCGGACTTTCCATGGGCTCCATGCAGGCAGCCATGGTAGCATTTTCCTGTCCGGAACTGTTTGCCTGGATCGGTCTGTTCAGCGGTTTTCTTCGCAACTATATCGGCGTGGAGGAAGCGGACGAAAGCCATCTGCGCAAAGCGCTTCAGAATCCGGAGGAGTTTGCAAATCAAAACCGCCTCCTGTTTCGGTCGATCGGGAAGCAGGATGTGTTCTTCCGTTTCTTCCTGGAGGAGGACCAGCTTTGCAGCGATTACGGATTCCCATGTGTCCGCAGGATTTACGAGGGCGGACATGACTGGAACGTGTGGCGGCGCAGCGCCTGCGATTTCCTGCAGCTTCTGTTTTGGGAGGAAAAGTAAGGAAAATGGGAAAAGTAAGGGAAAACCGGGCGGTACTGGCCGGAATGGTCCTGCTTGTCCTGGCAGCGGTTGGACTGGCTGTTTTCGGGAAAAGAAGCTTTGCCGAAGGGCTGACGGTCCATTATCTGGACGTGGGAAAATGCAACTGCGTGCTGGCAGAATCCGCAGACGGCCGTTTTATGATGATTGACGCCGGGAGCAACGGGGAAGGGGAAACGGAGAAGATTCTGGACTATCTGAACGGACGGGGGGTCAAAAAGCTGGATTACCTGGTGATTACCCATCCTCATAAAGACCATATCCGGGCCGCAGAGGCGGTGCTGGAAGCGGTTCCGACGCAGACGGTCCTGATGGGCAATTTTTCAACGGACATTGTGGATTCAAAAGTGTTTCAAAGCCTGACGTCTTTCCTGGAGGAAACCGGGCAGCCGGTCACAGCGCCGCAGCCGGGAGAAGTTTACTCCCTTGGGGAAAATGCTTTTTTTACCATCCTGATCCAGGATGATTCCGAACAGACCGCCCGGGAAGGGCTCAATGACTGTTCCATGGGCCTGATCCTGGAGGACGGACTCCATCGTTTCCTGTTTTACGGGGACGGGGAAGAAAAAGCGGAGGAAGCGCTGCAAAACAGCGGATACGACCTGGCGTGCGACGTGCTCATGGTGGCCCATCACGGCGGCAAAAGTTCCACGAAAAAAGAGCTGCTGGAGGCGGTGCGGCCGCGGATCGCGGTGATTTCCTGCGGTCTGGACGAGGACGGGCAGCTGCAGGAACCTTCGGACAAAGTACTGCGGCGGCTTGACGAAGCGGGAGTGGCCGTCTACCGCACGGA
>CALWGP010000053.1 GCA_944380095.1 uncultured Lachnospiraceae bacterium | reverse complement strand
GCATATGCGAAATCTTACGCCCTTCAACGAGGTACAGATGTTTGTGTGCAGCTCGCTCTTCCTTGACTACTGTATCCTGGGCGGAATGCCCGCTGTTGTACGTGAGTTCATTGTAAAAGGTACCTTTGAGGGGTCTCTTGAAGTACAGCGACAGCTGATCGCAGACTACAAAGAGGACATTCGCAAATATGCCGGGGGCATCGACCAGACCAGGATCCTGAATGTATTCAACAACATTCCCGCACAGCTTGCCAAGGACAACAAGAAATTATGAAAATGTGGTTGGCGAAGCACTGGTCAAGGCGGGATACAAACTCTATTACTATAAACGGGACGATTCTACTCTGGAACAGGATTTCTTCGTCCGAACGGCAAGCGCCCTGATCCCTGTTGAGGTGAAGGCCAAGAACGGGACTGCCAAGTCCATGAGGACCCTGATCAGCAGTGAGAAGTATGAGGATATTCACTGCGGCATTAAGTTCACCGGCGGGAACATCGGGTATAGTGATGATATCTATACCTTCCCTTATTTCTGCGCTTTTCTGCTGAAACGCTATTTGGCTGGAGCCAATATCTGATTCGGAATCCATTCTTCCCGGCGGCCTGCGCTTCTAAAAAGAAAATGAATTTTCCGGAGGTCCGGTTGACATTCCCGGGGATTTGAAGCAAAATGAAATGATGGTTTTGAAAAGTCACATCGACAGTTTTGCATCGGAGCGCCGCAAAACTGCCATGGAACAAAGAGCGCTCGGACATGGAGGGAAAGATGACGAAAATAGATATCATTTCCGGCTTTCTGGGAGCCGGGAAGACGACACTGATTCAGAAGCTTTTAAAAGAGGCGCTGGCGGGAAGCCAGGTGGTGCTGATTGAGAATGAATTCGGCGAGATCGGCATTGACGGCGGATTTTTAAAAGAATCCGGCATCCAGATCCGGGAGATGAATTCCGGCTGTATCTGCTGTTCCCTGGTAGGGGATTTCGGCGCCTCCTTAAAGGAAGTACTGTCCACTTATCATCCGGAGCGGATCCTGATCGAGCCTTCGGGCGTGGGCAAGCTTTCGGACGTGATGAAAGCGGTGCAGGATGCGGGGCTTGGCACGGAAGTGGAGTTAAACAGCGCCGTGGCCGTGGTGGATGCCGCGAAGTGCAAAATGTACCTGAAAAATTTCGGAGAATTTTTCGTCAACCAGATCGAATACGCGGGAACCATCCTTTTAAGCCGCACGGATGTGGCTTCCGCAGAAAAGGTGCGTCAGGCCATGGAGCTGATCCGGGAGCATAATCCGAAGGCCACGGTGATTACCACCCCTCTGGCGCAGCTGGACGGGAAGGATGTGCTGGCTACCATCGAAGGGGCCACGGACTTAGAGACAGAGCTGATGGAGCAGGTGAAGGCCATGCACGAAGACCATGACCACCATCATGAATGCGGCCATGAAGAGCATGACCATCATCATGAATGCGGCCACGAAGAGCATCACCACCACGGGGAGGACTGCACCTGCGGCTGCCATGACCATGACCACCATCATCACGATCACGACCACCATCATGACCATGGGCATCACCATGCGGACGAAGTATTTGCAAGCTGGGGCTTTGAGACTCCCGATTCCTACACGGAAGAAGAAATCCGGGAGCGCCTGGACGCCCTTTCCAGGGAGGAGACTTACGGGATGATCCTTAGGGCGAAGGGAATGGTTCCGTCCGAGGATGGCAGCTGGATCTATTTTGACTATGTGCCCGGGGAGAGCGACGTGCGCAGCGGCCGGCCCGACGTGATCGGCAAAGTCTGCGTTATCGGTTCCAAAATCCGGGAGGATGCGCTGGAACAACTGTTTCGCAAATAAGGATCGGAGGAAAATGAGCGATGAAACCGGTCTATATCATTAACGGCTTTCTGGAGAGCGGAAAGACGGAATTCATCAATTTTACCCTGGACCAGCCTTACTTCCAAATTTCGGGAAAGACCCTTCTTTTGCTGTGCGAGGAAGGGGAAGTGGAATATGATCCCTATGTGCTCAAACGCAGCAACACCGTGGTGGAGGTCATTGACGAAGAAGCGGACTTCACCGTGGAAAAGATGGTGGAGCTGGAGAAAAAGCATCATCCGGAGCGCATTATTATTGAGTACAACGGGATGTGGAAGTTTAGGGACCTGCGGCTGCCCTGGCACTGGAGGGTGGAGCAGCAGATCACGACCATCGACGCCTCCACCTTCCCCGTGTATTTCACCAATATGAAATCCATGGTGGCGGATATGCTGCGCAAATCGGAAATGATTATTTTCAACCGCTGCGACGGGATCGGGGATTTAAACGTCTATAAGCGCAATGTCAAGGCATTAAACCCGGCGGCGGATATCATATTCGAAGACAGCAGCGGGGAGATCGACGAGCTGATGGAAGACGACCTGCCCTACGACCTGTCCGCAGACCCCATTGTCCTGGACGACAAAACCTACGGGATCTGGTATCTGGACAGCCTGGATCACCTGGACCGCTATGTGGGAAAGAAAATCCAGTTCACCGCCCTGGTGATGAAGCCGGACGGATTCCCCAAGGACTACTTTGTGCCGGGGCGCATGGCCATGACCTGCTGCGCGGAGGACATGACCTTTTTGGGCTTTGCCTGCGTCTATGACAAAATCGGTCTCTTTGCCGAGCGCGACTGGGTAAAGGTTACCGCAGTGGTAGAAAAAGAGTATTTTGCGGACTATGAAGGGGAAGGCCCCGTTTTGCATGCAACTTCGGTGACGAAGGCAAAGCAGCCCAAAGAACCGGTGATCAGTTTCGTGTAAGGAGAAGGAAAGAAGTGGCGGAGACAGACAGAGAACTGCAGCTTTTGGAAAACCGCTTCCGGGATCTGGCAGAGCGTTCTTTTATGCAGGGTATTTTTACCTTTACCGGCTTTTTGTCTTTAGCACAGCAGGAAGTGCTGTACCGGGCGGCGGACAGGGCCGGATGCAGGGCGGCCCTTTTTGGCGGGACGGAATATGCGGAACGGCAGATGGCGCGGTTTGGAGATGTTTCGGACCTGGGCTATGAAGAGCCCTTCCCCATCGTTTGTTTGTGCATAGAACCCCGGATGGAGAAATTTTCCGAAACCTTTACCCACCGGGATTTCCTGGGGGCCGTGTTGAATACGGGAATCGACAGAAGCGCCGTGGGGGATATTTTCCCGGAGCAAAAGCGGGCATGGCTGTTTTGCACGGAAAAAATCGCGCCCTGGCTGGAGGAAAACCTGACCCGGGTGCGGCATACCCCGGTGTGCTGCCGCCGGATCGAAGACATAGGACAGCTGCCGGGGCCGACCTTTCTTTACCGGGAAGAAAACGTGGCCAGCCTGCGCTGCGACGGGGTGGTGGCTGCGGTCTGGAACCTTTCCCGCAGCAAAAGCCTGGAACTGTTCCGGCAAAAGAAGGTTTATGTCAACGGGCGGCAGACGGAAAACAACAGCTGCCTGCTGAAGGAAGGCGACAGGGTTTCGGTCAGAGGATACGGGAAATTCCTCTTTCGCGGGGAGAAACATCTTTCCAGAAAGGGAAAACCCGTAGTTGGGATCGACCTCTTCGCCTGATTTTTTCGGAAGGACGGAGGCGTTATGTACGGATATTCCTGGATCCAGTGGGTATTTCTTTTCTTTTTTTACAGCTTTGTGGGGTGGTGCGTGGAATCCACCTACGTTTCCCTGAAACGGAAAAAATTCGTCAACCGGGGGTTTATCCGGGGGCCTTTTTTGCCCCTGTACGGCAGCGGCGGCCTGATGATGCTGATCGTTTCCATGCCCTTTCGGGAAAACCTCCTTTTGACCTATGCAGCGGGCTGCGTGGGGGCCACGGCGCTGGAATATGTTACCGGGGTGACCATGGAAGCCCTGTTTAAGGTGCGTTACTGGGACTATTCCAAAAATAGATTCAATTTCCAGGGGCAGATCTGCCTGGGTTCCACCCTGGCCTGGGGCGCCCTGACGGTGCTTATGACGCAGGTGATCCATCCGCCGGTGGAGAGGTTCCTTTTTTGGGTGCCCCAGGGCATCCTGACCTTTGGGACCATGCTGCTGACCCTTTATTTTGCGGCGGATTTCGCCCTTTCCTTCCGCGCCGCGCTGGATCTGCGGGATGTGCTGGTGCGGATGGAGCAGGCAAAACGGGAGCTTGCACGGATGCAGAAGCGTCTGGATGTGCTCATCGCCCTGGCGGACGAAGCGAAGGACAATTACGTGAAGGAACGTCAGGAAGACTGGGCGGATATGCTGGACGATCTTGCGGAACGCTATGAGGACCTGACGGACGGGGTGGAAGCCAGATTCCGGAAAATCCGGGAACTGCTTCCTGTTTCCCGGCGGCTGGGAGAAAAACGGGAAGAGCTGCTGGAACTAAGGGACCGTTTCCTGAAAAATACGGACAGGACGGAAATGTCCCGTTTCCTTTCGGACATGATAAAGCGGGGGATGATCCTTGGAAACCCCACCATGCGTTCCAAACGGTTTGCGGAAGCGCTGGATGAGCTGCGCCGGTCTGCCGTGGAATACAGGGAGGAGAGAAAGAAGAAAAAGGATGAAAAGTAAGGTCTGGATTTTGCCGGCCGTCCTCTGCTGTCTTTTGGCCGGATGCGCCCCGGCAGGCGGTATGACCGTAAAAGGGCCGGAAGGAAACGACAGCGGGACAGGACAGGAGGAAAAACTGCAGATTGTCGCCACGATTTTCCCCCCGTACGATTTTGCCCGTCAGATCGCCGGGGACAGGGCGGAGGTGACCATGCTGTTAAAGCCCGGGATGGAGAGCCATTCCTATGAACCCTCCCCCAGGGATATCCTGGCGATTGAAGACAGCGATCTTTTCTTTTATGCCGGGGGCGAGTCCGACGTCTGGGTGGAGGAAATCCTTGGTGCAAACGACGGGGGCACGCAGGCTTATGCCCTGCTGGACTGGGTGGATCCGCTGACGGAGGAAACCTCCGAGGGGATGCAGGTGAAAGGCCACGACCATGGGAAAGAAGGGGAAGCGGAAGGCCACGCGGTCCATCTGGAGGAAACGGAGTACGACGAGCACGTATGGACCTCCCCGAAAAACGCCATGGTGATCGTGAAGGAAATGTGCGCCCTTATGTCAAAAAACGATCCCGAAAATGCGGGATATTATCAGGAAAATGCAGAAAACTATCTGGAACGGCTCCAAGAGCTGGACGAAGCTTTTGACTTAGTGGTGCGTAAGGCGAAGCGAAAAACCCTGGTGTTCGGGGACCGGTTCCCCCTTCTGTATTTTGTCCGCACCTACGGACTGGACTTTTACGCCGCTTTCCCGGGATGCAGCGCGGAGACGGAACCCAGCGCGGCAACCATCGCCTTTCTGACCCAAAAGGTCCGTCAGGAAGGGATTCCCGTGGTGTTTTATCTGGAAATGTCCAACGGGAAAATCGCAGAGGCCGTTGCGGAGGCATCGGGAGCGCAGACTGCGGTCTTTTATTCCGTCCACGGCATTACGGCAAAGGACCTGGAAGCGGGAGAAGATTATCTTTCCCTGATGGACCGAAATGTGGAAAGCTTAAAGAAAGCGCTCTGGTAGCGGAAAGGAAGTGGGAAATGTCCTGTCTTACATGCGATCATGTCTCTTTTGCCTACGAAAACCAGACGGTGGTATCCGATCTGAGTTTCCGGGTGGAGGCAGGGGACTATCTGTGCATCATCGGGGAGAACGGAACGGGGAAGTCCACGCTGATGCGGGGGATTTTAGGACTGAAAAAGCCTTCTTTTGGGACCATCGGGCTGGGGGAGGGAATCCGTCCCAACCAGATCGGCTACGTGCCCCAGCAGACGCCGGTCCAGCGGGATTTCCCGGCGTCCGTGTGGGAAGTCGTGCTGTCGGGCTGCATTAACAGCAGGGGCTGGCGGCCCGGATTCGGGGAAAGGGAAAAGCGCCTGGCAAAAGAAAAGCTGGAACTTCTGGGGATTTGGGATCTGAAATCCAGAAGTTTCCGGGAGCTTTCCGGCGGACAGCGGCAGCGGGTTTTGCTGGCCCGTTCCCTGTGCGCGGCCCAAAAGCTGATTTTGCTGGACGAACCCACCACGGGCCTGGACCCGGTGGCGGCAGAGGATTTTTACCGGCTGCTTCAAAAACTCAACAGGGAGCTTAAAATTACCGTGATCATGGTATCCCATGACATCCGGGAAGCGCTGGAATACGCGGACCACATCCTGTATCTGTCCCACAGCAGTCATTTTTTCGGTACCACGGACGCTTTCCTGGAAAGCGGTCCCGGGAAAGAGTTTGTGGAAAGAATCACGGCCCTGCGGCCTCGCCGGACCTAGGGGGGAAGGAGGAAAGTATGTTGCAAAACCTGGCGGAAATGCTGTCTTACCCGTTCATGGTGCGGGCGCTGACAGTAGGGATCCTGCTTTCCCTCTGCGCTGCCCTCCTGGGCGTCAGCCTGGTATTGAAGCGCTACTCCATGATCGGGGACGGACTGTCCCATGTGGGGTTCGGCGCCCTGGCCGTGGCGTCCGCCCTGAACCTGGCGCCCCTGGCGGTGGCCATTCCGGTAGTGGTGGCCGCGGCCTTTGTGCTTCTTTTGCTGAATGAATCGGGGAAATTAAAAGGGGATGCGGCGGTAGCCGTGTTTTCCACAGGGGCCCTCGCCATCGGCGTGATGGTGGTTTCCCTGAGTACGGGGATGAATTCGGACTTAAACAGCTACCTGTTCGGATCCATCCTAGCCATGTCCAAAGAAGATGTGGTCATCAGCGCCGCCCTTTCGGCGGTTGTGCTGATCCTGTATGCGTTTTTCTATGAGAAACTGTTTGCGGTGACTTTCGACGAGGGGTTTGCCCGGGCCACCGGGATCCGGGTGGGAATGTACAACGCCCTTCTGGCCGTGCTTACCGCCGTGGTAGTGGTGCTGGGAATGCGGATGATGGGCGCGCTGCTCATTTCCAGCCTTATCGTTTTCCCGGCGCTGACGGCCATGCGGCTGTTTAAAAGCTATCGCGGCGTGGTTTTGTGCTCCGTGGTCCTGGCGGTTGTCAGTTTTACGGCAGGGATGTTCGTTTCCTTCTGGTACGGGACGCCGGCGGGGGCCAGCATAGTGGTGGCGGATGTGATTTTGTTTGCCCTTTTTTCCATTGTGGGATGGGGAAAAAGGCGCTGAAAGGAGGAAGAACGTGTCTGTTTTTTTCGGATTGATGATTCCCTTTGTGGGAACGGCTGCGGGAGCGGCCTGCGTGTTTTTTCTGAAAAATGAACTGAAACCCCTGGTACAGAAAGCCCTTCTGGGATTTGCCTCCGGCGTGATGGTGGCTGCTTCGGTATGGTCTTTGCTCATTCCTTCCATGGATATGGCGGCGGGAATGGGCAGGATGGCCTTTTTTCCTGCCGCAGCGGGCCTTTTGCTGGGGGTTTTCTTTTTGCTTTTGATGGACCGGGTCATTCCCCACCTGCACCTGGGAAGCAGTGTGGCGGAGGGGCCGAAAACATCCCTGAAAAAAACCACCATGCTCGTCCTGGCGGTGACGCTGCATAACATTCCGGAAGGAATGGCGGTAGGCGTTGTTTTTGCCGGGGCGATGGCTCAAAATTCGGGAATTACGGCTGCTGCGGCCTTTGTTTTGACCGCAGGGATCGCCATTCAGAATTTCCCGGAAGGGGCCATTATTTCCCTTCCTTTAAAAAGCGAAGGACATACCACCCGGAAAAGAGCTTTTGTATATGGCGCGCTGTCCGGCATTGTGGAACCGGCGGCAGCGTTTATCACCATCCTGCTGGCGGAACTGATCCAGCCGGCGCTGCCCTATCTTTTGGCCTTCGCCGCCGGAGCCATGCTCTATGTGGTGGTAGAAGAGCTGATTCCGGAAGCGTCGGAAGGGGAGCACAGCAACATCGGGACCATCGGATTTGCCGTCGGGTTTGTGATTATGATGATTCTGGACGTGGCACTTGGGTGAAAATAAATTTTCAAAAATAAAATAAAAGAAAATATAGCAAACATTTTACATTCCTCTGGTAGTGGCTTTTACATTTGCAACCTATACTGGTAGATGTAACGAAGAACTCTTTAAATGAAAATGCAAATGCAGGAGGAAAGAAAATGAGTGCTGTACAAAAAGGGGCGGTAAACCAGTCCCAGAAACTGATGGTATTCGTCCTGACCATGGCCCTTTACGGGCTGGCAACTTTGTTCACCGAGCTGATCCCATCCTTCCAGGTGGGAATCGTGGAATTTTCCGTGGAGTATTTCCTGTTCATCCCGCTGACGCTGGCGATGCTGTTCGATCCCTTGTCCGCAGCGCTGGGCGCAGCCACAGGCGAACTGGTCTTCTCCGAAATTATGCTGGGACAGTTCGGAGGTCTGGGCGAGCTGGAGAAGTTCCTCACGGTGACCATCGGCGTCTATGTGGCGGGCCGTCTGGTGACGGATCCCAGAAACCGCAAAATGGTGGGAATCGCCGCGTTGTGCGGAACAGGACTGCAGCTTTTCATGGGAATGGTTGTGGATATTCTGAAAGTACAGCTGGCTGTTTCGGACTTTGAAGCGGTGGCAGGACTTCCCGAGAGCGTTTATGCCACGGAAGGGTTTGCATTCCTGAACGATCTGGTTTTCTCGGGCATCCTGTTCTGCCTGCTGCCTACCCTTTACCTTGTCCCCAGGCTGTACGGCAAGATTGAGCCCCTGCTAGGGATGCAGCCCAGAACGAAGGAAGTCTGTCCGGAGGCCATCAGCTGGAAGCTTCCGGTGGGATGTCTTATCGCTTTCGCGGTTGCGGTAGGCGCCGAGCTTCTGGCGGAGAGCGGCATATCCCTGATCGACTGGGAAGCGGGCTGGGCGGAGAGCTCTGCAGCGCTTGCGGCAGGGATGGTCGTTGCAGCGGCAGTGGCCGTGGCGGCGGTCCTGGTGATGCGGATGCGGACACAGAAGGTTTCCGGGGAAAAGAGTGTGTAACGGCATGAACGTCATCGAGATAGAAGATCTGACTTACTCTTATCCGGGCTCCGGGGAACCTGCCATTAAACAGCTGAATCTAAAGGTGGAAAAGGGAGACTTTCTTGCAATCGTGGGCAATAACGGCTGCGGAAAGTCCACTTTCTGCAAAACCTTAAACGGCCTGATCCCCCACTTTATCAGCGGGGATTTTGAAGGAAAGGTACTGGTGGACGGTCTGGACACACGGCAGACGGATGTGGGAACGCTGGCCAAAAAGGCCGGTTATGTGTATCAGGACTTCGAAAACCAGATCCTGCGTCCCACGGTACTGGACGACGCTTCCTACGCCTGCCTGAACTATGCAATGACCGATTATGAGCAGCGTGGCAGGGAAGCGTTGAAGCAGTGCGGGCTGGAAGGAAAGGAAAAGGACTATATCTGGCAGCTTTCGGGCGGCCAGACCCATTTGCTGGCCCTGGCCGGGGCCCTTTCTTTGCAGCCGGAAGTGCTGATTTTGGATGAGCCCATCGCCCAGCTGGATCCTGTGCATGCGGACCGGATTTATGCGGTGCTGCGGGAGCTGAACGAAGTTTACCATAAGACCATCATCGTCATCGAACACCATACGGAGTATATCGCGGATTTCTGCAAGCACGTATTGTTAATGAAAGACGGCCGGATCCGCTGGATGCTGCCTGTGCAGGAGGCGCTGCAGCGGGTGGAAGAACTGCAGGAGTGCAATATTTTTCCACCCCAGGTGACCATTGCGGCCCATCGGCTTCAAAAGGGGTGCGGCCCTGCGACGGGCCGCAGGCTGCCGGTAACCGTGGAAGAAGGAAAGGAATTTTTCGCCCCGCTTGCGCAGGGAAAACGGGAAACGACGGTTTTTGCGAAAAAGACGGATGAAACGGCGGTGGAATTTCAGCACGTGTCCCTTTCCTACCGCACCGTGAAAGGGGACCCTTGCATCGTATTCCGCGACCTGAACCTGAATATCCGAAAAGGGGAAAAAGTGGCGGTAGTGGGTTCCAACGGGGCGGGGAAATCCACCCTGATGAAACTGATGGTGGGAATGCTAAAGCCGGATCGGGGAGATATCCGCTATGAAGGAAAAAGCATTTCCTACATGGACCGGGGGGAACTGTCCCGGAAGGTGTCCATGGTCTATCAAAATCCGGAAAATATGTTCATCCGGGACTGCGTGGAAGGAGATATTTCCTATGCCATGGAGGTACGGGGCATTCCGGGATACAGGGAACGGACCCGGGAACTGCTGGAACGTTTCCGGCTCACAGACTTAGGACAGCGGGACGGAAGGCTTTTGTCCGGAGGGCAGATGCGCCGGGCCAGTCTGGCCATCGGCATTGCCTTAAATCCGGAAATCCTTCTGCTGGATGAGCCTACGGCCAATCTGGACATCGCAACCCGCAGGGAAATCCGGAAAACCCTGGAAGAGATGAAAGAGGTTACCAAGACGGTACTCATCGCCACCCACGATATGCAGCTGGTGTGCGAATGGGCGGACCGGATCGTGGTGCTCTGTCATGGGGAAGTAATCGCCGACGGCAGCCGGGATGAGATTTTCGGAAACCGGGAGAAAACCCGGGAGGCGGGAATTCGTCCGCCGGAAATTTTCGCCATGGGACAGGCGCTGGATCCGGAAGCCTTCTGCTATACGGTGGAAGAATTTTTGGATTGGTTCGGAGAAAGGGGGAAGGAAAATACGGATGAAGAAAAAGCTGACTGAAAATATTCTGGACAAAATATCCATCGATTTTTTGCGTAACCAGGTACTGAAAAACGCCTACGGCAACGACGATACGGTGATCGCAGCCATGGATCCCAGAATGCTTCTGGTATGGTATCTGTTTTTCGGGCTGGTGCCCTGGTTTGCGGACGATATTCCTTTTTTGCTGGGCTGCTTTCTTCTGGTGGCCCTCACCACGAAACTGGCCAGGGTGGCCGGTATGGTGCTGTTTTTATTTGTGGTGGGAATCTTTTCCCAGACGGGTTACCTGCTCGTCGTCACCCTGCTTTTTGGAGGGGACGCTTCCGCCATCGGTCCTTTGCTGATCCTGACGCTGAAGGTGGCTACCGTATCCCTGGCATCCGTAACGATTTTTTCAGGATTGGATCCCGATAAGCTGGCGGACGGGCTGATGTGGTACGGATGCCCGGAGAGGCTGTCGTTCTCCATTTCCTACGCCTACCGGATGCTGCCCCTTCTGATGGAGGAGTTTCAGAACATCCTGCTGTCCTACCGGCTGCGGGGCAACCCGCCCGCCCACCATACCTTTGCGGGAAAGGTGCGGTACCTGATCTACCAGGTGAAGATCATCATGCACGCCTTTTATCCCCTGATGCTCAATACGGCAAAACGTTCCAGAACTACGGTGGAAGTGCTGGAAATCCGGGGTTACCGGTATGCGGCGACGAACCGGGAAGTAAAAAAGATCAAACTGTCTTCCCTGAAACTGACCAACAACGACCTTTTGTTCCTGTCTTTGTCTTTTTTCTGGGTATCGGTGACCGTCCTGATTTCCACCCTGATCTGAGCAACACAGACAGAAAAGAGACAGAAAGGAAAGAAAAAGAAATGAATCTGGATTTTCATACACACGGGAAGCTGGCAAAATATCTTCCCTTTTCCACGGAGTATACGGACTGGCTTTTGGGAGAGGCAAGGCAGGCGGGGCTGGACGCCATCTGCCTGACGGAACATTTCAATACGAAGCAGTTCGATGAGCTCTATGGGTATATTGCGGCCGCAGGGGACCCCTGCGGGGACGCCTGGGTGCTCGGCGGTTTGAAAGTGTTCCCGGGCATGGAAACCGATATTGCGGAGGGAGGACACGTGCTGTCTGTCGGTCCCATGGACGCCATCCGGGAACTTAACCGGCGGCTGGAGCCCTATAAGGCAAAAGACCGGTTCCTTCCCTTTGCCGCATTGTCCAAGCTGCTTGCAGAGTATCCGGTACTGGTGGGAGCGGGCCATCCTTTCCGGGAAGGAGGGAATATCCCGCAACTGCCCGCGGAATTGCTGGAGCGGTTCGATTTTCTGGATCTGAACGGAAAGGACATTGCGGAGGACCGGGAGCGGACGCTGCGGCTTACAAATGCGCTGGGAGAACAGCTGGGGCGGCCCGTGGTAGCCGGAAGCGATACCCACCAGGCGGTACAGTACGGCTGCATCCGCACGGTCTTTAAGGAAGACTTTTCCACTTTTGGGGAGCTTTCAGCGCAGATGAAAGAGGGACGGTATTCCATCGAAATCCATCCGGAAGCATCCTTCCGGGTCCGGACGGCGGGCCTGTTAAAACGTTCCCTCAAGGAAATCCACGCCCTGGGCGGGGATTATGTGTCGGTGCTGTTATCCAAAGGAGGGGAGTCCGAACCGGTCCTTGCCGCAAAAAGGAAAGCGGGGTGAGACGAATGTGCCTTCAGTTTCCTGAAACTCCGGAAAAACTGACGTCGGCGGAGAAGGCCATCCTGGAATATATCGAGGGGCATAAGGAAACGTTTCTGTTTATGACCATCGGAGAGCTGGCCCAGGCGCTGAACATGTCCGATGCCACCATCTCCCGGTTCGCCAGACACATGGGCTGTACGGACTTCAAACATCTTAAGCGGGTGGTAATGGATCAGACGGTTTCCCAGGAAGGGCCGGCAGGAAAGCTGGCCAATACCCTTTTGGCAAAAGAGGGCGCTTTTCTGGAAAACTGGATGAAGCGGCAGCAGTATTGTCTGGAGCGGACGGCGGCCCTTCTGGAAGAGGAAACCTTCAGCGTGGCGGTCCGGGCGGTAAACAGCGCGGACCGCGTTTTCCTTTACGCCAAAAACGCGTCGGTTTCCATGGCCATGCTGCTGGAATTTAGGCTTCGCAGGATCGGGGTGGATGTGCGCAGGATTCCCTCCGGCGGGACAGAAATGCTGGAAGGCCTGGCGGCAGCAGGAAAAGGGGATCTGGTGATTTTATTCGGCTTTTCCAAAGTCTCCCGGGAGGGACGGGTAATTTTGGAGCATGCAAAAACCGCCGGCTACCGGACCCTTCTTTTTACGGGACGCCTGCATCCGGCCGCAGGCCCCCGGGCGGATATCAACCTGGTTGTCTTCCGGGGAGAAGACAACGAATACCATTCCATGTCCGCAGCTGCGGCAGTGGCGGATGCCTTGGTCATCGCGGTTTCCGACGCGCGCGGAAGCGGGGCCGCCCAGGCGCTCAACGGGGTGAAAACCCTGAAGGAACGGTACGGAAAAGAGCTGTGATTTTACACAGATTTAGCGCTACCTTCACGAAAGTGGAAAGAACGATATGCTAAAATAAAGAAAAAAGGAGCATATCGATGAATGGAGAAAAAAGAAAAGTTTTAGCCTTCGCGTTGTGTGCGCTTTTTAGTCTGTGCAGCGCTTTGCTTTCCGGCTGTATACCGCAGACGGCCCCTGCTGGCGGCGCGCACACATTCGGAAGCGGCCTGGGGGAGAAGATCCGGATTCTTTCCGGTTCGGAAAATCAGGAACTGGAAGGGATCCTGAAAGAATGCGCAAAAAAGACGGGGGTAAATCTGGAAATCACCTATCAGGGATCGGTGGATATCATGCGTACCCTGCAGCAGGGGGCAGGGGAGTATGACGCGGTGTGGCCTGCCAGCAGTCTGTGGCTGTCTTTGGGGGACACAGGCCATTTGGTGAAGCATGCCCAGTCCGTATCCCTGACGCCGGTGGTATTCGGAATCCGGGAAAGCCTTGCGCAGGAGCTGGGATTTACGCAAGGGGATGTATCCGTACGGGATATCCTGCAGGCCATCCGGGAAGGGAAAATGTCCTTTTGCATGACCAGCGCCACCCAGTCCAATTCGGGTTCCAGCGCCTATCTGGGCTTTCTCTATGCCCTGCTGGGAACGGATGAGCTGACGGCGCAGGACCTTGAGTCGGAGTCCCTGAAAACGGATATCCGGGAACTGCTGTCCGGCATCGACCGAAGTTCCGGCAGCTCCGACTGGCTGAAGGAAATGTTTTTAAAAGGCGATTTTGACGCCATGGTCAATTATGAATGCCTGATCATCAGCGCCAACCGCCAGCTGGAACAGGAAGGAAGGGAAACGCTTTACGCGGTCTACCCTTACGACGGATTAAGCATTGCGGATTCCCCGTTGGGCTATGTGGATCACGGAGACGACAAAAAGGAAGAAGCCTTTCTGAAAGTGCAGGAGTATCTCCTGTCGCAGGAAGCCCAGGATGCCATCCAGCGTACCGGCAGGCGGACGGGATATGAGGGGGTCAAAGAAGGAAATGAGGACGTCTTCCGGAAGGACTGGGGAATCGACACGGAACGGATCCTTTCCCCCATTCCGGTCCCTTCCGCAGAGGTTTTGCTGGAAGCCTTAAACCTGTATCAGACGGAATTTAGGAAGCCTTCCCTGACCGTTTACTGTCTGGATTTTTCCGGCAGCATGAAAGGAAAGGGGAATGAGCAGCTGGTGGAGGCCATGGGCCAGATCCTGATCCAGGAAAATGCTGCAAAAAACCTTTTGCTGGCCGGGGAAGACGAGGTCAATATCATCATCCCGTTCAGCGATACCGCTTTCGATACGTGGATAGCGCCGGACGCGTCGGCGGACAGCCTGGAGGGGCTGTACCGGGAGATTGAGGAGGAAATCAGCGTCGGCGGAACGGATATTTACCAGGCAGCCAGGGTTGGGCTTGAACTGATTGCCGCCAATTATGATTTGAGCCGGTATACGCCGGCCATTATCCTTATGACCGACGGCATGTCCAACGGTTCCGAAAATTTCGAGGATTTCCGGGAAGCATACGAAGCTGTGGGGGCGGATGTGCCGGTCTTTTCCATCCTGTTCGGGGACGCCAAAAAAAGCGAGCTGGAAGCACTGGCCGAGCTTACCAACGCCAGGGTTTTCGACGGAAGAAAAGACCTGGTGGGAGCTTTCCGCAGCGTAAAGGGGTATAACTGATGGGCCGCGGCGGGAAAAGGGAAAGTGCGGCCAGCGTTCTTGCGGCAGTTGTGGCGGCAGTGTTTTTCCTTTTTTGCTTTTTTGCCCTGGAGTGGGATTTCTTTCTCTGCGCCCTGCTTTCCATCGGCCTTTTTGCGGGGATTTTCCTTTTGGCCAGGCCCTCTGCCAAAGTACGCAGCCGTCTGGAGGAAGAGGAAAGAAGCGCCCGGGAGAAACTGCGGGACGCCCGGAAGGACTTTGCGGGGATTCGGGCCTGCGCCCAAAGCATCCGGGATCCGGAGCTTTCCGTGAAAGCACAGCGCCTGGCCCGCACGGCGGACGGGATTTTGGATTATCTGGAGAAGCATCCTGACCATGTGGAGGGCGCAAGACGGTTCCTGGAATACTACCAGGTTAC
>CALWGP010000052.1 GCA_944380095.1 uncultured Lachnospiraceae bacterium | reverse complement strand
GCTTCCGGATGCCGTATCCTGGTAACCTTGCTGCATGAGATGGAGGCAAAGGACTTAAAGAAAGGCCTGGCAACCCTGTGCATCGGCGGCGGTATGGGATGCGCGACCATCGTGGAAAGAGACTGATCTTTCAAACAAGACCGAAAACCTGGAGAATGCCTCATTTTTGAGACATTCTCCTAACTATGTATAAACCACATATGCCGGGCCGCTTTGAAAGAGGCTTAACACCGGCAGGAAGAAAGAGGAAAAAATGGAATACATTTTGTACGAACAAAAAGGACAGTACGCGATTATTACCATTAACCGGGAAAGGGCGCTCAACGCGCTTAACTCCCAGGTACTGGACGAGCTGGACAAGACGCTGGATGGCGTTGACTTAAATACCGTCAGATGCCTGATCCTTACCGGCGCAGGCCAGAAGTCCTTCGTGGCGGGCGCCGATATCGGCGAGATGAGCACCCTGACCAAGGCGGAAGGCGAAGCCTTCGGCAAGAAGGGCAACGACGTGTTCCGCAAGCTGGAAACGTTCCCGATCCCCGTGATCGCGGCGGTCAACGGCTTTGCACTGGGCGGCGGCTGCGAGATTTCCATGAGCTGCGATATCCGTATCTGCGCGGAGAACGCCGTATTCGGACAGCCTGAAGTAGGCCTTGGCATTACCCCGGGATTTGGCGGCACCCAGAGACTGGCCCGCCTGGTCGGCGCAGGCATGGCAAAGCAGATGATCTATACCGCGCGCAACATCAAGGCGGACGAGGCTTACAGGATCGGCCTGGTAAACGCGGTTTATCCTGCGCAGGAGCTGATGCCCGCAGCGGAGAAGATGGCTGCGACCATCGCAAAGAACGCGCCCATCGCGGTACGCAACTGCAAGAAAGCGATCAACGAAGGCCTGGATGCCGATATGGATCAGGCGATCGTGATCGAGGAGAAGCTGTTCGGCGACTGCTTCGAGACAGAGGATCAGAAGTACGGCATGGCATTTTTCCTGGACAAGAACAAGGAAAAGGTCAAAGAGCCCTTCAAAAACTGCTGACAGATAACTGACAACCATATTTCAATCAAATTTCAGGAGGATTTCATCATGAAAGTAGGAATTATCGGCGCTGGCACAATGGGTTCCGGTATCGCACAGGCTTTTGCACAGACGGAAGGCTATGAAGTATTTCTCTGCGATATCAACGAAGAATTTGCGGCAAACGGCAAGAAGAAAATTGCGAAAGGCTTTGAGAAGAGAATCGCAAAAGGCAAGATGACCCAGGAAGCGGCTGACGCGATCTTAAACAAGATCACCACCGGCGTTAAGACCATCTGCACGGACTGCGACCTGGTTGTGGAAGCGGCTCTGGAAAATATGCAGATCAAGAAACAGACCTTCAAGGAACTGCAGGATATCTGCAAGGCGGACTGCATTTTTGCGACCAACACCTCCTCCCTTTCCATCACCGAAATCGGCGCAGGTCTGGACAGACCCGTTGTCGGCATGCATTTCTTCAACCCCGCTCCCGTTATGAAGCTGGTAGAGGTAATCGCAGGCCTGAACACCCCTGCAGAAGTGGTGGAGAAGATCAAGGCGATTTCCGTTGAAATCGGCAAGACCCCCGTACAGGTACAGGAAGCGGCAGGCTTTGTGGTCAACAGGATCCTGATCCCCATGATCAACGAAGCAATCGGCATCTATGCGGACGGCGTTGCATCCGTAGAGGATATCGACACCGCAATGAAGCTGGGCGCAAACCATCCTATGGGCCCTCTGGCCCTGGGCGACCTGGTAGGCCTGGATATCGTCCTGGCAATCATGGAAGTGCTGCAGACCGAGACCGGCGATTCCAAATATCGTCCTCATCCCCTTCTTCGCAAGATGGTTCGCGGCGGCCAGTTAGGCCAGAAGACCGGCAAAGGCTTCTACGATTACACAAAATAAATCATAAAATAAAAACAGTCGCGGGCAGCCGGAGTCTGGGCTGCCTGCCCTGTAAGGAGGAGTAAAGAATCATGGATTTTATGTTGGACAAGAAACATGAAATGGCGAGACAGCTCTTCAGAGAGTTTGCCGAAAAAGAAGTAAAGCCCTTAGCGCAGGAAGTGGACGAAACCGAACGCTTCCCCAGGGAAACCGTCGATAAGATGGTAAAGGCCGGATTTATGGGGATTCCGATCCCGAAGGAATACGGCGGCCAGGGCTGCGACCCGCTGACCTATGCGATGTGCGTGGAAGAACTGTCCAAAGTGTGCGGCACCACAGGCGTTATTGTATCCGCACATACTTCCCTGTGCTGCGACCCGATCCTGACTTTCGGTACGGAAGAGCAGAAGCAGAAATACCTGGTTCCCCTTGCAAAGGGTGAAAAACTGGGCGCATTCGGCTTAACCGAGCCCGGCGCAGGTACCGACGCGCAGGGACAGCAGACCAAAGCGGTCTTAGACGGCGACGAATGGGTATTAAACGGTTCCAAGTGCTTCATCACCAACGGTAAGGAAGCGGATGTATACGTGATTTTCGCAGTGACCGGCACTGTGGAAAAGCGCGGCAGAAAGATGAAAGAGATTTCTGCGTTCATCGTGGAAAAAGGAACCCCCGGCTTTACCTTCGGCACGAAGGAAAAGAAGATGGGTATCCGCGGATCTTCCACCTATGAACTGATTTTCCAGGACTGCAGAATCCCCAAGGACAACCTGCTGGGCCAGAGAGGCAAGGGCTTCAATATCGCAATGCATACGCTGGACGGCGGCCGTATCGGGATCGCTTCCCAGGCACTGGGCATTGCGGAAGGCGCACTGGAGTGCACCGTTAACTACGTGAAGGAAAGAAAGCAGTTCGGCAGGGCCATCGCTGCATTCCAGAACACCCAGTTCCAGCTGGCTGATATGGCTACCAAGGTAGAGGCTGCCCAGCTTCTGGTTTATAAGGCTGCCATGGCGAAGGCGACCCAGAAGGTCTACTCCGTAGAGGCTGCAAAGGCAAAACTGTACGCTGCGGAAGTAGCGATGGAAGTGACCACCAAGGCGGTTCAGCTCCACGGCGGTTACGGCTACACCAGGGAGTACGATGTGGAACGTATGATGCGCGATGCGAAGATCACCGAGATCTACGAAGGCACCAGCGAAGTTCAGAGAATGGTTATCTCCGGCGCACTGCTGAAATAATCGCAAAGGACAGATCATACACAAAATAAAATAAGGAGTGAATCATACAATGAAAATCGTTGTTTGTATCAAACAGGTACCCGATACGAAGGGCGGCGTAAAGTTCAACCCCGACGGTACTCTTGACAGAAGCGCAATGCTCGCGATTATGAACCCCGACGATAAGGCCGGCCTGGAAGCGGCCCTGAGACTGAAAGACCAGTACGGTGCGGAAGTTACCGTTGTAACCATGGGTCTTCCCAAGGCAGAGGAAGTGCTGCGTGAGGCAATCGCCATGGGCGCGGACAAGGGCATCCTGGTAACCGACAGGGTACTGGGCGGCGCTGATACCTGGGCAACCAGCCAGACCATCGCAGGCGCGCTGCGCAACCTGGACTATGACCTGATCATCACCGGCCGTCAGGCAATCGACGGCGATACCGCACAGGTAGGTCCCCAGATTTCCGAACATCTGAACATCCCTGTAATCAGCTATGCACAGAATTTAAAAATCGAAGGGGATTCTGTGATCGTAGAGCGTCAGTTTGACGACAGATATCACGTGCTGAAAGCAAAAATGCCCTGCCTGGTCACCGCTCTGGCAGAGCTCAACGAGCCCCGTTACATGACTCCCGGCGGAATTTTCGACGCATACGATGCGGAAATTACCGTATGGGGAAGAGCTGACCTGAAAGATGTAGACGATTCCAACCTGGGCCTGAAAGGTTCCCCGACGCAGATCGCGAAGGCATCCGACAAAGTCCGCAAGGGCGCAGGCGAGAAAGTGACCCTGGATCCGACGGAATCCGTGGACTACATCATGGACAAGTTACTGACAAAGCATGTAATTTAATAAATTTTAGAAAAGTGTGGTGAATGAGATGAACTTAGAAGAATATAAAGGTGTATTTGTCTTTGCGCAGCAGGTGGATAATGTCTTAAGCGGCATTGCCCTGGAACTGGTGGGCAAAGGAAAAGAACTGGCAAAAGATCTGGGAACAGAAGTAACCGCAGTGCTGATCGGCAGCGATGTAAAGGGACTTTGCACGGAGCTGGCAGAGTACGGCGCAGACAGGATCATCCTGGTGGACGATCCCGAGCTGAAAGAGTACAGGACCGAGCCCTATGCCCATGCGCTGGCAGAAGTGATCCGCAAGTACAAACCCGAAGTGATGCTGGTAGGCGCTACCGCAATCGGCCGTGACCTGGGCCCCCGCGTTTCCGCGAGAATCCATACCGGTCTGACCGCAGACTGCACACAGCTGGAGATCGGCGATTTCCCGATCACCCCTGTTCCCGGCAAAGAGCAGAAGCACAATCAGCTGCTTATGACCCGTCCCGCTTTCGGCGGCAACACCATTGCAACCATTGCCTGCCCGGATTTCCGTCCCCAGATGGCAACGGTACGTCCCGGCGTTATGCAGAAGGCTCCCCGCGTAGAAGGCGCACAGGCGGTAATCGAGGAGTTCAATCCCGGATTTACGCCGAACCACAACTATGTGGAGATTCTGGACATCGTGAAAGCGGTTTCCGACGTAGCGGACATCATGGATGCGAAGATCCTTGTATCCGGCGGCCGCGGCGTAGGCAGCCCGGAAAACTTCAAACTGCTGGAGGATCTGGCGGACGCTATCGGCGGTACGGTGAGCTGCTCCCGTGCGGTTGTGGATGCGGGCTGGAAACCGAAGGATCTGCAGGTTGGACAGACCGGTAAGACCGTCCGCCCCCACGTATACTTCGCAATTGGTATCTCCGGTGCGATCCAGCATCTGGCAGGTATGGAAGAATCCGACATCATCATTGCCATCAACAAGGATGAGACGGCTCCCATTTTCGACGTGGCTGACTACGGCGTAGTCGGCGATCTGAACAAGATCGTTCCCATGCTGACCGAGAAGATCCGCGAAGCAAAAGCGCACAAATAAAAGGAACCCAAAAAACCCGCAGCCGTTTTGGCTGCGGGTTTTTGAAACTGCCGCTTGACAAAGGTTCTTTCATGCGTTAAAATAGCACCATCATAAACCGATGAAGGAGAGCGAGTAGTCGGATGCTGAAGGCTTCAGAGAGCCGCCGGATGGTGTGAGGCGGCGCCGGATTTTTCGATGAATGGACTCCCGAGGGTGACCCGAACCGGACGGCAGGACGGAGTAGGGAAGCCGGAGCTGATACTCCGTTATCAACGAGAGCATATGATTGTATGCATGAGAGGGCGCAGAAGAGGGTTCGGATGCGTCAAGCCGGGTGGCACCGCAGGAGAGATTTTACAGGCTCCTGTCCCTGCAGAAACTGTTGTTTTTGCCGGGACAGGGGCCTTTTTATACGGCGCAAAGGCTGATTTTTACGCAAAGACCCTGAAACCGGCCAAGAGAGAGGAGAGCAGAGATGAATCAGAACAGAGAAATCCCGTACAAAATTTATCTGGAAGAGAGCGAAATGCCCAAACAGTGGTATAACGTCCGGGCGGATATGAAGAATAAGCCCGCTCCGCTTTTAAACCCGGCGACCCATGAGCCCATGACTGCGGAAGAACTGTCCGTTGTTTTCTGCGAAGACCTGGTGAAGCAGGAGCTGGACAACGATAACGCTTATATTGATATCCCGCAGGAAATCCTGGACTTTTACAAAATGTACCGTCCTTCGCCGCTGGTGCGCGCTTACTGTCTGGAGAAACAGCTGGACACCCCGGCGAAGATTTATTATAAGTTCGAGGGAAACAATACCAGCGGCAGCCACAAGCTCAACTCGGCCATTGCGCAGGCCTATTATGCGAAAAAGCAGGGCCTAAAGGGCGTGACCACGGAAACCGGCGCAGGGCAGTGGGGCACGGCGCTTTCCATGGCATGCGCTTACCTGGGGCTTGACTGTAAAGTTTACATGGTAAAATGTTCTTACGAACAAAAGCCTTTCCGCCGGGAAGTGATGCGTACCTACGGGGCGGCCGTTACCCCTTCCCCTTCCGATACCACGGAAATCGGCAGGAAGATTCTGGCGGAACATCCCGGCACCACGGGCAGCCTGGGCTGCGCCATTTCCGAAGCGGTGGAAGTAGCCACCCATACGCAGGGTTACCGTTATGTGCTGGGCAGCGTGCTTAACCAGGTGCTGCTGCATCAGTCCATTATCGGCCTGGAAACGAAAACCGCGCTGGATAAATACGGCATTGTGCCGGATATCATCATCGGCTGCGCGGGCGGCGGTTCCAACCTGGGCGGACTGATTTCCCCCTTCATGGGAGAAAAGCTGCGCGGGGAAAAAGATTACCGCTTTATCGCAGTGGAACCGGCCAGCTGCCCCAGCTTCACAAGGGGGAAATTCGCTTACGATTTCTGCGATACGGGAATGGTTACCCCCCTGCAGAAAATGTACACGCTGGGCTCCGGCTTTATCCCTTCCGCAAACCACGCGGGCGGGCTGCGCTATCACGGCATGAGCTCCATCTTGTCCCAGCTGTACCACGACGGCATGATGGAAGCGGTGAGCGTGGAACAGACTTCCGTATTCGCGGCGGCGGAACAGTTTGCGAGGGTGGAGGGAATCCTTCCCGCGCCGGAGAGCAGCCACGCCATCCGGGTAGCCATCGATGAGGCGCTCAAATGCAAGGAAACGGGAGAAGAAAAGACAATCGTCTTTGGCCTGACGGGCACCGGATATTTTGACATGGTGGCTTATGAGAAATACAACAACGGGGAAATGATGGATTACATCCCTACGGATAAAGAGCTGGAAGCGGGATTTGCGGGGATCCCGAGATTTGAAGGAAATGAGTTTTAAGGGTTAAATCGGGGGGACCGGTTCGGGCTTTGGTCAGCATAGCTGAAAGGCGCCCGAACCGGTCCCCCCGATTTTGAGGTCAGCGCACAGCATAGCTGAAAGGCGCCCGAACCGGTCCCCCCGATTTTGAGGTCAGTAGAGGGGCTGGATGTTGGTCAGGCGGTCGTCTTGAATGTCGAACTGCCAGACACTGTGGCCGGGAAGGCGGTGTTCGGTCAGGTAGTAGTGGCCGTCGAAGGAGGAAATATAGTAGGGCGTCCCTCCGCCGATGAAATTTTCATAGATGTCTTCCCACTGGCCCGACGCCAGCCGGGACAGGTCGTCTACCCGCAGGATGGTGGCGGCGTCCTGGTTTCCCGTCAGGTCCGTGGACACGGTGAGGTAAAAATAATTCTGTATTTTGGTAAGCTGGATCATACCCGCGATTTCATTGGGTACGGACCAGCTTTCTTCAATCCGGAGATCTTTTTTGCGGGTCCGCAGGATGGTGCCGTTGGCGGAAACAAAGTAGATATAGTCCCCGTCGAGGGTAAAAGAGCGCACATAGGAACCGGAGAGTTCCGGAATCGGGAGTATTTTTTCCAGCGCTACCTTAAAACCGCCGTCCGGGCGGAAGAAAACATAAAGTTCGCCGGTCATGGAGCTGAGGGCATAGAAGCGGTCCGCAGCCTTGTCATAAACCACGTAATGGGGCCGGACGCCGATTTCTTCGAATATCTGGGTCAGAAAGAAACGGCCGTCCTTTTTTTCGAAGACAAGGATCCGGTTGTTTTCCGTGTCGTCCGCCAGAAAGACGGTTCCGTCCCCGGCAATGGTGTGCCCGCGGTTGATCTGGTCGGTGAGTACCGTCCATTCGGTCAGGGGGGCGTTTGGGGAAGGACTGGTCAGAATCTGGTTGTGGTAGCAGTCCACCAGGAAATAGTCCTCCCCGATTGCGGTGATCTGGGTGGGCACGCTTAGGGACGCCTGCGTATTTTTGCGGATGCCTCCTTCCTGCGGCGTTTCCAGGGAAACGGACCAGGCCAGGATGGAGGGCCGGGCCGTTTTTTGGCGGATGAAGACCGCGCCTGCGGCCAGAAGGCAAAGGATGACAATGAGGAAAATCATTTTCTTTTTCATAGTCCCCAGTATAGCACGAAAGGAGAGAACGGTAAATCCTACACTGCAGGACGGCCGTTTTCAGTCGGGGATCTGGCGGCCTTCCGCATCCATGTGGTAATCTTCCCGCAGGATCAGCTCGGAAACGGGCACGATCCGGTAGCCCTTTTCCTGCAGCCCCGTAATCAGGCGTTCCAGTGCCTGGGCGGTATATTTGGCCCCGTTATGGCACAGGATAATGCTTCCGTTGCCAAGGTGGCTGTGATTTAGGACCCTGTCGAGGATGGCGTCTGTCCCGTAATCCTTCCAGTCCAGGCTGTCCACGTCCCACTGGATGGGATAATATCCGCATTCCCTGGCAGTGAGGACCACGCTGTCGTCGTAGTCGCCGTAGGGGGGACGAAAGAGGAACATTTCGTATCCGGTCAGCTGTCGGACGCGTTCATGGACAGAGAGAAGTTCCTGCTTTTGTTCGTCGGAGGACAGCTGGCTCATGTTTTTGTGGTTTTCGCTGTGGTTGCCCAGGTCGTGGCCCGCAGCCAGGATCGCCTTTACATCTTCCGGATAATTTTTTACCCAGCCGCCGGTCATAAAAAAGGTGGCATGGACATTTTTTTCCTTGAGAATATCCAGGATCTTTTGCGTGTCTTCGTTTCCCCAGGCGGCGTCGAAGGTCAGCGCCACCTTTTTCTGGTCCGTCTGCACACAGTAAATGGGGAGCTGGCGGCCGTTTGCGGCGCTGGACCCGGAAACGGATACGGACTGCGGGGCAAGCAGCCGGCAGGCCTGTGCGAAAGCGAGGATTCCCAGGAGGAAGAGACCGTTTTTGAATGCGTTCGTATGTACGGCGTCCCGTAGCCTTGGGAGGACGGCATAGTGCCTGAATTTGCCCTGCAGCAGGCGGAAAAAATCGTTGGGCATAAAAATCTCCATTCCGGCAGTTTTCTTGCTACACTGTATGCGCAAACGGCAAAATTAAGAACAAGTCAAAGATTCGACAAAAATGCTAAGAAGCCGCTAAGAAAATGCTAAGAATAGGACGGAAAACTTGCGATCTTTTTATAGAAATTTTATAATTTATATCGGATCGTGTAAAAAATGCCCAAGGCGCGGTCGATGCATGCAGATGCAGAGGGCAGACTGCCGGAATCAGGGGCGGCGGTCATACGAGAGGAGGAGCAACATTGACAACATTTATTATCGGACTTGTCCTGCTGATTGGCGGAGGCTTTTTATACGGCAAGTTTGTGGAAAGAGTATTCCGTCCGGACGACAGAAAGACCCCGGCGGTGAGGATGCAGGACGGCGTGGACTACGTTCCCATGAACAAGTTCAAAAACGCGCTGATCAACCTGCTGAATATTGCGGGCACAGGCCCCATTTTCGGACCCATCCAGGGTATCCTGTTCGGGCCCATCGCGTTTATCACCATCCCCATCGGGTGCGTGATCAGCGGCGCTACCCACGACTATCTGTGCGGTATGATGTCCCTGCGTCAGGACGGCGCGCAGATGCCCGGCATTATCCGGAAGTTTTTGGGAGGAAAGACCTATCAGGTTTACAATATTTTCCTCTGCTTCCTGATGCTGCTGGTAGGCGCGGTGTTTACCTATACCCCCGGCGACCTGTTCGCAGGCCAGATCTGCGGGATCAAGGGAATCAACGTCTGGACCTGGGTTATCTATGCGGTGATCCTGCTGTATTACCTGGCGGCGACTTTGTTTCCCATCGACAAAATCATCGGCCGGATTTATCCGATTTTCGGCGCGATCCTGCTGCTGTCCGCAGTAGGCGTGTTCTTCGGCCTTTTCTTCAAGGGCTATCAGCTGGATAACCTGGACCTCTCCAACGGCCTGGCCGGCATCTTCAACCTGTACCCTGTATGGGCGGCAGAAGGCAACACCGGCGCCGGCACGCCTTTCATCCCCGTGTTCTTCGTAACCGTGGCCTGCGGCATTACTTCCGGTTTCCATGCGACCCAGTGTACTCTGATCGGCAGAAGCGTTACCTCCGAGAAGGAAGGTAACTTCACCTTCTACTGGATGATGATCATTGAAGGCCTCATCGCCATGATCTGGGCTGCAGCGGCTATGGGCCTGTACAACAAGGGTTCCTTAAGCGGTACCACCGCCGTAGTCGGCGAAGTGGCCCGCGACCTGCTGGGACCTGTGGGCGGCATCATCGCCATCCTTGGCGTTATCGTGCTTCCCATCACTTCCGGCGACACGGCCCTTCGTTCCTGCCGTCTGATGATTGCGGACTATCTGCACATCAGCCAGAAGGAAAAGAAGAACAGAATCCTGATCACCACCGGCATCTTTGTCCCTGTCATTGCGATCCTTGTTTTTGCAAAGCTGAACGCGCAGGGCTTCAACATCCTGTGGAGATATTTCGCATGGGCGAACCAGACCATCGCGGTATTTGCTTTCGCAGCGATTACCATTTACTTAAAGGCGAAAAAGGGAGCACCGAAGTTTGCATTCCTGATCTCCCTGCTTCCCGGATGCTTCTATCTGTTTATCATTTCGTCCTTCATCTTAAGCCAGTCCATCGGCTTCGGATTGAACCTGACGGTTTCCTACGTGATCGCGGCTGCCCTGGTTGCGGCATATTTCGTCGGCCTGATTGTGGCAGGCAATAAATATGCGGCTTCCAAGCAGGAAGAGTGATCCGAAAGGACAATAGAAAAAGTTTCCCCTGGGCACAGGCCCGGATCCAAAAAAGCGGATCCGGGCCCGTTTTTATGCGCGCATCTTTGCCCGGCAGGAAATTCTCTTTACGGTACGTGTAATTTATGTTAAACTGCCTACATTAAAAGGGATAATGAACTATGAAAAGAAAAAGAAAACGCGGTTTAAGACGGAGACAAAATGACGAAAAAGGAAACGCGCACGGTGCTGCGTCTGTTGTTTTTGGCGGCGGCACTGGTCCTGGCCATCGTGCTGGCTGCCTATACGCATCACGGGGAGAAGGCGGAAGAATTTTTAACGGTAAGGGTTTCGTTTGCGGATTTTGAGCAGGAGCAGATCCTGCGCTGCCAGCCGGGACAGGAAGAAAACGAGCTTTGGGTCTTTCTGCCTGCGGGGACGCAGAAAGCCTGCTGGGATTCCATGGAACTAAGACGCTTTACGCTGGACGGGGAGGAGCTGACGGACGGACAGCTTCTGCCTGCGGCGGACGGGCAGCCCCATACCCTGAGGGAAAAGGGGATCGGGGGCCTTCTGGAAAGGGAGTATACGCTTCGGATCCTGCAGTCGGAAAATCTGGCTTCCGTCCATCTGTCCACGCAAAGCGGCAGCATGGACTATATCCTGGAGGAAAAGGGAAACGAGGAAGAAGGACAGGCCCTGATTGCGAAAGGGGACGGCAGAGTGGATTTTTTTGGGGATTTTTCCTGCTTAAGGGGGCGGGGAAATTACACCTGGCTTATGGAGAAAAAGTCCTTTTCCCTGCAGTTTTTAGAAAAGGAAACCCTCCTTTCTTTGGGGCAGGACAGTGAGTGGGTCCTTTTGGCCAGCGCTTCGGAAGACACCCACCTGATCAACAGGATGGTTTTTGAACTGATGCGGGACGCAGGGATTTTGGGCGTCCAAAACAGCACCTGGGTGGACCTGTATTTAAACGGGGAATATATGGGAAATTATCTGCTATCCCAGAAAGTAAAGCCGCGGGAAGAAGTTTTCCAAGGCTGGATGGTGGAGTTTGACGGTTACTGGAAAGAAGAAGGGACCGCAGGGTTTGAAACGGCGGGAGGGGAAGCCATTGCGGTCAAGATCCCGGAAGATGCGCAGGAGGACGAAGTCAGCGAGATTGCACGCAAGGTCCAGCAGGTGGAAAACGCGGTTTTAAGCCCGGACGGGACGGATCCGGAAACCGGTCTTTCCTGGCAGGAGCTTGCAGACGCGGACAGCCTGGTGAAAAAATATGTGCTGGATGAGATTTCCCTGTGCCCGGACGGATGGAACGGCAGCAACTATTGTTTTTTGCGGGAAGGAAAGATGTATTTCGGTTCCCCCTGGGACTATGAATTTTCCTTCGGGAATCAGCCGGCCTGGTTTTCCCATCTGAAAGTTCCTTACGGACTTTATCATGCACAGCAAACGCCGTGGTATGCGGCCCTGTACGAAAAGACGGAGTTTTTGGAAGCGGTACGCAAAGTATATGAATCGGTGTTCCGGCCCTGGCTGACGGAATTTGTGGAGGAAGGGATCGACGGGCAGGCAGAGTGGATCGGCGCTTCCATGAGGATGGATGCGGCCCGGTGGGGCGCGCAGGAGGAAAACTTCGGGCGAAAAATCCGGGAGCTGAAAGAATATATCGAAGACCGGCTGCGCTGGCTGGACGAAGAGTGGCTGGGGCTGGAAGCAAAAGAAGAGGAAACGCCTTATCATGCCTTACGCCTGATGGACGGGGATTCGGAAACGGCCGTATATTACATCCGGGACGGGGAATATGTGGATCCGGATATGCTGGTGACAGACGACAGACATTTTACGGGATGGTATGAGGACGAAGCATGCAGCATAGAAGAGCAGGTACTTTCAGAGCCTGTAACAGGGGAGATCGTACTGTATGCCGGTTGGGACCGGCTGGGCGCCCGGGCAGTGCTGGCGGCAGGACTGACGCCCCTTGCCCTGCTTCTTTTGGTACTGGGCTGCTGGATTTTGCGCCATGTTTTTGAGGGAAGGGAAAAAAGCGAAAAAACGGCAGGTTAGGGCTTGTACGCCGGACCGTTTTAACGCTATAATAGATGCGAAATCAAAAGAAGAAGGCAGTGAGGATGTTGGAAAAAAAGGAAGAACGATCTGGGAAAAGACTGATAATCGGGTTGTCCGGCGGACTGATTGTGCTGTTCGGTGCGCTGGCCAGCCTTTTTTCTGTATATTACAGCTCCCGGGAAGCGCAGCTGACCCGGCTGGGTGAACAGCTTAAGACCGCCCGGGAAGAGATTGATGTGCTGAAAGAGGAAAACGAAGAGCTGCTGGTCCAGGCGGACATTGCGGAAGCCATGAACCCGGCGGATGAGCTGGACCTGGTGGGCGAGATTCCCTTTGAGGTGGATCTGGAAGACTGGAAATATCTCCTGGTCAATGAGGTCAACCCCCTGCCCGGGGATTTTGAGCCGAAGCTGGCCAAAACGAGAAACGGCCAGCAGGTGGACCGCAGGATCAAGGCGTCCCTGGAGCGGATGATCGACGACGCGGCAAAGGAAGGGCTGGATCTTCTGATCTGCTCTTCTTACCGGGATTATGAGAAACAGGACAGGCTTATGGACGAATCCATTGAAAAATACCTTCGCCAGGGAATGGATTACCGGGAGGCCTTCCTTGAAACGAAGGAACAGATCGCCCTTACCGGCGCCAGCGAGCATCATACCGGTCTGGCGGTGGACATTGTGGGAAGAAACCATCAGAGCTTAGACCGTGCCCAGGCGGACACCGAGGAAGCGAAGTGGCTTTCGGAACATGCCCACGAATACGGTTTTATCCTGCGTTATCCGGAGGATAAAGAAGAAATCACCATGATCTCCTTTGAATCCTGGCATTACAGGTATGTCGGCGCCGAAGCGGCGGCCTTTATGAAAGAACATAACCTTTGCCTGGAGGAGTTTCTTACGCTGGCTGCGCGGCAGCAGGAACAAAAAGAAGCGGAGGAAGTTTTCGCGTGAATGGGCTGGTAAAAGCGGCCATAATATGTTATATATAGAGGATGTAACGAAAAAGGCCGCCCCAAAGGGGGCGGTACAAAAAAGAGAGGTTATTTGTTTTATGTCGAAACAATCGAATCAGGGAGTTTCCGTTACGGGATTTCTCCTGCGTGTGCTGCAGGGCGCGCTGATCGGACTTGGCGCTGTCCTCCCGGGGATTTCCGGCGGCGTTTTGTGCGTGGTTTTCGGAATTTACAAGCCCGTGATGGAGCTTTTGTCCAATCCGTTTAAGAACTTTAAAACCCATGTGCCCCGGCTGATTCCCGTGATCATCGGCGGCGCCATCGGATTTATGGGAATCGCCAATCTGCTGGCGTTCTTTCTGGAGAAGTACCCGGAGCCTTCCGTATGCCTGTTTGTGGGGCTGATCGGCGGGATGCTTCCTTCCCTGTTCAGGGAAGCGGGCGAGCAGGGTCGCACCAGGGGGTCCTGGATTTCCATGGTGATTGCCATGGCGGTTATTTTTGCCCTGCTTGGCGGCCTGAACGCATCTTCCGTACAGATCCTGCCTAACTTTGCCTGGTATCTGTTCTGCGGATTCTGCCTTGCGTTAAGCGTCATCGCACCGGGAATGAGCTTTTCCACCCTGCTGATGCCGCTGGGACTGTATACGCCCTTTGTGGACGGCATCGGACATCTGGATTTTTCCGTGCTGATCCCGGGCGGGATTGGCGCCGTAGTGACGGTGATCTGCCTGGCCAAGGCGGTAAACGCCCTCTTTGATCATTTTTACAGTCTGGCGTTTCATGCCATCGTGGGAATCGTTATCGCCGCTACGGTGATGATCATTCCTTTTGGAAGCTTCGCTGCTTCCGCTGCCCAGTGCATCGTCAACCTGGTCTGCATTGTGGTGGGCGTAGCGGCAGCCCTGCTTCTGGACCGGTTCAACAGCCGCGTACCGGTAGAAAAGTAAAAGAATGAAAAAGGGGCGCTACGCCGGATTCCAGCCAGCACAGCTGGAAAGTCACCCGGCGCAGCGCCCCTTTCTTTGCAAAGGATGAGGCGGAAACAATGCAGATACTGAAACTCTATTTTTTATGTGTAATAGCCATTCTTATTTTAGTGATTGTAATTGTTTGCGTGGCCCGCATATTGCGTTCCCCGTTCAGGTATCCATATTTTGAGCATTATTTTGATGTTTCGGGCAAAAGAACCCCCCAGATGGAAGACCTGATTGATGAATACTTAAATTCCGGGAATTTTAATAAAATCCAGAAGCATAACCAGTATATATCGCGCTGGGAAAAAGAATGCCAGGAACAGATTCAAAAGAGTATTATGAAAAAATATCGCCGGAAACAATTTGAAGCCTGTTTGGATGATTCCGAGGCATTCAGATTCTATTTTACACGCAAACAAACGAGATACAGACAGAGAGATTATGTAAAAACATCCTACAAGGTTTCGCAGATAACAAGACAGTTCGGATGCAATTATACCTACCTGGAGGAACGCAATCGGCAGCTTTGGGAAATTAACTACGAATGTACGCTGCGAAATTACCACGAGAAAAATCAGAGGAAGCTTATGACAAAAGAGCTTCGGAAGAAGATAATGATTCGTGATAATTATACCTGCCAAAATTGCGGGAAATATATGCCGGACGAAGTTGGGCTCCACGTAGACCACATCATACCGGTTTCCAAAGGAGGAAAGACAGTACCGTCCAATCTCCAGGTGCTATGTTCCAAATGCAATGGGAATAAGTCAAACAGGACTTAA
>CALWGP010000051.1 GCA_944380095.1 uncultured Lachnospiraceae bacterium | reverse complement strand
GGCGTCTGGTCCGTTCCCAAAACGGACGCGCCCTTTGTCTGCATCGAACCCTGGTATGGAAGATGCGACCATATGAATTTCTCGGGGACTTTGCAGCAGAGGGAATGGGGAAATGTCCTGCCCGCGAAGGAAACGTTCGAAGCCTCCTATACCATTGAAATTTTTGGAGAAGAAGACTGATGAGACTGATTTTTATCCGGCACGCGGAACCGGATTATGCCAAAGACAGCCTGACGGAAAAAGGATGGCGGGAAGCAGGGATGCTTGCGGAGCGGGTAAGCCGCTGGAAAGTGGATGCGTTTTACTGTTCCCCCTTGGGCAGGGCGAAGGATACCGCCTCCCTTTCCCTGGAAAAATGCAGTGCAAAGGCGGAGGTTTTTGACTGGCTGCAGGAATTTAACGCGCCGGTGCTGGATCCGGAAACGGGGAAAGAACGGCTGCCCTGGGATCTGTGGCCGGGTTACTGGACGAAGGTGCCGCAGCTTCAGAACGTGGATACGTTTGCGGATTCCGATCTCATGCGCACGGGACGGGTGAAGGAAGAATACGCCAGGGTGTGTGCGGGAATTGACGGGATTCTTAAGGAGCGCGGCTACATACGGGACGGAAAGATGTACAGGGCCAGACAGCACGGCGAGGATACGCTGGTATTTTTCTGCCACATGGGAGTCACCTTTTTTATCCTGTCCCATCTGCTCAACATTTCCCCCGTCAATCTGATCCACGGCATGTTTTTGGCCCCTTCTTCCGTGACGGTGCTGACCACCGAAGAGGTGCGCCCCAAAGAAGCGTATTTCAGGTGTCAGATGGTAGGGGATACTTCCCACCTGTATGCGGCGGGGGAGCCGGTCTCCCACATGGGTTATTTTGCTGAAATCTTAAAGGAGCAAAGGTGAGGGAAACTGCCGGGCCGTGAGCGGCCCGGCAGCCTTTTTCCCGCAAAGACAGGGAGGTAAGGGTGAAATACAAAGCGTTGTTTTTGGATATGGACGGTACGTTCCTGGATTTTGCGGCAGCGGAGCGGGGGGCGTTTTTCAAAGCCATGGAGGCAGCGGGAGCCGCTGTTTCGGAACGGGAATACCGGATTTACAGCGCCGTCAACGAAGGACTCTGGAAGTCTTTTGAACGCGGGGAAATTCCCAAGGAAGAAATACGCAGCCAAAGATTCGGCCTGACCTTTGAAAAAATCGGGTTTTTGAAAGACGGGCTGTCCGTAGAAAAAGATTACGAGCATTTCCTGGGGGAAGGGCATGAACTGATTCCCCATGCCAGGGAAACGCTGGAATTTCTGGCGGACCGGTATCCCCTCTATGTGGTGACCAACGGGTTTGCGGCGGTACAGAAAAGCCGGCTGCGGATGGCGGACCTGGAACGGTATATGACGGATGTGTTCATTTCCGAAGAAATCGGATGGCAAAAGCCCAGGAAGGAATTTTTCGACCGCTGTTTTGAAAGGATCGGCGGGGATTTGCTTCCTTCCCAGGTCCTTCTGGTGGGGGATTCTTTGACGTCGGATATTCTGGGAGCCAACCTTGCCGGCCTGGACGCCTGCTGGTTTAATCCGGCCCAAAAGACGAACGAAACGCCGGCCCGGGCCGACTATGAGATCCGGGATTTAAGGCAGTTAAAGGAACTGCTGGGGACGGCAAAGGCCCGGCGTTAACCATACAAAAAGGAGAACGACTACTGTGAAAAAACTTCTGGTCTATCTGAAAGGTTATGAAAAGGAAACGGTTCTGGCGCCCTTATTCAAGATGCTGGAAGCCCTGTTTGAGCTTTTTGTGCCGCTGGTGATGGCGGCGGTGATCGACACCGGGATCGCCCGGGGGGACCGGGACTATATCGTCAGGATGTGCCTGCTTTTGATTGCGCTGGGGATTATCGGCCTGGTCTGCTCCATTACGGCCCAGTTCTTCGCGGCCCGGGCGGCCACCGGCTTTTCCACAAGGCTGCGGCATGCCCTGTTTTCCCACATCCAGGGTCTGTCCTATACGGAGATGGATACGGTGGGGACGTCTACGCTGATTACCCGGATGACCAGCGATATCAATCAGGTGCAGTCCGGCGTCAACCTGGTGCTGCGGCTGTTTCTGCGCTCCCCGTTCATCGTTTTCGGCGCCATGATCATGGCCTTTACGGTGGACACGAAAGCGGCGTGGATTTTCGTGGTGACCATCCCCCTTTTGTCCATTGTGGTATTCGGCATCATGCTTTGGACCATGCCGCTGTATAAACGGGTGCAGGCGGCGCTGGACAGTGTGCTGCGGCTGACCCGGGAAAACCTGTCCGGCGTGCGGGTCATCCGTGCGTTTAACAAGGAAAAAGAGGAGCAGGCACATTTTCAGGAACAGAATGAAAAGCTCACCGGGCTGCAGAAATTCGTGGGGCGTATTTCCGGCCTGATGAATCCCATTACCTATGTGATTGTAAACGGCGCCATCGTGGTGCTGCTCTATACGGGGGCCCTCCGGGTGGACGGCGGCGTTTTGACCCAGGGCGCGGTGGTGGCCCTGGTCAACTACATGTCCCAGATCCTGGTGGAACTGGTCAAGCTGGCCAACCTGATTATTACGGTAACAAAAGCCATTGCCTGCGGCAACCGGATCCAGGGCGTTTTTGAGGTGGAAAACAGCCTGCGCCCCGGCGCTTATACCGGGCAGGAAAATCAGATCCACTCGGTGGAGTTTGACCGGGTGGGGCTGACCTATGCGGGCGCGTCCAACGAATCGCTGACGGATATTTCCTTCCGTGCCGTAACGGGGGAGACGGTGGGCGTCATCGGCGGCACGGGTTCCGGGAAGACCAGCCTGGTAAACCTGATCCCCCGGTTTTACGACGCCACAAGGGGGGCAGTGCTTTATGACGGGAAAGACGTAAAAGAGTATGACCCGCAGGCGCTTCGCAAAAAGATCGGGATTGTGCCCCAGAAAGCGGTGCTCTTTGCGGGAACCATTGCGGACAACCTGCGCTGGGGCAAGCCGGACGCTACCGAAGAAGAAATGTGGGAGGCGCTGACGATAGCCCAGGCGAAGGAGTTTGTGGAAAAGAAGGAAGGAAAGCTGTCCGCTGTGGTGGCGCAGGGAGGGAAGAACCTTTCCGGAGGCCAGCGCCAGCGCCTGACCATTGCCCGGGCCCTTATCCGCAGGCCGGAAGTGCTGATTTTGGACGACAGCGCGTCGGCGCTGGATTTTGCCACGGATGCGGCCCTTCGCCGCGCCATTGCCGGGATGAAGGAAAGGCCCATTACGTTCATTGTTTCCCAGCGAACTTCTTCCATCCTGCATGCGGACCGGATTGTGGTATTAGACGACGGGGAGATCGCCGGAATCGGGACCCACGAGCAGCTGCTTTCCTGCTGCCCGGTCTATCAGGAAATCTACGATTCCCAGTTCCGGGATCACAAGGAGGGAAAATAAGATGGCAAAATCCGTAAAAAAGCTGGATTCCAAGCAGATTGCAATCCTGAAAAAAGTGCTCCGCTACATGAAGCGGTACTGGTTTTTCCTGGGCCTGTCCTTGGTGCTGGCGGCTGTTACCGTGGCGTCCACCCTGTATCTGCCCCTGCTTATAGGGGATGCGGTGGACTGTCTTTTGGGGCCGGGGAAAGTGGATTTTGACGGGCTCTTTTCCATCCTTGCGACAATGGGCGTGCTCATCGCCGTGACGGCCTTTGCCCAGTGGGTGATGAATGTCTGCAACAATAAGATGACCTATCAGATTGTCCGGGACATCCGCAACGAAGCGTTTGCCAAAATTGAAATCCTTCCCCTGAAATATATTGACGGCCATGCCCACGGGGAGGTTGTCAGCCGCGTCATCGCCGATGTGGACCAGTTTTCGGACGGACTTTTAATGGGATTTACCCAGCTGTTTTCCGGCGTGCTTACCATTTTCGGGACGCTGGGCTTTATGCTCAGCGTCAATGTGGGGATCACCATGGTGGTGCTGTTTGTGACGCCGGTTTCCCTGCTGGTGGCGTCCTTTATCGCAAAACGCACGTTCCAGATGTTCCGCAAGCAGTCCGAAGCCCGCGGGGAACAGACGGCCCTCATTGACGAGATGATCGGCAATCAGAAGGTGGTGCAGGCGTTCGGACAGGAAAAGGAATCGCTAAAGCGCTTTGATGAAATCAACGGCAGGCTGCAGAAGTATTCCCTCCAGGCTATTTTCTTTTCCTCCATCACCAATCCCGCCACCCGGTTTGTCAACAGCCTGGTGTATACCGGGGTGGGGATCGCCGGGGCCTTTGCCGCCCTTTCGGGCCATTTGAGCGTGGGACAGCTGACCAGTTTCCTAAGCTACGCCAACCAGTATACCAAGCCCTTTAACGAGATTTCCGGCGTGGTGACGGAGCTGCAAAACGCCATTGCCTGCGCGGGACGGGTATTTGAACTGATTGAAGAACAGCCCCAGGTCCCGGAACCGGCGGACGCGGTGGTGCTGCGGGACGTCCGGGGGAAGGTGGAGCTAAAAGACGTATCCTTCTCCTATACGCCTGAGCAAAAGCTCATTGAAGAGTTAAACCTGGCCGTCCGCCCCGGCCAGAGGATCGCCATCGTAGGCCCCACGGGCTGCGGCAAGACCACGGTGATCAACCTGCTTATGCGTTTTTACGATGTGTGCGGCGGCCGGATCCAGGTGGAAGGAACGGATATCCGGCAGCTGACCAGGGAGAGCCTGCGGGCGGGATACGGCATGGTGCTGCAGGAAACCTGGCTGCGTTACGGCACGGTCCGGGACAATATCGCCATCGGAAAACCGGACGCTACCATGGAGGAAGTAGTGGCGGCGGCAAAAGCCTGCCACGCCCACAGCTTCATCCGGCGTCTGCCAAAGGGGTATGACACTGTGATCGGGGAGGACGGGGGAAGCCTTTCCCAGGGGCAAAAACAGCTTCTGTGCATTTCCAGGGTCATGCTGTGCAGCCCGCCCATGCTGATTCTGGACGAAGCGACTTCCTCCATCGACACCAGGACCGAGCTGAAAATCCAGAACGCGTTCGCCAAACTGATGGAAGGCAGGACCAGTTTTATTGTAGCCCACAGGCTGTCCACCATCCGGGAAGCGGACTGCATCCTGGTGATGAAGGACGGAAAGATCATCGAACAGGGAAAACACGATTGGCTGCTGGCCCAAAACGGGTTTTACGCCCGGCTGTACAACAGCCAGTTTGCACAGTAAGGACAGGCGCCGCCGGGGTTGCGGCCTGAAAGCAGCCCTGTTATAATGAAACCAATGATAGCAAAATGCAGAGTAGGTCCCCATGCGTTAAGTGCCTTCCGGACAGAGAGTTGCCGGCTGGACGAAAAGCGCACAGCGCTTGCGGTATGGGGACCGCATCTCGCTGCAGCAGAAGATAGCGGTTCTATCTCCTTTTGCGGCCGGATGTCTGTAGAAGGAGGTAATTTTATGAAGAAAATGGCAGCCTTTTTCTCGGATTCCGTGCGGGAGTTTCAAAATGTCCGCACCGTTACGGCCTGCGGTCTTTTTGCGGCACTCGCGTTTATTCTGGAATCCTTCTCCATCCAGTTGGGGGAGTACATCAAAATCGGGTTCTCCGGTTTGCCCAATGAAATGGTGGATTTTTTGTTCGGCCCGGCGGTGGGCTGTGTTTTTTCCGGGATGCTGGACATCCTGAAGCTGATCGTCCATCCCACCGGCCCGTGGATTCCGGGACTGACGCTGGATTCTTTCCTGGCGGGACTGATTTACGGGTTCTTTTTGTACAAAAGACCCATCCGGCTGTGGAGGATCCTGACTGCCAAGCTGATTGTGGCGCTGGTCATTAACGTGGTGCTGGGGACGTTCTGGCTTTCCCAGGTATACGGGAACGGCTTCTGGGTCATGGCGCCGGCCCGCCTGGTTAAAAATGTGATTATGTGGCCCATCAATTCCCTCGTCTTGTATCTGACGCTGAAAGTGCTGGAGACGGCCGGCGTCTTCCGGATGATTAGGGGGTTTGGGCCTCACAGAAAGAAAGCATAGGAAGGAAAAGAAAATGTCGATACAAAGAGCGCGTCAACATCTGGAAAAACTGGGAATGCAGGACCGCATCCGGGAATTTGAAGTATCTTCCGCCACGGTGGAGCTGGCGGCGCTGGCCCTGGGTGTGGAGGGAAAGCGGATTGCCAAAACCCTTTCTTTGTGGCTGGACGATAAGGTGATCCTCCTTGTGACCGCAGGAGACGCCAAAATTGATAATGCCAAATACCGCAGCCGGTTCGGAAAGAAAGCCAGGATGCTCTCCTTTGAAGAAGTGGAGCCGGCGGTGGGACATGGGGTGGGCGGCGTCTGCCCCTTTGGAATCAACGAGGGGATCGACGTCTATCTGGACGTCTCCCTGAAGCGTTTTGAAACCGTTTTCCCGGCCTGCGGCAGCGGCAACAGCGCCGTGAGACTGACCCCCGAAGAGCTGGAACGCTGTGCGGGCGCCAAGGACTGGGTGGACGTATGCAAAGGCTGGCAGCCGGAACAGGACTGAAGCGATGAACGACGGGTATACCATTCTGATTGCCGAGGATGATGAGGATATTGTTTCCCTTTTAAGCCTGTATCTGAAAAGCAGCGGATATCGGGTGATCGCAGCGGGCAACGGGGCGGACGCGCTCAAAATTGTGAGGCGGGAAAAGGTGGACCTGGCCCTTTTGGACGTTATGATGCCGGAAATGGACGGATATGAGCTGACCAGGAGGATCCGGACCGTGAGCAACATCCCGATTCTGATTCTTTCGGCAAGAGGCCAGGATTATGACAGAATCCTGGGGCTGAACCTGGGGGCGGACGATTATCTGACCAAGCCTTTTAATCCAATGGAAGTGGTGGCGCGCATTCAGGCAAACCTGCGCCGGTTTTATGAGCTGGGGGCGGGAAAAGGGGTCCATGCAGGGGACGGGAAACTGCAGGTGGGACAGCTTTGCCTGAATCCGGCGGAAATGTCTGTTTCCAGGGCCGGGCAGCCTGTAGCCCTGACCCCGACGGAATACCGGATTTTGCACAAGCTGATGAAGGCGCCGGGACGGGTATATACCAGGGCGCAGCTGTATGAAAGCATAAACGGGGAATTTACGCCAAGCGACGACCAGACCATGATGGTGCATATTTCCAAACTGCGGGAAAAGATCGAAGAGGATCCGAAAAACCCGCGGTACATTATCACCGTCAGGGGGCTGGGTTATAAGCTGGAAGATGGGGAGTAAAGTGCGCAAGAAAAATAGCCTGTTTCGTTTCCTGGCAGTTAACTATCTTTATTTTACGGCGCTTACCCTGACGGTGATGATCTTTTTTTATCTGGGTTTTACCGTCTGGCAGCGTTATACGGTCCCGGCGGCCGATCCGGAGGAACTGATCCATCGGATCGAAAAAATGCCGGAGGATGAAATTTCGGCCCTGAATGTGGAGCGTTATCTGGGCAGGGGGGCCGGGATAGCGGTTTTTGATTCCGACGGGAACCGTATCTTTGACGACGGCGGCTTTGACGCAGGATTTTCCGAGACAGAACTGATCCCGGATTTCGGCTCGGGACGCCGTTTTTTTGTGGCGCGGCTGCCCCAAAAAGCGGAAAACGGCGACTGGCTCATTACGGAGGCGCAGTACGCAGAGGAAGGGGAGCCTTCCATTACCGGATATATGTTTTTAAACGAAGCGGGGGAACGGCTGTCGGGCACGCTGTTTTTGGACAGGGATTGCTTTACGAAAGCACAGCTGGAATATCTGCGGGGACGCAAAGAGGACGGGAAACGGATCTGGAAATACGACTGGACCGGGGAAAACAGGGAAGGCCGCAGGCTGGTTTTCTGGATGCAGGAAGCGGGGATACGGGAGTATCAGGAAGCCTATGAAGCGTTTAATGTGCTGAAATGGATTTTTATCCCGGTTTATTTATGCTGCGCCCTTTTGTGCATCCGCTGGCTGGCCAGACGGACGAAAAAACTGCTGGATCCTTTAAACGAAGCCATTCTTTCTTTCCCGGAACAGACGGGGGAGAAGCTTTTGGAAACCTATCAGGGGCCGGAAGAATTTGCCAAGATTGCCCGAAATTTCCTGAAACTGGAAAAAAGACTGCAGGAGAGCGAAGAAGAGCGCTACAGGATGGACCGGGAGAAAAGACGGCTGTTTGCGGACCTTTCCCACGACTTAAAGACCCCTGTTACGGTGATCTCCGGTTACGCCCGCGCGCTGCAGGACGAAATGGTGCCAAAGCAGGAACGCCGCCGCTACCTGGAGGTCATCGCCCAAAGATCGGAACGACTGGGGGAACTGCTGCAGTCCTTCCACGAATACAGCAGGCTGGAGCACCCGCAGATGCAGGCGGACAAGGAGAAAAAGGACCTGTGCGGGATTGTCCGGGACTATTTTGCGGGAAGATATCAGGAGCTGGAGCTGAAGGGATATTTCCTGAAGGCGGATCTTTTGGAAGAACCGGTCTGGTGCGGACTGGATGAAAAGCTGTTTGTGCGGGCGCTGGACAATCTGGTCAACAATGCGCTCAAATATAATCCGAAGGGAACCACTCTTTTTGTAAAGGTACGAAAGAGCCAAACCGCTGCGCGGCTTTGGATTGCGGACGACGGACGGGGCATTCCGGAAAACTTGAAGGAAACGATTTTTTCCCCTTTTGTTACGGGGGACGCTTCCCGGGGCAGGGAGCACGGATCGGGCCTGGGGCTGTCTATTGTACGGGAAATTGTCCGGCTTCACGGGGGCACTGTCCGGCTGGAAGAAAAGCCTTCCATCGGGCGGGGCACCGAATTTGTCATGGAATTTGGCCTCTGGGAGGAATCTTAAGAAATCTTGAGGAAACGTAAGGGGAAAATTCAGGCTGTTTTGTCAGAATATAAGAACCGGGAATCGTTCCCGGGCAGGACGAAACGACAAGGAGGAACAGACGATGAAAAAACTGACAATACTGACAGCCGGCCTTTTGGCGGCGGCCCAGCTGACCGCCTGCGCATTTCCATCCAAACTGACAGGACTGACAAACCCCCAAACCGGGACGGGTCAAAAGGACACTGTAGCAGCGGAGGAAACGGCGGAGTCCGAAGAAGTTATGGAAAGCAGCGAAGGAGAAGAGCCGGATCTTGAGACCGCCCTTTTCTGGTCCATAGGCTCTACGGTGCAGATGGAAATTACCACCGGCCTGACTACGGAATATCTGGCAAACCTGTGCGCATTCCCGGTGACCGTACATTTTGACGATAAAGAGGTCGTGCTGGAGACGGAAGCGGACTTAGAGGAGCTGGGACTGGAGGAGCTTTACACCGACGGACTGCTGGAAGCGGTGAAAAACTGCGATATTGAAAGTCAGAAGATCCAGAATAACCGGATGGTGGTGGGAGACGATTTTAACTGCGTGGTGCTTGAAATGGAAGACAGCGGATCCCCGGGAATCAAAGAATTTTATCTTTCGGATGAAACCGGTCTTGATTGACAGATCCCGGTTTTGGGCCACAGGCTTTTTTGACAGCCTGTGGTCTTTTTTTTGTTAAAAATAATCGTTGACAGATAATATTATATGTCATATATTATAGTTGTAAACAATATTATACATTGTATAATATTATGCAGGATGCTATTGTTTCGGAAAAAAGAAGGGAGCGGGCATATATGGTATTCAATACAGGGTCGGCGCTGCTGGACGCCATCGTGCTGGCCGTAGTCTCCCGTGAACCGGAGGGCACTTACGGATATAAGATTACCCAGGAAGTGCGCCAGGCCATCGACCTGTCGGAGTCCACGCTGTATCCGGTGCTGCGCAGGCTGCAAAAGGACGATTGCCTGGAGGTTTATGACATGGAGTGCGGCGGCCGCAACAGGAGATATTATAAGATAACGGCAAGAGGCAGTGCCCAGCTTCGCATGTACCGTGCGGAATGGGAGAGTTATTCGGAAAAGATTACGGCGATGTTCGAGGGAGGATACGGGATATGAACAGAATTGATTTCATGAGGAGACTGGAGCTTTTGCTCTCCGATCTTCCGGAAAATGAGCGCAGGGAAGCAGTCCAGTATTATAATGATTATTTCAACGACGCCGGTGTGGAAAACGAGGAAGAGGTCCTGGAATCGCTGGGAACGCCGGAAGAAGTGGCCGGTTCCATCCGGGAGGGCCTGCGGGAAGAGGCGCGGGAGAAAGGGGAGTTTTCGGAAAAGGGTTTTAAGCAGGACGGACAAAAGCAGGAAAAGAAGGATGCCGGGGACCGATACCGCGCAGAGGGAAGGAAGAAGGGAATGAGCGCTTCGGCGGTGGCCCTGATCGTTATCTGCTGCCTGGTGGCTTCCCCGGTGCTTATACCGCTGGCGATTACGCTGATTGTGGTCCTGGCAGTGCTGGGCGCGGTTTTCATTTCCCTGGTCCTGGTGTTTTTGCTGGTCGGCGTAGTCTGTATTGTGTCAGGGGTGATTGCTTTCTTCGGCTCCCTGACGGAACTGTTTTTGGCTCCCGCCAGCGCGGTGATGGGAATCGGGATGAGCCTGATTGCGGTAGGGGCCGGTATTTTGCTGACCATGCTTTTGGTCTTTGTGATATCAAAGATCTTTCCGGCTGCTTTTTGCAAAACGGCGGACTGGGTAAGCGGCCTGTTTCATAAAAAAGGAGGGAAAAAGGGATGAAAAAAGGGACGAAAACGGCGCTTTGGGCGGCTGCAGGCTGCATTGCGGCAGGCGTACTCCTTCTGGGGATCGGGGCCGCGGCAGGCGGAAGCGAACAGTTTCGCATGGATAAGTTGTTTACCTGGAACGGGATTTCCAGGTGGAGCGGGGAAGAAGAGCAGGAAGGGGAAGAAGTTTTGGACGGGGATTTTTTCCACAGCGTGGAATGGACGGGGGCGTTTCCCAAAGACCTGAAAGTGGAGCTGGGCGTCCATGCGCTGGAAATCGTGGAAGGCGGAGATAGCGCCATTACGCTGGAAGGACATTTGGCGGACCGGATCCAGTGTTATGTAAAGGACGGGGAACTCTGCCTCCAGGATGTGGGAAAAAACAAGAAATTTGTGAAAACCAACAACAGGCGGCTTGTGCTCACGGTGCCGGCCGGGACGGTGTGGGAAGAGGCAGAGCTTTCGGCGGGGTTAAGCTATATTTCCATGGATACCCTGCAGGCCGGGGAAGTTTCCCTAGAATCGGATCTGGGCGTGATTGAGATCGGGAACCTGCAGGCGCGCCGGCTGGAGGCGGAAGCGAATATGGGCAGCATTGAGGCGGCCGGCAGAGTGGACGGGGATGTGACGGTGGATACGGATATGGGGAGCGTCCGGTTGTCCTTGCAGGCAAAGCCGGAGGATTTTGACTACGAGATCCGCACAGGTATGGGCAGCATTACCGTGGGGGGACAGGACTATTCGGGTATGGACCGTGAAAAAATCGTGGAAAACGGTTCGGACAGGAAAATGAAACTGGATTCCTCTATGGGCAGTATTGAAATTTTATGGGAATCGCGTTAAGATAAAACCGGTGGTTTGAAACCATCCAAAAAGAAGGAAAAGACAGGATAGGGAGGAAAAGATGAGCCAGAAGAAATTATATCGTTCCGCTTCCAACCGGATGGTCTGCGGCGTATGCGGCGGCCTGGGCACATATACGGGGATTGACCCTACGGTGATCCGCGTGTTATATGTGGTGGTCAGCCTGATCGCAGGCGCGGGATTTCTGGGACTGATTTTATATTTTATCCTTTCGGTGATTATCCCGGAGGATGACGGGATCGTGGACTGACGGAGGAATGGAGGCTGAGATGGAAAGAGAGATTAGACCGGAAGAACTTTCCGAAAACGTATTTGACCTGATCGGGAACCAGTGGCTTTTAGTGGCGGCAAACGACGGGGAAAAGACCAACGCTATGACGGCCAGCTGGGGAAGCCTGGGCGTGATGTGGGGCAAACCTTCCGCCTTCCTTGTGATCCGCCCCCAGCGCTATACGAAGGAGTTTTTGGACCGGGCGCAGACGTTTTCCTTAAGCATCCTGCCCGGGGAAAAGCGGGAGCTGCTAAACTATATGGGGACGGTTTCCGGCAGGGATGAGGACAAAATGGCAAAGAGCGGCCTGACGGAGCGTCTTGTGGAGGGCGCGCCGGTTTTTGCAGAGAGCCGCCTTACGCTCGTCTGCCGCAAGCAGTTTGCCGGACCTATGGAAGAAAGTTCGTTTTTGGACCCTTCGGTGGTGGAAAAGTGGTATCCGCAGAAGGATTTCCACATTCTCTATATCGGGCGGATCGAAAAAGTAATCGTAAACGACTGAAAATAAGCGGGGCTGCGGCAGCGATGCATCAGCCCCGCTTTTAGCAAACATCGCAGAATAACGGAGGGAACAATGGGGAAATTTTGCAGCAGGAGCTGGTGGCGGGAAAAATGGGAGATCACCTGGAAAAATACGCTGGTGACCGCGGCAATCCTTACGGGCGTTACGGTTGTGGCGTGGCTGTACCATATGCTGTCCGCAGGAACGGTGAACATCGTCATGTTTTATACCGTGGCGCTGATTTTCATCCCCCGTTTTACCCGCGGGTATGTACCGGGGATTGTGGCGGCCATGGTCAGCGTGGGCTGTGTCAATTACCTGTTTACCTATCCGTATTTTAGCTGGGACTTTTCCATGAAGGGCTATCCTGTGACTTTTTTTTGCATGCTGGTGATCGCGATTGCGGTGAGCGCCGTTACTTCCTATACCAAACAGCAGTCGGGCATTCTGGCCAGCCAGGAAAAAAAGCTGATGGAAGCCGAAAAAGAGAAGATGCGCGCGAACCTGCTGCGCGCCGTTTCCCATGACCTGCGTACGCCCCTGACCGGCATTATCGGCGCAAGCAGTTCCTATCTGGAAAACGAATCCCTTCTTTCCGAAGAAAAAAAGCGGGAAATGGTACGGCGTATCGGGGAAGATGCAAACTGGCTTTTAAACATGGTGGAAAACCTGCTTACGGTGACACGGATCAGGAACGACTCGGCCAGTGTAAGCAAATCCCTGGAACCGGTGGAAGAGGTGATGGTGGAAGCGGTGCGGCGGCTTCGGGAGAGAATCCCGGAGGCAAAGGTAAAAGTCAGCCTGCCGGACGAATTTATTATGATCCCCATGGACGCCATGCTCATCGAACAGGTGCTGATCAACCTGATGGAAAACGCCTTTTACCATGCCCGCAGCAGCAGGCCGATGGAACTGTACGCCGCCGTAAACGGGACGGCAGTGACATTTTATGTGAAAGATTACGGGGAGGGGATCGCCCCGGACCGGCTGGAAAGCATCTTTGACGGCGAGGCCACTACGGGAAGCGGGGAGGCGGACAGCTATCGCGGAATGGGGATCGGGCTGTCCATCTGCAAGACCATTATTGCGGCCCACGGCGGGGAAATCCGTGCGCACAACCATGAAGAAGGGGCGGAAATTTATTTTACGCTGCCGGGAGAACAGGAAAAAAGATGAAGACAAAAGCGACCATACTGATTATAGAAGACGAAGAAAACATTGCGGACTTTATCGAAACAAGTCTGCGGGCGCAGAACTATAAAGCGGTAAGTACCCGGATGGGGAAGGAGGGGATCGCCCTGGCGGCTTCCCTGTGCCCGGATCTGATCCTGCTGGATCTGGGGCTGCCGGATCTGGACGGGATGGAGGTGATCCGGAAAGTACGGGAATGGTCCGGGATGCCCGTGATTGTGCTTTCCGCGAGAAACCAGGAAAAAGAGAAGGTGGAAGCGCTGGATCTGGGAGCCGACGATTATATTACCAAGCCGGTGGGAACTTCCGAGCTGATGGCGCGCATCCGCACCGCCCTGCGCCACGGGGCCGCGGCCGGGACCCAGAAATCGGAAAACGTATTTATAACCGGCGGATTGCAGCTGGATTTCGGGAAAAGGATCGTGAAAGTAAACGCAGAAGAGGTCCACCTGACCCAGGTGGAATATAAGATTGTGGCCTTCCTGGCGGCCAATGCGGGGAGGGTGGTGACTTATGACGCCATCATCTCCCACGTCTGGGGCCCCTATATGGACGATAATAACCGGATCCTCCGCGTCAACATGGCAAACATCCGGCGCAAGCTGGAAAACAATCCCGCCGAGCCCCGTTATATCTATACGGAAATCGGCGTGGGGTACCGGATGGCAGAGGAAGAATGAAACGGGTCAGGGCCGTCACTCTTCCTGCGGGATCAGGGTGTCCAGAAAATTTTCGAAACAGATGCCGTCAGATTCGGGAATGCCCAGCTCGTCCGAGGCATGAATGCACATACTGATAAAGGAAGCCGCTTTTTCCACGGAGGCGACAAAATCCCCGCCCCGTACGGCATAGCCTGCCACAATGGCGGCAAAGATATCCCCCGTGCCGTGCCTGGAAGGCCCTGCGGTGCGAGTCACGGTACTGGTCGTCTCCAGGGAGCCGCTTTCGGGACGGCGCTGGGAGACAAAGTTGATGAAACTGTCGTAATAGCCCTGGGGAGAGCGGCGCTGCAGGCCCGTAATCGCCACCTTGTCAGGACCAAAGCCGTGCAGCTTCTCACAGATGCCGGCCAGCTCCTCCTGCCGCCAGCCGTTGTCCTTATAGCGGGCGCCGGTCAGAAGGCAGGCTTCCGTGATATTGGGCGTAATGATATCGGCCAGCCGGACTAGTTCTTTGAGCCCGCACGCGTAGTCATGGCTGACGGGACGGTAGGTATTCCCATGGTCTCCCATGATGGGGTCGATAAGGACCAGGGAACAGCCCTTTTGTCTCTGGCGCCGGATAAAATCCGCCACAGCGGGAATCTGTTCCTTCTGTCCCAGAAGGCCCACATAAATCCCGTCAAACACAAGGCCCAGCCGTTCCCATTGGTCCAGATAGCCGGGGAGCTGCCCGGTAAAATCGTAACAGAAATAGGAAGGGAATCCGGTATGGTTGGAATAAACAGCTGTGGGGACAGGGCAGACCTGCACCTTCATGGCGCTTAAAATCGGGACTACTTCCGTAGTGGAACAGCGGCCGTACCCTGCGAAACTGTTGATCATGGCAACCTTGGGCGGAATCCGGTAATTCATGGGGGATGTCTCCTTTCAAATGGTCTTGCGCAAACCGCGTTTTATTCCATTCTACTCTTTTCTTCCCCGATAGTAAAGAACAGACCTGCTTTTTTGAGCGAAGGCAGCAGGGCCATATAGACAATCACGGATACCGCAGTGGAGATCACCGTATTGATGCCGGTGGAAAGTACGTTCCAGGTAAGGGCAATCTGCGCCGCGGGCTTTCCAAGGATGAGCAGTTTATAGACATAGCCTACCAGGGGATCGGCCACCGTATTGAACAAAAGCCCTCCCAGGGCCGCCCCCAAAACCCATTTGCCGATTGCCTTCCGGTCGGTTTTGTGGGTGATATGCCCCATCCGGTGCGCGATCAGCCCGGCAATGAGGCCGATGCACAGCTTAAGCAGGAAAGTCTTTGGAGCATAGACCACGTAGATGGGATCCAGAAGGTCCCCGATGGTCATCCCGATGGCGCCGGCCAGGCCGCCGTAAAAGCCGCCCAGGATGAGGGCCGCCAGCACGCAGACGGCGTTGCCCAGATGGATGGAGGTAGCGTCCCCGCCGGGAAGCGGGATCTTAAACTGCAGGAAGGTAAAAATCACATAGGAGAGGGCGGCAAAAACGCCGGTCAGTACAAGCTTCTGTATCTTTTCTTTTTTCATGGTTATATCCATTCCTTTCGCTTCACTCAGGCACAAAACGTTATGAAAATATTTTTCCTGAGCTTTTTTTTCT
>CALWGP010000050.1 GCA_944380095.1 uncultured Lachnospiraceae bacterium | reverse complement strand
ATATGAGAAGCGATAACGTGACAAAGGGCGTACAGCAGGCGCCCCACAGAAGTCTGATGAACGCACTGGGCATGACGGAGGAAGAGCGCAGCAGGCCCCTGATCGGCATTGTCAGTTCCTACAATGAAATCGTGCCCGGACATATGAACCTGGACAAGATTACGGAGGCAGTGAAGCTGGGAGTGGCCATGGCAGGCGGGACGCCCATTGTCTTTCCGGCCATCGCTGTCTGCGACGGCATTGCCATGGGCCATGTGGGGATGAAATACTCCCTGGTGACCAGGGACTTAATCTGCGACAGCACGGAATGTATGGCCCTGGCCCATCAGTTCGACGGGCTTGTGTGCATTCCAAACTGCGACAAAAACGTGCCCGGCCTTCTGATGGCCGCGGCCCGCATCAATATCCCCACGGTCTTTGTCTCCGGCGGCCCCATGCTGGCCGGGCGGGTACACGGACAAAAGAGAAGCCTTTCCTCCATGTTTGAGGCGGTGGGCTCCGTGGCGGCGGGCACCATGTCTTTGGACGAACTGGCGGAATACGAAGAAAAAGTCTGCCCTACCTGCGGTTCCTGTTCCGGCATGTATACGGCCAATTCCATGAACTGTCTGACGGAAGCGCTGGGCATGGGATTAAAGGGCAACGGGACGATCCCGGCGGTGTATTCGGAAAGGATCCGCCTGGCAAAACATGCCGGCATGCAGGTAATGGAACTGGTGAAAAAGGACATCCGTCCCCGGGATATTATGACAAAAGACGCGTTTATGAACGCCCTGACCGTGGATATGGCTTTGGGCTGTTCCACCAACTCCATGCTCCATCTGCCCGCCATCGCCCATGAGGCAGGGGTGGAACTGAACATGGAAATCGCCAACGAACTGTCCGAAAAGACGCCCAACTTATGCCACCTGGCGCCGGCCGGCCCCACTTATATCGAGGATTTGAACGAAGCGGGCGGCGTATATGCGGTAATGAACGAGCTGAACAAAAAAGGACTTCTGCATACGGACCTGATTACGGTTACGGGAAAGACGGTAGGGGAGAACATCGCCGGCTGCATCAATAAAAATCCGGAAGTGATTCGGCCCATCGAAAATCCCTATTCCCAGACCGGCGGCATCGCGGTGCTCAAAGGCAATCTGGCGCCGGATACCGCGGTTGTGAAAAGAAGCGCGGTAGTGCCCGAGATGATGGTGCACGAGGGCCCTGCCAGGGTGTTTGACTGCGAAGAGGACGCCATTGAGGCGATCAAGGGCGGAAAGATCGTAAAGGGCGACGTTGTGGTCATCCGCTATGAAGGCCCGAAAGGAGGCCCCGGCATGCGTGAAATGCTCAATCCCACTTCCGCCATCGCAGGGATGGGACTGGGTTCCAGCGTGGCCCTGATCACGGACGGTCGTTTTTCCGGCGCATCCAGGGGCGCATCCATCGGCCATGTTTCCCCGGAAGCCGCCGTGGGAGGCCCCATCGCCCTGGTAAAAGAGGGAGATATCATCAGCATTGATATCCCGGCCCATAAGCTGGAAGTCAAAATTTCCGATGAGGAAATGGCGGCCAGGAAGGCAAACTGGCAGCCCAGGGAGCCCAAAGTTACCACGGGCTATCTGGCCCGGTACCGGGAAATGGTCACCAGCGGCAACAGGGGGGCCATTCTGGAAATCAAAAAATAAATTTCACGATTTGGGGGTAGATTCATATGGTATTGACAGGTGCTCAAATTATCATCGAATGTCTGAAAGAACAGGGCGTGGATACCGTATTCGGCTATCCGGGCGGCACGATTTTAAACGTATATGACGCGCTTTACCAGCACAGGGATGAAATTTTCCATGTGCTGACCTCCCATGAGCAGGGCGCCGCCCATGCGGCGGACGGCTATGCCAGGGCCACGGGGAAAGTGGGCGTCTGTATGGCCACCAGCGGACCCGGCGCCACCAACCTGGTGACGGGCATTGCCACGGCCTACATGGACAGCGTTCCCATTGTGGCCATCACGGCCAACGTCAACCTGCCGCTGCTGGGGAAGGATACTTTCCAGGAAGTGGATATCGCCGGCGTAACCATGCCGATTACCAAACACGGTTTTATCGTAAAGGATGTCAATATTTTGGCTTCCACCATCCGCAAGGCCTTCCGGATTGCAAAGTCCGGCCGTCCCGGACCGGTGCTGGTGGACGTGACAAAGGACGTTACCGCCAATACCTGCGAATTTTCCCCGGCGCTGCCCATGCCGGCAAAACGGCGCAGCCGGTATACGCAGGCGGATATCGACAGCGCGCTGGACCTGATTGAACATGCAAAAAGGCCCTTTTTGTACGTGGGGGGCGGGGCTATCCTTTCGGAGGCGTCCGAAGAAGTGCGTGCCTTTGCCAAAAGGGTGGATGCGCCGGTTTGCGATACCCTGATGGGCAAGGGGGCTTTCGACGGGTACGATCCCCTCTATACCGGGATGATCGGCATGCACGGGACGAAGGCGTCTAACCTGGGAGTGAGCCGGTGCGACCTGCTCATTGCCCTGGGCGCCCGGTTTTCCGACCGGGTAGTGGGGAATGCGGCGAAGTTTGCCGCCGGGGCAAAGGTGCTGCATATCGATATTGACGCGGCGGAGATCAATAAAAATATCCATGCGGATGTGGCGGTAATCGGCGACCTGAAAGCGGTTTTGCAGGAATTAAACGAAAGGCTTCCCCAGCAGGGCCATCCGGACTGGACAGACTATGTAAAGCAGCTGAAGGAGAAATACCCGCTCAAATATGACCGGTCCGGGCTGAGCTGTCCCTACATCATGGAAGAACTGGACCGGATTACCAAAGGGGACGCCATTATCACCACGGATGTGGGCCAGCATCAGATGTGGGCGGCACAGTATTATCATTATACGAAACCGCGTACCTTCTTATCCTCCGGCGGACTGGGGACCATGGGCTATGGCCTTGGCGCCTGCATCGGAGCCAAAATGGGCCGTCCGGAAAAGATCTGCGTCAATATTGCGGGAGACGGGTGCTTTCGGATGAATATGAACGAACTGGCCACGGCCAGCCGTTACGGGATCCCGGTGATTGAAATTGTGATCAATAACCATGTACTGGGCATGGTGCGCCAGTGGCAGACCCTGTTTTACGGAAAACGCTATTCCCAGACCGTGCTGGAAGACAGCGTGGATTTCTGCAAAGTGGCGGAAGGGCTGGGCTGTCTTGCCATCCGGGTCACCAAAAAAGAAGAGGTGGGCCCGGCCATTGAAAAAGCCATTGCCTCAGGCCGCCCGGCACTCATCGAATGCGTGATCCCCAAAGACGATAAGGTATTTCCCATGGTGCCTGCGGGCGCGGCGCTGGACGAAGTATTTGACGGGGACGACCTGGAAGGGGCTGACGCCTGATCTTGTGCGTTTTAACGAAGTAGTTGACTAAAGTGAAAAATGCAGGTACAATAGTCCGAAAGGCAGTACCTGCATTTTATAAAATGGTGAACAGGGAGGAGAAAAGATGTCCAGAGTATATAATTTTTCGGCGGGGCCGGCTGTGCTTCCGGAAGAGGTGTTAAAAGAAGCTGCGGAAGAAATGCTGGATTACAGGGGCAGCGGCATGTCCGTTATGGAGATGAGCCACCGTTCCAAAACCTTTGAAACAATCATAGAAGAAGCGGAAGCAAACCTGCGCGCCCTGATGGGGATTCCGGATCATTACCGGGTGCTCTTTTTGCAGGGCGGCGCCAGCCAGCAGTTCGCCATGGTGCCCATGAACCTGATGAAGAACGGGGTGGCGGATTATATCGTTACCGGCCAGTGGGCGAAAAAGGCGTGGAAGGAAGCGGCGCTGTACGGGAACGCCAAAGCGGTGGCTTCCTCCGAAGACCGTACCTTTTCCTATATTCCGGACTGTTCCGACCTGCCCATCGACGAGGACGCGGATTACGTCTATATCTGTGAAAACAATACCATCTACGGGACAAAATACAAAACCCTGCCCAATACGAAGGGAAAGCCCCTGGTTTCGGACGTTTCCTCCTGTATTTTATCGGAACCTGTGGATGTAAGCCGCTACGGCCTGCTTTTCGCAGGGGCGCAGAAAAATATCGGACCTGCCGGCGTGGTGATCGTCATTATCCGGGAAGACCTGATTTCCGAAGACGTATGGAAAGGGACGCCCACCATGTTGCGTTACAAAACCCATGCCGATGCAAAGTCCCTCTACAACACGCCTCCCGCCTACGGAATCTATATCTGCGGCAAGGTTTTCAAATGGGTGCAAAAGCAGGGCGGCCTGGAAGCCATGAAGGAGTATAACGAAAAGAAGGCGAAGCTTCTGTATGATTTTCTGGACAACAGCAGGCTGTTTTCCGGTACGGTGCGCAAAGAAGACCGGTCTTTGATGAACGTTCCCTTTGTGACCGGGGACGCGCAGCTGGATGCAAAATTTGTGGCCGAGGCAAAGAAGGCCGGGCTGGAGAACTTAAAGGGCCACAGGAGCGTGGGCGGCATGCGGGCAAGCATTTACAACGCCATGCCCATGGAAGGCGTAAAGGCGCTGGTGGAATTTATGGAAACTTTCGAAAAAAACAATCTGTGAGGTGGAAAAGACGATGTTTCGCTATCTGTGCTTAAATCCAATCGCCCAGACGGGATTGGATCATTTTACCAGGGAATATGAAAAAACAGAGGAGCTTGACCGGGCGGACGGCATACTGGTCAGAAGCGCTTCCGTGCACGCGCTGGAACTGCCGGAAAATCTGCTGGCCATTGCCAGGGCCGGCGCGGGGGTCAATAATATCCCCCTGGAGAAATGCGCCCAGAAGGGCATTGTGGTGTTCAATACGCCCGGCGCCAACGCCAACGGCGTCAAGGAGCTGGTGATCGCGGGAATGCTGCTGGCCAGCCGCGACGTGGTGGAAGGGATCAACTGGGTGCAGGAAAACGCCGGGGACCCGGAAATTTCCAAGACCGCGGAAAAGGAGAAAAAGAAGTTCGGCGGTACGGAAGTGATGGGGAAACGGCTGGGAATTATCGGCCTGGGAGCCATCGGCGTGAAGGTGGCCAACGTGGCGAAGCATCTGGGAATGGAAGTGTGGGGCTATGACCCCTATGTGTCCGTGGACGCGGCCTGGAACTTAAGCCGGGATGTGAAGCACGTGCTCAATGCGGACGAAATCTATGAGCACTGCGATTTTATCACCATCCACGTCCCCCTGATGGACGCTACGAAAGGGATGGTGGGGGCGGAAGCCATTTCCCGGATGAAAGACGGGGTGATCCTTTTAAATTTTGCCAGGGATCTTTTGGTGGATGAACAGGCTGTACTGGACGGTATCCAGTCCGGCAAGATCAGAAGGTATGTGTCCGATTTCCCCAACCCCGTGACGGCCGGCAAAGCGGGCTGCATCGTGATCCCCCATCTGGGCGCTTCCACGGAAGAATCCGAGGAAAACTGCGCGGTGATGGCGGTCAAGGAGCTGAAAGAATATCTGGAAAACGGGAATATTTCCCACAGCGTCAACTTCCCGGACTGCGACATGGGCATCTGCAGCAGCGCCAGCCGGGTAGGGATCTTCCACAAAAACATCGCCAACATGATCGCCAAGTTTACTTCGGTCATGGGCTGGAACAATTTAAACATCGTAAACATGACCAACAAGTCCAAAGGGGACGTGGCCTATACGATGATGGACTTAGAAAACGCGCCCAACGAAAGCATCCTCAATCAGCTTAGGACCATCGACGGGGTTTTCAGAGTCAGGGTGGTAAAATAATTTTTACAGGGGCTGTGAAAAATGAGAAATCACTTTTCACAGCCCTATCGTTTTGTTCCCTTATCCTTCCAGCAGCTTTTTCAGCTTTTCCTCGTCGGCCGCCATGGCTTCGCTGGCCAGGTCCATATAGCGGATGAAAATATCTTCTATGGAGACTCCTTCTTTGGCGGCGATTTCCTGAAACACAGGCATCATTTGATCCAATTGGACGCAAACCCGGATGTTTCGCGGATCCTGGCCGGGCATTGCCTCCTGCGCATACCGGGTCACCTGTTCCAAAAAGAGCCGGTCTTTTTCTGTCAGTGCCATTTTCAAAACCCCATCCTTTCTTTGACTGTTTCCCGGGTCATTCTATCACGGAACCCGGATTTTGAAAAGAACCCGGCGCTATGTAGTGAAATCGGCCCCGGGATGTGCTATAATCTTTTTGTGATATCAAAATGCAAAGGGGGAGGGATTATGGCAGAATTAAGACCGTTTGCAGCCCTCCGGCCGGCCTGCAGGTATGCAGGACAGATCGCGGCGCTTCCTTACGATGTGTTCGATGAAAAAGAGGCGCTGCAGGAAGTGGAAGAAAATCCGCTGACCTTTCTGGCCATCGACCGTCCGGAGACCATTGCCAAAGCCGGGGAAGACCGGTATGAAGTAGCGGGACGGCTGCTGTGGCAGCGGCTGGAGGCAGGGTATTTTGAAGAGGAAGACAGTCCCTGCTACTATATTTATGAACTGTCCTCAAAAGGGCACAGTCAGACCGGTATCGCGGGGGTGGCGCCGGTGGACGACTACCTGTCGGGGACCATACGCCGCCATGAAAATACGAGGACGGAAAAAGAAGAGGACCGGATTGCCCATGTGAAGGGGTGCATGGCGCAGACGGGCCCCATTTTTCTGGCCTACCGGGCGAAACGGGAGATCCGCGCCCTGCAGGAGGAAGAAAAGCGCAGGCGCCCGCTGTATGATTTCACCGCAAAGGACGGGGTGCGCCACCGGATCTGGCGCGTACAGGATCCGGAGAAAACAGGCGCTTTTCTGGCCGCCTTTGAAAAAGTGGAAAATCTTTACATCGCGGACGGTCATCACCGGTGCGCCGCCGCCGTATCCTTCGCCCTGTCCATGCGCAGACGGCATCCGGACTATACGGGCCGGGAACCGTGGAACTTTATCCTTGCCGTCTTGTTTGGAGACGATGAATTAAAGATCCTGGATTACAACCGCGTGGTGAGGGACTTAAACGGGATGACGGACCGGCAGCTGCTTGCGCGGATTGCAGCCTGCTTTGAAATCGATTTTACCGGGGAGGAAGTGGCCCGGCCCAGATGCAAGGGAGAATTCGGCATGTATGTAAAGGACGGCTGGTATCTGCTTACCGTCCGGGAGGAATACAAAAGCCCGGACCCGGTGGACGGGCTGGACACCGCGCTTTTGCAGAAATATGTGCTGGAGCCTGTGTTCGGGATCCGGGATCCCAGGAGGGACGAAAGGATTTCCTTTGTGGGAGGGCTGCGCGGCCCGGCGGAGCTGGAAGCAAAGGTAAACCGGGACGGGGGCGCAGCATTTTTGCTGTATCCTACCTCCCTTAAGGAACTGTTTGCGGTGGCGGATGCAGGGAGGCTGATGCCGCCAAAGTCTACGTGGTTTGAACCCAAGCTGCGCAGCGGGCTGCTGATTTACAGCCTGAAAGAACAATCACAGGAGGGTATGTTATGAATGAAAAGCTGTATAAGATGATGAACTGGCCGGAGATCGAGGCCATCATCTATTCGGAAGAGGACGATCCGCACCGCCTGCTTGGGCCCCATGAGGCAGGGAATGCCACGGTGGTGCAGGCTTTCCATCCGGGGGCGGTTTCCGTGGTGCTGCATCGGGAAAAGGGCAAAGATTACGAGATGGAAATGGAAGATGAGAACGGCTATTTCGCCGTCCTGATCCCGGAAAAGAAAATCGGGGATTATACATACCGGGTCACCTATGCGGACGGACAGACGCAGGAGAAGCAGGATCCCTACCGGTTCGGGCCGGTGATTACAAAGGAAGACACCGCGAAGTTCAATGCGGGGATCCACTATGAAGCCTACCGGATCCTGGGGGCCCACCTGATGACTTTGGACAAAACGCAGGGCGTGCATTTTGCGGTCTGGGCGCCCAATGCGGTGCGGGTCAGCGTGGTCGGCGATTTCAACAACTGGGACGGCCGTGTCCACCAGATGCGCCGCCTGTGGGATTCGGGCATTTTTGAAATCTTTATTCCCGGCGTACAGGAAGGGGAAAACTATAAGTTTGAGCTTAAGGCAAAGGGAGGGCTTACCTATCTGAAAGCGGATCCCTATGCCTTCGGCCAGCAGCTGCGTCCGGACACCGCCTCCGTGATCCGGGACATCGACGGGTTTGCCTGGGAGGACGAAGGCTGGATAAAGGCCCGTGAGAAAAAGGACTTCCACAGGGAGCCGGTCAGCGTCTATGAGATGTATCTGGGGTCTTTTGCAAAACCGGACGACGGAAGGCCGTACTACAATTACCGGGAGCTGGCGCCGAAGGTGATTTCCTATGTAAAGGAAATGGGCTATACCCATGTGGAACTGATGCCGGTGATGGAGCATCCCTTCGACGGTTCCTGGGGATACCAGGTGATCGGTTACTATGCGCCCACCGCCCGCTATGGCACGGCGAAGGATTTCATGTATTTTGTGAACGAACTGCACAAGGCGGGGATCGGCGTGATTTTGGACTGGGTTCCTGCCCACTTCCCGCGGGACACCTGGGGGCTGTCCGCTTTTGACGGGACATGCCTGTATGAGCATAAGGATCCCAGACAGGGCTTCCATCCCCACTGGGGCACGCTCATCTACAATTACGGCCGGCCGGAGGTGCGCAATTACCTGATTGCCAACGCCCTTTACTGGATTGAACACTATCACGCGGACGGGATCCGGATGGACGCGGTGGCTTCCATGCTGTATCTGGATTACGGCAAAAATGACGGGGAATGGGTGGCCAATATTTACGGCGGCAATGAAAACCTGGAGGCCGTGGAGTTTTTAAAACATGTCAACAGCATGATCCGGAAACGGGGCAGAGGGGCTTTGTCCATCGCGGAGGAATCCACCGCCTGGCCGAAAGTTACAGGGGACTTAAATGACGACGGCCTGGGATTTTCCATGAAATGGAACATGGGCTGGATGAACGATTTCCTCGGTTATATCCGCAACGATCCCTATTTTAGGTCCTATCATCACAATGAGCTGACCTTTTCCATGGTCTATGCCTACAGCGAACATTTCATGCTGGTTTTGTCCCATGACGAAGTGGTGCACGGCAAGGCATCCATGCTGGGAAAGATGCCCGGGGAGGACGCGGACAAGTTTGCGAACCTGCGCGCAAGCTACGGCTATATGATGGCCCATCCCGGGAAAAAACTGCTGTTTATGGGGCAGGACCTGGCCGAATACGACGAGTGGAACGAAAACCGCAGCGTGGAATGGGAACTGCTGGATGTGCCCAAGCACAGGGGCGTGGCGGACTTTGTGAAAAAGCTCAATCAGCTTTACCGCAGCTGCCCTGCGCTGCATGAAAAGGATACCAGCTGGGAAGGCTTTGAGTGGATCAACTGCATCGATTCCAACGACTGCAACCTTTCCTGGCTTAGGAAAACGGACCGGAAAGAAGATACGCTGCTTGTCTGCGTGAATTTTGCCAATGTGGACCGGAAAAACTTTACGGTAGGGGTGCCCTATCCCGGGAAATATACGGAAATCCTGAATTCCGACGACAAACAGTTCGGCGGGGCCGGCCGCGTAAACGCTTCGGTCAAGGAGGCGGCAAAGAAGGAATGGGACGGCCGGGAATATTCCATCCGGATCCGTCAGGCGCCGCTTTCCTTCAGCATTTTCTCCTATGCTCCCTATACGGAGGAAGAACTGCTTGCCATGGAGCGCGAAAAAGAAGAGCAGAAGCGCAAAAGGGCCCAGGCCGCCGCAGCGAGGAAAAAAGGGAAAAAACAGCCTGCGGCAAAGAAGACGCTGAAAGAAGAACTCAAAGAGCAGGTGGAAAAAGCGGACGAAGCCATCCTGTCCGGCAAAGAGAAGGAACGGCCGGTGAAGGTGACCGTAAAAAAGCAGACTGACCCGAAGGATACGCAAAAGACCGGATCCGGGAAAACCGGCGGGACAAAGAAAGGCAAGAAGAAAGAATGAGGGACGCAGCGTATGGCCTGACAGCCGCAGGCAATGCAGAGACAATAACGGTACAGGACGTGGAAAAACAGCTGGGACTGATGGAACGTTATTTAAACCAGCTCCCGGACCGTCTGTTTTCTCTGGGAATCCGGGCGGCTTTGGCCATCGTGGTATTCCTGATCGGCACCAGGCTCATCGCCTTTGTCCGGAGGCTGGTCCGTAAGGCGCTGGAACGATCCAGCGCCTCCACGGAGGCCGTGCAGTTTCTGGATTCCGCCATGAAGGCGCTGCTTTATCTCGTCCTGATTTTTACGATCCTGCAGCTGTTTGGAATGGATGCGGCAAGCTTTGCAACCGTAGTAGGTTCCGTGGGCGTGACGGTGGGCCTGGCCGTCCAGGGAAGTCTGACCAACTGCATCGGGGGTATTTTGATCCTGACCCTGAAACCTTTTAAGGTAGGGGACTATATTATCGAAGATACCAACAAAAACGAGGGAGTGGTGCAGCAGATTTCCATTTTTTATACCAAGCTGGCTACCGTGGACAACAAAGTGATCCTGATTCCCAACGGGACTTTGGCAAACAGCAGCCTTACCAACGTGACGGACGAGCCGGAGCGCCGGGTGGACCTGCTGGTGGGAATTTCCTACCGGGCGGACATCCGCCTGGCCAAAAGGACGGTGGAAAGGCTGATCAAAGACCATCCGCTGGTGGTGCAGGAGAAGGAAATTGCTGTCTACGTGGACAGCCTGGGCGACAGCAGCGTGGTCCTTGGGATCCGATTCTGGACGAAGAAAGAAGATTACTGGAAGACCCGGTGGGAGATGCTTGAGAACATCAAGTACGCCTTCGACGGGGCGGGAATCGAGATTCCGTACAACCAGCTGGATGTGCACATAGACGGCGGCGGTACCCCGGGGCAGGTTTAAATTTTTCAACTTTTTGAAAAAATTGCTTGCCAAACGGGGACTTAGCCGCTATAATATCCATTGTTGAGGTCAAGCCAAGATAGCGCAGTCGGTAGCGCAACTGATTCGTAATCAGTAGGTCGAGGGTTCGAGTCCCTTTCTTGGCTCTCACGTATTGGGGAAAGCGACTGATGGTTCATCTGTCGCTTTCTGTGTATCCGGACGCTTTTATGCGACAACGTGACAAAGCATATGGCATGGCGTGAAACACAGGCCTTTGCCGCGACAGGAAAATCAGGAGAGGAGATCATTATGACGGCTTATCGTGACAGAAGCAGGGAGGAACTGCTGCAGTTAAAGGAAGAACTGGAAGCGAAGTATCAGGAGTTTCAGGGCAAAGGGCTTAAGCTTGATATGTCCAGGGGCAAGCCCAGCGCAGAGCAGCTGGATCTTTCCATGGGGATGATGGACGTTCTGGACAGCTTTACGGATTTGAAGTGTGAGGCCGGCATCGACTGCCGCAACTACGGGGTAATCGACGGGATCCCGGAAGCGAAGCGTCTGCTGGGCGAACTGATCGAAGTGCCCGCGGAACACATTATCATTTACGGTAATTCCAGCTTAAACGTCATGTTCGACGTGGTAAGCCACGCTTATACCCACGGCGTGATGGGCATGACGCCCTGGTGCAAGCTGGACAAAGTGAAATTCCTCTGCCCGGTGCCCGGCTACGACAGACATTTTGCGATTACCGAATATTTCGGCATCGAGATGATCAACGTGCCCATGACGCCGGAAGGGCCGGATATGGACCTGGTGGAAAAACTGGTGAGCGAAGACGATTCCATCAAGGGAATCTGGTGCGTGCCCAAATATTCCAACCCCCAGGGCTATACCTATTCCGATGAAACCGTGCTGCGTTTTGCGCACCTTAAGCCTGCGGCAAAGGATTTCCGTATTTTCTGGGACAACGCCTACAACGTGCATCACCTCTACGACGAACCTAAAGATGTGATCCTGGAACTTTTGTCCGAGTGTGAAAAAGCCGGGAATCCCGATATGGTCTATAAGTTCAGCTCCACCAGCAAAATTACCTTCCCCGGTTCCGGCGTGGCGGCCCTTTCCGCTTCCGAAGGAAATCTGGCGGATTTAAGGAAGCATTTGCAGATCCAGACCATCGGCCATGACAAGCTCAACCAGCTCCGCCATGTGCGCTATTTTAAGAATATCAAGGGAATTGAAAAACAGATGGAGAAGCATGCAAAGATCATGCGGCCCAAATTCGAGGCCGTACTCTCTATGCTGGAGAGCGAACTGGGCGGCCTTGAGATCGGCACCTGGACAAAGCCCCACGGCGGATATTTCATTTCCTTTGATTCCCTGGAAGGCTGCGCGAAAAAGATCGTGGCAAAGGCAAAAGAAGCGGGCGTGGTGATGACCGGCGCGGGAGCCACTTATCCCTATGGGAAAGACCCTCACGATTCCAATATCCGGATCGCGCCTTCCTTCCCGCCCATTGAGGAACTGCTCCAGGCTACGGAACTGTTTATCCTGTGTGTGAAATTGGTCAGCATAGAGAAGATCCTTCAGACAAAAGAAGCGTAAGGAGCAGGGCTGTGGGGGAGGAAGAAAGAAGCAGGCAGGCGGATGCAGACCAGAGGGAAGTTTTGGACGTTGCCATGGAAGCGGGACATATCCTGCTGGAAAACGGGGCGGAGATCTTTAGGGTGGAAGAAACCATTGACAGGATCTGTCATTCTTTCGGGGTGGAGTCGGAAGACGCCTTTGTGCTCAGCAACGGGATATTTCTGACTGCGGGAAACGAAAAGGAAAAGCGGTTTGCCAGGGTAAAGCACATCCCCGTAAAGGGGGCGCAGCTGGATAAAGTGGCCGCGGTCAATCAGCTTTCCAGGGAAATCGAAGCGGGCCGTCATTCCCTTTTGCAGGTAAAAGAGGAGCTGGCCAGGATCCGGCGGATGCCCGGAAAGCCTGCCTGGCTGCAGGTGCTGTTTTCCGGCGCAGGCAGCGGATGTTTCTGCGCCCTGTTCGGAGGGGGTTGGGAAGACTGTCTGGCCGCCTTTTTCATCGGGATTTTTCTGTATCTTTATTTGCTGGCCTGCAAGGGACGGTTTTCCAAAATCGTGGAAAATATCGGCGGAGGCGCTGTGATTACGGTATTAAGCCTGCTTTTTTCACAGCTTTCGCCGGATATGGATATGTCCCACATGATCAGCGGGGCGATTATGCCGCTGGTGCCGGGACTGGCTTTTACCAACGGGATCCGGGATATTGCGGACGGGGACTATATTTCCGGGACGGTCCGCATGATTGACGCCATACTGGTCTTTTTGTCCATTGCGGCGGGAGTGGGCTTTGTGATCGCCCTTTATCACCATATGACGGGAGGTGCCGTACTGTGACGATCCTGATCCAGATTTTGGCGGCGGCCGCAGGGACCGTGGCCTTTGGCGGTCTTTTCGGCGTGCCGGGCCGCTATTATCCCTACTGCGGCCTGATCGGCGGGGCGGGATGGGCCGCTTATGCGCTGCTGTGGGAACAATTTCATTTCTGGTCGGAGCCGGCTGCGGTGTTTTGCGCTACCGTGCTGGTGATCCTGCTTTCCCGGCTGTTTGCCGTCCGGGAAAGATGTCCGGTGACCATCTTTTTGGTCAGCGGGATCCTGCCCCTTGTACCGGGGGCCGGGATCTACTGGACCGCTTATTATCTGGTGACCGACCAGCTGGCGGAAGCGGCGGACCGGGGATTTCTGGCGGTAAAGGTGGCGGTCGCCATTGTGCTGGGAATCGTGTTCGTCTTTGAGATTCCCCAGAAGGTCTTCCGAAAGGCGGTGCAGCGATGAGCCTGTGCGATACCTGTGAAAATTATGTCTATGACGAAGAATATGAATATTATGTCTGCGAAGTGAATCTGGATGAGGATGAAATGCAGAAATTTTTGAGCGGTTCTTTGGACAGCTGCCCTTATTACCGGCCGGACGACGAATACAGGATCGTCCGCCATCAGATGTGAGGGGCCTGTCCTGGCACTTTCGGGCCGAAAAAGGGTCCACAGAATCCCTTGACGGTGCAAAATTCCTGTGATAAGATGCAGACACATCATGAAGTTCGGGGCTGGCTTTTCATGACAGCCCCATTTTTCTTTTTTCTTGAAGCGGGTTCTTTGGGATCCGTATCTTTCAGTTTTCCCACAAAGTGATTCAAAACAGTATTTCAGCCATTTTGCAGGGTATTTTTGCGCCAGGGCTGTCCGAAAGGGGATGGGATATGAGCCGTGCGCCTGCAGGGCGTGCAAACCGGGTGAGGGACGGACCAAAGGACAGGTCCCTGTTTGCACGTCATTTCGTCCGACAGTTTCTTTCGTTGCGATCGCAGCCGCCTGTCGGACAGGAGAAAATGGGAGGAGGAAAAGCCCATGAAAACACCCAATCGAAAAAAACTGTTCCGCGTTGATGCGGAAGGAAAAAAGAAACTGACCCCGGAGGGCGGAAAGCTGGTCACAGCCTGCGTCGCCCTGGCCGCCATCGCCGTTGTGCTGCTTTTTGCCGGGGTAGGATTTTTCGGCGGCCGTCTGCAGTCAGATTCCCAGCTGACCTTAAAGGAAATGCAAAAGAGCATGACGGAACAGATGCAGGCGGAGATGGAAACGGCTTCCGATTATCTGGAAAAGCTGGACGACAGCATTGCGGAAAACCAGAAGAAACTGGAAACCGTAAACGAGCAGCTTACAAAGAGGCAGGAATCCCTGACACAGGTGGAAACCACCCAGAAGAAGCTTTCGGAAAACGCCACCGATGTGTCCGGAAAAGTCAGCGAACTGGAAAAGAACACGTCATCCCAGATTTCCGGCCTGCAGGAGAATATGGAGTTTGTGCATCAGGAAATCCAGACCATCCTGGAACAGATCCGCAACCTGGTACAGGCAGGGGAAGAACAAAAGCAGCAAAACGCTTCGGACCAGGCCCAGTCCATAACGGAAATCACGAAGGTCAGCGAGACCGTACAGGAAATCAACAGTTCCATTGCGGATGTGGAAAACCATCTTGGCGAGTCCTATGAAAAACTGAAAAATCTGCTGGCCGAATTTAAGGAGCAGGAGTCGGAAGGAAAGGACGATATGGTAAAGCAGCTTTCGTCCGTGGAGAAAAACCTGAAAGTTTTGCTGGATGCCGATATGAACAGGATTTCCGACACCTTTACGGAGCTGGCGAGCAATTTCCAGTCGCATGTAACGGAACTGGAACGGCTGATGAGCGGACAGTTTGCCAGCCTTGACGAAAACTTAAGCGGGAATTTCAGGAATCTGGGACAGAACCTGGACAGTCTGGATTCGGACATGGATCAGCTTGGGACCGGACTGGACAACCTCAACAGCAGTATGGGAAATCTTGGTTCCGAAATTTCCAGCCAGGTGGGCGGCCTGAATACGGGGATCGGCGACCTGAACGAAACCCTGAACGGAAGTTTTGACCAGCTTAGTCAGTCCCTGGCAAAACAGTTTGGGGACCTGACGCTGATCTCGGGGCAAAACAGCGATGCGCTGAAAGAATATTTAAACCAGCTTCGGGACAGCCTCGCCCAGGAACTGAACCAGGTTTTTACATCTGTGAGTAATGGAAAAAAGGGTCTGGCGTCCGCATTGCTCACAAAAGGGGTGGCGACGGAAGAAGATGCGACCTTCGCCCGGATCAGGGACGCCATTTTAAATATTGATCAGAAGCTGGTAATCGGCGTGCAGGAGCTTCCGGGCACCATCCAGTATGAATATCATTATCATACGGACGCAGCCGGAGGCAATCCCCATACGGAAGAAAGCCTGCAGCAGGGCGGCTGTTATACCATCGCCCATTATCATGTCCACTCCAAGGAGGCGGGCTGCTATGAAGTGAAAGAATATCACCGGCATACGGATGACTGCCCGGGTCATGCAGTCTGGGTAGACTGGGACGGGGAAGGATACTGGGGCTATATCTATGAGTGCAATGACAAACCCCTAAATGCAAGCAAAGAAGAGCTGGTATGCGAAAAAAGCACGGATACGGTGGATAGCTACTTTCCTTCCTGCGGCTTAGCAGACGGCCAGATCGTCGGGGCTACCATCCGGTATGACCGGGACGCAGCGTCCGCGCAGGCACAGGCTGTGATGGAAAGGGAGGCAAGCGCCCGTGCAGCCGCAAAAAAGCAGCAGGCCGCCCTTTTGAAAGAGGAGGAGGAAACAGGGAAACTGCCGCCGGCGCCGCAGGCGGTGATAGAAGCGATGGAGAACCGGCAGGAAACGCAGGCTGCAGAAGCCGAGCCTGTTTCCGAACCGGAAACACCCGAGGAAACGCAGGAAGAAAAGGAACTTGTTTCCGAACCGGAAACGCAGGAAGAAACGGAACCTGCTTGCGAACCGGAAATGTCAGAGGAAACGGAGCTTGTTTCCGAGCCGGAAATGCCGGAAGAAACGCAGCCTGTTTCCGAACCGGAAATGCCGGAAGAAACGCAGCCTCTTTCCGAACCGGAAACGCCCGAGGCAACGGAGGTTCCTTCCGCGACGGAAGCGCCGGAGGAAGAACCGTCCTGAAAAACGCTTGCCAGATTCTGATTCCTGTGGTACTCTGTACCCAGTAAAAAGAATCAGGACGTCTTTTTGAGACTATAGATTTTTCTGTTTCTGAGTTTAAACAGAGGATCTGTAGTCTCTTTTTATTGGGGCTGTGAAAAAACTGTTTTCAGCGCCGGGTGTGGTCCCAAAGCAAAAAAGC
>CALWGP010000049.1 GCA_944380095.1 uncultured Lachnospiraceae bacterium | reverse complement strand
CTAAAATTTACAGAAAAAGGCATTGACAGAAAACGTTTTCCATCCTATACTTGTCGCGATGGAAAACGTTTTCTGCGTTTTTTATCTGAAATATCCGGAGGGAGGGGAGAGATTGGCTTCCATCAAAGATGTGGCGAGACAGGCGGGAGTTGCGATCTCCACGGTCTCAAAGGTTTTGAACGGATATACGGGCGTCAGCGAAAAGACGAAGGAACGGGTCAACGAGGTCATTGAAGAACTGAATTTTACCCCCAACGCCATGGCGGCGGCGCTTTCTTCCCGGAAATCGGGAAGGGTGGCCCTTCTTTTAAACCTGGAAGAGGGGCGGGCTGCGGTGGACGAGATTGACCTGCAGTATCTGGCCGGGGCCATTCACCGGGCCAGGGAGCTGAAGATGGATGTCGTTACCCTGTTTTTTTCCATGCTGGAGGATAAGGGACTGGAAGAAGTCGTAAACTACCTGAAAGCCCAGGGCATTGAAGGGATCATCCTCTATGGGATGGAGCGGGACGATCCGTTTTGGGAGGCGCTGGTGGAATGCAGCGCGTTTTGGACCGTGGTGGTGGACGCGCCTTTTAGCGGACGGAAAACATCTTCCGTCTGGATCGACCAGGCAAAAGCCCAGTACGATGTGGCAAAAAAAACCATTGAGGAAAACGAAAACTGCAGAAGGGTCTTATACATTGCAGGCAAAGAGAAGTCCTATGTGACCGCAGAGCGCATCAAAGGGATGCGGCAGCTGGCCGGGGAGATGGATCTGACGCTTCGTGTGGAGTACGGGGATTTCAGCGAGAAAAAGGCCAGGGAACTGACTTTTCTCCATGAAAAGGAAACGGATGTTTTCGTGTGTGCGTCCGACCTGATGGCCATAGGGGCCATGCGGGCCCTGATGGAGATGGATGTGTTCCACCCGGTCTGCGGATTTGACGGCATTACCCTTATGGGATATGCGGGAAAGCAGATGAATACCGTCAGACAGAATTTTTTGAGGGTTTCCGCCACAGCGGTGGAGGAAATGGCCCGCCTTATGGCGGGACAGCCGGGACGGAACCGTGTTTTGGATTATGAGCTGGTCCGGATGCAGTATCAGGACATTATCAAGTGAACTGCAGAAGGGAAAGCCTGATTTTACAGGAGGTTTGAAGTGAGAGTGGAAGAAACGATCCAGAGGGAGATTCTGGAGCAGAGAATTGATATGGAACTGGAAGCGCTGACAAAACGGCTGTTTGGCTGCACTGTGGAAGAAGCCACGGACCGGCAGGTGTATGTGGCCCTTTTGTACCTGGTAAAAGGACTGACGGACGCTACGGTGCCAAACGACGGGGACAAAAAGGTTTATTACATTTCGGCGGAGTTCCTCATCGGCAAGCTGCTGTCCAATAACCTGATCAATTTGGGCATTTACGAAAAGGTGGAGGAGATTTTAAAAAGCAAGGGCAAAGAGCTGTCCTCTATCGAAGAGGCGGAGGCAGAGCCCTCTTTGGGCAACGGGGGCCTGGGCCGTCTGGCAGCCTGCTTTTTGGATTCCATCGCAACCCTGGGCCTGCCCGGGGAAGGCATTGGCTTAAATTATCATTTCGGCCTGTTCCGCCAGGTTTTCAAAGACCGGCTGCAGACCGCCCAAAAGGACAGCTGGATGGGACCGGATTCCTGGCTGAATAAAACGGATGTGACGTTCAACGTATTTTTCGGGGATAAGAAGGTAACCTCCCGCCTGTATGATATCGATGTGATCGGATATGACAGCGGGGTGAACAAACTGCGGCTGTTCGATCTGGAAGGCGTGGACGAAAGCCTGGTGAAGGACGGGATTTCCTTTGACAAGGACGCTGTGGAAAAGAACCTGACCCTGTTTTTGTATCCGGACGATTCCGACGAAGCAGGGAAGCTGCTGCGCATTTATCAGCAGTATTTCATGGTCAGCAACGCGGCCCAGCTGATTTTAAAGGAAATGAAAGAAAAACAGTACGATCTGCGCCGGATGTATGATCACGCGGTAATCCAGATCAACGACACCCATCCGTCCCTGATTATCCCGGAGCTGATCCGGATTATGGTAAACGACAAGGCGTTTACCATGGACGAGGCAATCGAGGTGGTAAGCCGTACCTGCGCTTATACCAATCACACCATCCTGGCGGAAGCGCTGGAAAAATGGCCCCTGGAATGGCTGGAAAAGGCGGTTCCCCAGCTGGTACCCATTATCCGGGAACTGGCGGACCGGGTGGCAAAAAAATACGATGATCCCAACGTACAGATCATCGATGAAAACAACCTGGTGCATATGGCCCGCATGGATATCCATTACGGCTTCTCCGTCAACGGCGTCGCCGCCATCCATACGGAGATTCTCAAAAATACGGAGCTGCATCCTTTTTATAAAATTTATCCGGAAAAGTTCAACAATAAGACCAACGGGATTACCTTCCGCAGATGGCTTTTGTCCTGCAACCGGGAGCTGTCGGCGCTGATTGAAGAGACCATCGGGGACGGCTTTAAAACCGATGCGGATGAACTGGAAAAACTGCTGGCTTTTGCGGACGACGAAGAATTCCTGGACCGTCTGGACGGGGTGAAGCAGTGCAAAAAGAGGGAGCTTTGCGCCTATATTGAAAAAAAGGAAGGCGTTGTGCTGAATCCGGATTCCATTTTCGATATCCAGATCAAGCGGCTGCATGAGTATAAACGCCAGCAGATGAACGCCCTTTATATCATCCACAAGTATCTGGAAATCAAGGGCGGAAAGAAGCCCGTGCGTCCCCTGACCTTTTTGTTCGGCGCAAAGGCGGCCCCTGCCTATGTGATTGCCCAGGACATCATCCACCTTCTTTTGGTACTGGAACAGATCGTCAACAACGACCCGGATGTGAAGGATTATATGCGTGTGGTCATGGTGGAAAACTACAACGTCAGCTACGCGGAGAAGCTGATCCCGGCCTGCGACATTTCCGAGCAGATTTCCCTGGCGTCCAAGGAGGCCTCCGGGACCGGGAATATGAAATTCATGTTAAACGGCGCGGTGACCCTGGGGACAGCGGACGGGGCCAACGTGGAAATCCATGAGCTGGTGGGCGACGACAATATCTATATGTTCGGCCAGACCAGCGAACAGGTGATCTCGCACTATGAAAAGGCGGATTACGTTTCAAAAGAATATTATGAAAAGAGCCCGGCAATCCGGGAAGCGGTGGATTTCATCGTCGGAAAACAGGCGATGGCGGCAGGCCATAAGGAAAACTTAGAGCGGCTGCACGAAGAGCTCCTTGGCAAAGACTGGTTTATGACCCTTCTGGATCTGGAAGATTATATCCGGACCAAGGACCGTATGATCGCCGATTTTGAGGACCGGGCAAAATGGAAGAGGATGATGCTGACCAACATTGCCAAGTCCGGATTTTTCTCTTCCGACAGAACCATCCGGGAATATAACCGGGATATCTGGCAGTTAAAGGAAACCGAAGACGGGGGCAACCGGATTTCATAAAATAAAAAAGGAATCCGGGCACCGTCCGGCCGTGCTTAGGTTGGAGTTGTGGTAGGCGGGATCCTGGGTCACTTCCCGTCCGAACCAGTCCGGGGGAAGGAAGGCGTTGGCGCTTTCTGTATCCCTAAACTCTACCTCCGCCATGACCAGCGGGGAAAAGGGCGGACAAAAGACGTCCAGCTCGATGGTATAAGGCCCGAAGGGAATCCGGTATCTTCGCTTGGAGATCACATTCCCGTCCGCCTTGGAACGCATGTGCCGGTAGGAGGGAAGGTTTAAGGGGAGGTTATATTCCTCCCGGACCATCAGGCCCCTGCCTTTCCAGGTCAGATAACATTCGTCGTCTTCCCTGCGGATGCGCACCACAGGGTCTGTATTCAGATAAGCCTGCTCGATGAAACGGCTGGGATAGGAACCCAGGTCATCGGGCAGCTTTTTTATGATAAATTTTCGTTCAATTTCCATGGCAGTCTCCTTTCATGGCCCTGACGGCCTTTGGCAGTATTGTAGCATATCGGGGGCAAATTTTTCAAATATTTAGAAATAATTCATATTTTTACCCTTTTATGAACACATGATATCTGATAAGATGAAGGGGTAATAAAGCGATATGCGGGCGGCGCCCGCAGGGGAAAAAGGAGTTATTTTATGGCAAAAGCAGGGATTTTTTTCGCGGAAGGATATGAGGAAATAGAAGCGCTCACCGTAGTGGATCTGTGCCGGAGGGCCGGCGTGGAGATTTGCATGATTTCGGTGACGGGAAACGACAGCGTCACCGGGTCCCACGGGATTTGCGTGAAGATGGACGCCCTTCTGAAAGAGGTGGATTTTTCCGGGCTGGATATGCTTATCCTGCCGGGAGGGATGCCCGGCACGAAAAACCTGGAGGGATGCGCGCCCCTGATGGAGCAGCTGGACCGCTTTTATGCGGACGGGAAATGGGTCGCGGCCATCTGTGCGGCGCCTTCCATCTTTGGTCACAGAGGATATCTGGAGGGAAGGGAGGCGGTGTGCTATCCTTCCTTTGAAGGGGAACTTGCCGGGGCCCGTGTTCTTTCCAAAAAGGCGGTGGCCGACGGAAATGTGATCACCGGCCGGGGCATGGGATGCGCCATTGCCTTCGGGCTGACTATCGTGGAGAAGCTGGTTTCCCGGGAGGCGGCAGACGCGCTGGCCGGGAGCATTGTGTACGAAAGGTAGCAAAGGGACCCATGAATATTTTGTTTTTTTTAACGCCCAAGAGTGAAGTCGCCTATGTCCGGGAGGACGATACGCTGCGGCAGGCGGTGGAGAAGATGGAGTACCACGGCTATGCAGCGGTACCGCTTCTTTCCGTGGACGGCCGTTATATCGGGACGCTGACGGACGGGGATGTGCTGTGGAGCCTAAAGGAGATGGACTTTCCCAAGCTGCACGAGATGGAAGATATCTCCGTGATGGAGATCCGGCGCAGCAGGGACAATAAGCCGGTACATATCAACGTGGACATGGAAGGGCTTATGGAGAAAGTGGCCGTGCAGAATTTTGTACCCGTTGTGGACGATGAAAAGATTTTCATCGGGATTGTGACCCGCAGCGATGTGATCCACTATCTGGCCGGGCACAGGAAAAAGAAAGCGTAACCTTTTGGGGGATCGTCTCCTTAATAAAAAGGAATGAAAGAGGGCTGGTGCACATTGTGCATCAGCCCCCTTTTCGAAGAAAAGGTTATTTCATTTCCTCTTCCTGCTTTTTGATCATTCTGCGGACCATTTCGCCGCCGATGGAACCTGCTTCACGGGAAGTCAGGTCGCCGTTGTATCCTTCTTTTAAGTTCACGCCTAATTCAGAAGCGACCTCGGTTTTGAATCTGTCCATAGCCGCCTTCGCTTCGGGAACTTCCACGCGATTGGTTTTGCCAGAAGAACTTGCCATTGTCGTTCACCTCCGTAACATACTGATTCGTCGTTTGGTTTGTTTTGGACCGCAGGTCCGGAAAATCCCGCCTGCAGCCGCAGGATAAGCGCCGACTTGCCGGCCGCAGGGCCGGCGGCGCTTGCGTCCTGCGGCTCTGCAGCTGCCCGTAAACGGTTCGCGCCTGTCGTGATCACTTATCTGACCTTAGTATGTTCGGCAAAAAAAGAATTATTATGGTAGATTCTGGCTAAAAATCATCCTTCGTTTTTCAGATATTTTTTCAGGGGAATCCAGATGATATAGGAAAGGACGCTGCCGATGAGGGCGGTGACCAGCTGGGTGACGGAAAAAGTCGTCCTGGCAGCGGCCAGTACGCCGGGCAGCGCTTCGGGCTTGGGAAGGTGGGAAGCGATGTTTGTCCCGAAAACGGGAAGCAGCACCCCTGCGATGACCAGGCCCATGAAAAGTCCCTTTAGGACGCTGCCGGCAATCAGGCCTGCCGGAAGGCGGAAGCGCAGGCTGGTTTTCTTTTCAAAAAGCCAGGTGAAAAACACCAGGATGAAGTTGCCGGCCATAATGGCGGGAAACATCAGGGGAATGCCCGCCATGATGGGGGAACCCGCGATGAAAAATGCGGTGATGGGCGTAACAACGCAGAGAATGGACGCCCAGGCAAGTCCCGCCGTGAGCACGCACAGGATCAGGCATGCGTTGATGACGGGGCCGGTGATGTATACGCTTAGGTTTTTAAAATACTGGCTCAGCAGACAGATCGTCAGAAGAAGGGCTGTCTGCGCCAGCTTTTTGGTTTTGCTGTTCATTTCATATCCTCCTGTGAACCTTCGTTTTTTCCAGAGAGAAGTATAGAACATTGCGCGAAAAAATGCTAGTATTTTAAAGACATTTATGCTATAATCCTACAATGACTGTGGGTCTGCCCTGTTGCGGCAGACAGTATTCCGGAAGGAAAGTTGTCCTGGACAAGAGAGATACAAGGAGGATTATCAGATGAGTTTACAGGTAGAAAAGCTCGAAAAGAACATGGCGAAGCTTACCATCGAAGTGGATGCGGAAGAGTTTTCCCGCGCGGTGGAGAACGCTTATCAGAAAAATAAGGGAAAGATTTCCGTTCCCGGCTTCAGAAAAGGCAAAGTGCCCAGAAAGATGATCGAGCAGATGTACGGCAAGGGCGTTTTCTATGAAGATGCCGCCAACGAGATTATCCCGGACGCATATGAGAAGGCGGTAGAGGAGTGCGAAGAGACCATCGTTTCTTCCCCGAAGATCGATGTGACCCAGATCGAGGAAGGCAAGCCTTTCATCTTTACCGCAGAAGTTGCGTTAAAGCCCGAAGTGACCCTGGGGGCATACAAAGGAATCGAAGTGGAGAAGGTTGACACCACCGTAACGGATGAGGAGATCGAAGAGGATCTGCAGCAGCAGCGCGAGAACAACGCCAGGACCGTAAGCGTGGAAGGCCGTCCCGTACAGAACGGGGATATTGCGGTGATCGACTACGAAGGATTTGTGGACGGCGTTGCATTCGAAGGCGGCAAAGGGGAAAACCATAACTTGACCATCGGCTCCCATTCCTTCATCGATACCTTTGAAGAGCAGCTGATCGGGAAAAACGCAGGGGAATCCTGTGAAGTGCACGTAACTTTCCCCGAGGAGTATCACGCAAAAGAGCTGGCAGGCAAGCCCGCTGTTTTCCAGGTAACCGTAAAGGAGATCAAGGAAAAGCAGCTGCCTGAACTCAACGACGAGTTTGCGGGAGAAGTTTCCGAATTTGAGACGCTGGCGGAGTATAAGGACGATATCCGCAAGAAGCTGACGGAGAAAAAGGAAGAGGATGCCAAGGCGAAGAAGGAAGACGATGTGATCCAGGCCATCATTGACGGCGCGCAGATGGATATTCCGGAAGCCATGGTGGAGACCCAGCAAAGACAGCTGGTGGATGATTTCGCACAGAGACTGCAGATGCAGGGCCTGTCCATGGATCAGTACTTCCAGTTCACCGGTATGACCTACGATAAGATGATGGAGCAGGTGAAGCCCCAGGCAGAGAGCAGGATCCAGTCCAGACTGGTCCTGGAAGCTGTGGCTGCGGCTGAAAACATCGCTGCTTCCGAAGAAGAGTACGACGCTGAAATCGAGCGTATGGCCAAGATGTACCAGCTGGAAGCGGATAAGGTAAAGGAAATGATGGGCGAGCAGGGCAGAAAGCAGATCATGGAAGATCTGGCTGTCCGCAAAGCCGTGGAGTTCGTGGTAGGGGAGTCCAAAGAAAAGAGCGAGTAATTTGCCCGAAAGGATCCCAGACCGCATATCTGACCGCCGGCAGGCGGTGAAAGCGAGGTTTGTAAGATGAGTTTGGTGCCTTATGTCATAGAGCAGACGAGCCGGGGAGAGCGTTCCTACGATATTTTTTCCAGATTGCTCAAGGAGAGGATCATTTTCCTGGGAGAAGAGGTCAACGATACCACGGCCAGCCTGGTGGTCGCGCAGCTTCTGTTCCTGGAATCGGAAGATCCGGACAAGGATATCCATCTGTATATCAACAGCCCGGGCGGTTCCATTTCCGCCGGGATGGCGATTTACGATACGATGAAGTATATCAAGTGCGATGTGTCCACCATCTGCATCGGCATGGCGGCCAGCATGGGCGCGTTTTTGCTGGCGGGCGGCACAAAGGGCAAGCGCATGGCGCTGCCCAATGCGGAGATTATGATCCATCAGCCGCTTGGCGGCGCCCAGGGACAGGCGACGGACATCGAGATTAACGCGAAGCATATCTTAAAGATTAAAGAGCGAATGAACCGGATCCTGGCGGAGAATACTGGAAAAGAGTATGAAGTGATCGCGGCCGACACGGAGAGGGATAACTGGAAGACCGCCCAGGAAGCAAAGGAGTACGGTCTGATCGATATGGTTATCTCTTCCCATGAGGATTCGCTTAAGTGAAGCAGACAGGAGTAAAGAATGGCAGGCAGAAATTCTGAAGATCAGGTGAGATGTTCGTTTTGCCATAAGACGCAGGACCAGGTCCGCAAGCTGATCGCAGGGCCGGACGGCGTGTATATCTGCGATGAGTGCGTGGATATCTGCGCGGAGATTATCGAAGAAGAGGAAGAAGAACAGGGACTGGAGCCCTTGCAGATCAAACTGTTAAAGCCGGCGCAGATCAAGGAGTTTTTGGACGATTATGTAATCGGCCAGGAAGAAGCTAAGAAGGTGCTGTCCGTGGCGGTTTACAACCACTATAAGCGTGTAATGGCCAGGGACGACAGCGATGATGTAGAGCTGCAAAAGTCCAATATCCTCATGCTGGGGCCTACCGGAAGCGGCAAGACGTATCTGGCCCAGACCCTGGCAAAGATCATCAACGTCCCCTTTGCCATCGCGGACGCCACCACGCTGACCGAAGCGGGATACGTGGGGGAGGATGTGGAAAATATCCTCTTAAAGCTGATCCAGGCTGCGGATTACGATGTGGAGAGAGCCCAGCTGGGGATCGTCTACATCGACGAGATTGACAAAATTACCAAAAAGAGCGAAAACGTATCCATTACCCGGGATGTTTCCGGGGAGGGAGTACAGCAGGCGCTGTTAAAGATTGTGGAGGGGACCGTGGCAAGCGTGCCTCCCCAGGGAGGGCGCAAGCATCCCCAGCAGGAGCTGATCCCCATTGATACCACCAATATCCTGTTCATCTGCGGCGGCGCGTTTGACGGCATCGACCGGATCGTAGAGGCGCGGCTGGACAGAAAGAGCATCGGTTTCAACGCGGAGATTACCTCCAATACGGACCGCTCGGCCACGGAACTGTATGCGGAAGTGACCCCGCAGGACCTGGTAAAATACGGGCTGATCCCGGAGTTTGTGGGACGTGTGCCCATTACGGTTTCCTTAAAGGGACTGGACCGGGAGGCGCTGATTCGGATCCTGACGGAGCCAAAGAGCGCTTTGATCAAGCAGTATCAGAAACTGTTTGGTTATGACCATGTAAAGCTGACCTTTGAAAGGGAAGCGGTGGAAGCCATTGCCGATAAGGCGCTGGAGAGAAAGACAGGGGCCAGGGGCCTGCGTTCCATTATGGAAAAGGCGATGATGGATATTATGTACCAGATTCCGTCCGATCCCGCCATTACCCAGTGTATCGTCACAAAGGAAGCGGTGGAAGGCGTAAGCCAGCCCATGGTGGTACGGAAAGAAAAACAGGGACTTCTTGAAGGATTTAAAGAAGCAAAATAAACGAACTGACGCTCTGCCCGAACAGGGCGGGGCGCTTTTCATATACGGCGGGAAAGGCGCATTTTCCTGCCGCGCAAAAAAGACGCCCCTTTTAGGGGACGTATGGAGAATATATGGAGATACGGGAGAGAATGCCGGCAGTGGCCCTTCGGGGCATGACCATCCTGCCGGATATGATGATACATTTTGACCTGAGCCGGGAAAAATCCATCCAGGCGGTGGAACAGGCCATGTGCGACGATCAGCGCATTTTCCTGGTGGCGCAGAAAAAACCGGAAACGGAGATACCGGGGGAGGAAGACGTTTACCGGGTGGGATGCATTGCGCGGATCAAACAGGTGACCAAACTGCCGGACAACCTGGTGCGGGTGATGGTGGAAGGAATTTCCAGGGGGATTCTGCACGGTTTTGAGCCGGAGGAAACCGCCTGGCTTTGCGCCGATGTAGAAGAGGCGGCGGATATCGGCAAAATCGAGAATTTCAATGAAGAAGAGGCCATGAGCCGCAGCATCCGGGAGCTGTTTTCCCAGTACTGCCGCATTTATCCAAGGACAGGCAGGACCCTCCTTCGGCACATGGATGAGATTTACAGTCTGGGACATCTGCTGGATCAGATTGTGGAATCCATGCCGGTGGACTATACTTTGAAGCAGAAGGTGCTGGATGCCCTGGACGTTTCGGAGCGCTACGAGGTGCTGGCGGAAATTTTGTCCAATGAAATTGAAGTGGCGAAAATCCGTGCGGACCTTGCGGAAAAGGTAAAGGAACGGGTAGAGAAAAACCAGAAGGATTATATCCTGCGGGAACAGCTCAATTATATCCGCCAGGAGCTGGGGGAAGACGACCTGTCGGAAGGCGCCCAGTTTGAAAGCCAGCTGGAAGCCTTAAAGGCGCCCAAAGAGGTGAAGGAGAAGATCGCCCGGGAAATCCAGCGCTTTAAAAACCTGGGCGGCAATACCGCGGAGTCCAGCGTGGAAAGAGGATATATCCAGACCCTGCTGGAGCTTCCCTGGAACAAGGCTTCCAAGGACAATACGGATGTTTCCAGGGCGGAAGCGATTCTGGAACGGGATCATTACGGCCTTGGGCAGGTGAAGGAGCGGATGCTGGAATTTCTGGCGGTCCGGGCCCTGACCAAGTGCGGGGACAGCCCCATTATCTGCCTGGTAGGGCCTCCCGGCACGGGTAAGACGTCCATTGCCAGAAGCGTTGCGGAAGCGCTGAACAAAAAATATGTCCGCATCTGCCTGGGAGGCGTGCGGGACGAAGCGGAAATCCGGGGACACAGAAGGACCTATGTAGGCGCCATGCCGGGACGCATTGCCGCCGGCTTAAAGCAGGCGGGGGTGAAGAACCCGCTGATGCTTTTGGACGAGATCGACAAGGTGTCCGGCGATTATAAGGGGGATACCTCTTCCGCACTGCTGGAAGTGCTTGACAGCGAGCAGAACAGTCATTTCAGGGACCACTATATCGAGATCCCGCTGGATCTGTCCGAAGTGCTGTTCATCGCTACGGCCAACACCACGGAAACCATTCCCAGGCCCCTTTTGGACCGGATGGAAGTCATCGAGGTGACCAGCTATACGGCCAACGAAAAATTCCATATTGCCAAAGAACACTTGCTGGAAAAACAGCTGAAGAAAAACGGGATGGACGGCGGGAAGCTGGTTGTGACGGACAGCGCCTTAAAAGAGATTATCGCATCCTATACGCGGGAGGCAGGCGTCCGGGAGCTGGAGCGGAAAATCGGGGAGATCTGCCGCAAGGCCGCCCGGGAGCTTCTTCAGAAGAAAAAAAGCTGTGTCCGGGTAACCGCCCGGAACCTGGAACGCTACCTGGGCAAACGACGCTACAGTTCCATCAAAGCCAACAAAACGGACGAAATCGGGATCGTGCGCGGGCTGGCATGGACCAGCGTGGGCGGAGAGACCCTGCAGATCGAGGTAAATATCATGCCCGGCAAGGGGGAGGCAGAGCTTACCGGACAGCTGGGGGATGTGATGAAGGAATCTGCCCTGGCCGGCATCAGCTATATCCGTTCGGTCAGTGAAAAGTACGGGATTTCCCAGGAAGTTTTCAAAACCAACGATTTCCACATCCATATTCCGGAAGGGGCCGTGCCCAAAGACGGGCCTTCCGCCGGGATCACCATGGCTACGGCGCTTCTGTCGGCCCTGACCAAGACGCCGGTGCGGGCGGATGTGGCCATGACCGGGGAAATTACCTTAAGGGGCCGTGTGCTTCCCATCGGGGGGCTGAAGGAAAAGATCCTCGCAGCCAAAACGGCGGGGATTGGGACCGTCCTGGTGCCCGGGGAAAACCGGCCGGATGTGGAGGAGATTCCTGCCGAGATCAAGTCGGGGCTGGAGATCCTTTTTGTGGAAACCATGGACGATGTGATCCGAAACGCATTCGTAAGCGGGGAAGGAGTGAGGAACGCTTATGATAATCAGGACGGTGAATCTGGAAACGGTATGCGGGGTGACCAGCAGGCTGCCGGATAACCGGCTGCCGGAAATCGCTTTTGCGGGCAAGAGCAACGTGGGGAAGTCCTCCCTGATCAATGCGGTGATGAACCGCAAGAGCCTGGCCAGGACTTCTTCCCAGCCCGGGAAAACCCAGACCATCAATTTTTACAATGTCAACGACCGCTTCTATCTGGTGGATCTGCCCGGATACGGCTACGCCAGGGCAAACGAGCAAGTCAAGGCCCAGTGGGGAAAGATGATCGAACGGTATCTGCACGGCTCCAAACAGCTCAAAGCGGTCTTTTTGCTGGTGGATATCCGCCACGATCCTTCCGCCAACGACCGGGAGATGTATCGCTGGATGCTCCACTACGGGTATCACCCCATCATTATTGCGACCAAACTGGATAAAATCAACCGCAGCCAGGTGGCCAGACAGGTAAAGGCCATCCGGGAAGGCCTGCAGGCAGAGAAGGGGACCGTGGTAATTCCTTTCTCCGCCTCGTCCAAACAGGGACGGGAAGAAATTTATGCCCTGCTGGATGAACTGTTTCCCGAGGAGGCGGTCCAATGAAACATCCCTGGGTCAAGTATGTAAAAGTGTGCCTGAACCTGATGACAGCCCTGGCAGTGCTTTTGCTTGTGCTGTTTGTGCTGCCCCGTGTCCTGCGTTTTTTCATGCCATTCGTAGTGGGCTGGGTGATTGCCCTGATCGCCAACCCCCTGGTCCGTTTCCTGGATGAAAAAATCCGGATCCGCAGAAAGGCCGGTTCCGCCATCGTCATTGTGGCGGCCATTGCCTTAGTCATCGGCGCAGGGTACTGGGTCGGTTCCATCCTGGTACGGGAAGCCATCGGCTTTGTCCACGAACTGCCCCGGATCTGGGAAGCGCTGGAAGAAGACGTGGGCAATGCCGGCAGCCTGATTTTGTCCCTGGGACGGTATCTCCCGGATAACCTGGAAGAGCAGCTGGCAAACCTGATGGACAGCATGACCGGCTTTTTAAGCAGCATTGCCAATGAGCTGGGAACGCCCACGGTATCCGCAGTGGGGAATTTTGCCAGAAATATCCCGTCCATTTTTATCAGCGTTATCATGTGCCTGCTGTCTTCTTACTTCTTTGTGGCAGAGAGGGAAGAAGTGATCCATACCCTGCAAAAGTATGTGCCGGCCGGTTTCAGGGAAAAATGGACGGTGATGTACTCCAGTATGATGAGCGCCGTGGGAGGATACTTCAAGGCCCAGTTCAAGATCGGGATCTGGATGTATTTTTTGCTGCTTATCGGTCTTTTGATCCTGAAGGTGGACTATGCGGCCATTATTGCCCTGGGCATTGCCGCACTGGATTTTTTCCCGGTATTTGGCACCGGCACGGTGCTGGTACCCTGGGCGGTAATCAAAATCCTGGGCGCCGATTATAAAATGGCCCTGGGCCTTTTGATTATCTGGGGTGTGGGGCAGCTGGCCCGCCAGCTCATCCAGCCCAAAATCGTGGGGGATTCCATCGGCGTGCCGGCCATTCCCACCCTGTTTCTTTTGTTCATCGGCTACAGGGTCGGCGGCGTGGGAGGCATGATCCTGGCCGTGCCGCTGGGGATTATCGTGGCCAATATGTATCAGGCCGGTTTCTTTTCCACTACGATCGACAGCCTGAAAATTCTGATTCACGGATTCAACCGGTTCCGCCGTCTGACGGAAGAGGATAAAAAGGAGGAGCCATGAAGGGAAAAGTTGCAGTTTATAATCTCCGCCCCTTCGACGAGGCGGAATGGTTTGAAAAATATGCCAAAGAGCTTGATCTTGAGCTGGTAGCCTGCCCGGACGCGCCCAATCCGGACAACGCGGTCCTGGCAAAGGGATGTCAGTGCGTGGACATCATTACCTCCCCTGTGGATCGTAACCTGATGTCCGTTTTCGCTTCCCTGGGGGTTAAGTATCTGGTGACCAGGACCATTGGTTATGACCACATCGACTTAAAGGCCGCCAGGGAGTTTGGCATCCGTGTGGGCAACGCGCCCTATGGTCCCCATGGAGTGGCGGACTATGCGGTGATGCTGATTTTAATGAGTATCCGCCGGATGAAGCGGATTTTGCAGCGCACGCAGCTGCAGGAATATACCCTGGACGGCATCCAGGGCAGGGAGTTAAAGGACCTGACCGTGGGCGTTATCGGGACGGGCCGCATCGGCCGCACGGTGATCCAAAACCTTTCCGGATTTGGCTGCAAGATCCTGGCAAACGACCTGTATGAAAAGGAAGAGGTAAAATCCTTTGCCTCCTACGTATCCCTGGAAGAAATCTGGGAAAATGCGGACGTGATTACCCTGCATACGCCGCTGACGGAGGAAAATTTCCACCTGATCAATGAAGAGAGCCTGTCAAAGATGAAGGACGGCGTGGTGATCGTCAACACGGCAAGGGGAGGGCTGATTGATTCCCGGGCCCTGATTGAGGCTGTGGAAAGCGGGAAAGTAGGGGCGGCCGGGCTGGATGTGGTGGAAAACGAATTCGGCCTGTATTATTACGACCACAAAAACGATATTTTAAAGAACCGGGAACTGGCCCTGCTGCGCAGCTTCCCCAATGTGACGGTTTCCCATCACATGGCCTTTTACACGGACGAAGAGGTGAAGACCGTGATCCGGGATTCCCTCACCGGCTGTAAGCTGGTCATGGAAGGAAAGGAAAATCCCTGGGAGGTACTGTGAGCACGCGCAATTTCAAAATAATGATCCAGTATGAGGGAACCCGCTATCAGGGATGGCAGAAACAGGGAAAAGGGTCAAAGGCCAATACCCTGCAGGAAAAATTTGAAGTACTCCTGACCAAAATCGCAGGCGCCCCGGTGGAGATCTGCGCGTCCGGAAGGACGGACGCAGGCGTGCACGCCTGGGGGCAGACGGCGAATTTCCATATGGACACGCAGCGTTCCCCGCAGGAGCTGATGGAGGAGATGAACCGGTATCTGCCGGAGGACGTGGCCGTTATTTCCTGCGAGGAAGCGGCCCCCAGGTTCCATGCCAGATATAACGCAAAAAGGAAGACGTATTGCTACCGGGTGCTCAACAGCCCCATCCCCCATGTATTCGACCGCAAGTTTGTCTACCAGGTCAAAGAGCCGCTGGATGTCCCCGCCATGGAAAAGGCGGCGGCCTTTCTGGAAGGGACGCATGATTTCGCTGCCTTTACCTCCGCAAAGAAAGGGAAAAAATCCACGGTGCGCACCATTGAAAAGATCCGGATTGCACGGGAAGGGGATGAAATCCGGTTTACCTATACCGGGGACGGTTTTTTGTACCATATGGTCCGGATCCTGACGGGCACCCTGCTGGAAGTAGGGCAGAAAAAACGGCCGCCGGAGGACGTAAGGCGGGTTTTAAACGGAAAAGACCGGCAGCTGGCCGGCCCGTTGGTCCCGCCCCAGGGACTTGCGCTGATGGAAGTGAGGTATGATTGAAGTTTGTTATGAAGTTCTGGAATGCGATGGGGCACAGCCTTTTTTACGAGGATGGGGAGAGCCAAAAAACCAGACGGATCCTCCGGGTTGTGTTTTTCCTCTATCTGCTGGTGCTGATGAAGGTGATTGTTTTTAAATATCCGCTGTCCGAACTGGCGCAGATTACGGCCCGCTGGAAAAAGGACGTGATCCTGGAGGGCCTTGGAACGGCGAATTTCACCCTTTTTAAGACCATCGATATGTACATCCGCTACTGGGGGCGGTTAAACAGCTTTGAAAATCTGTTCGGAAACATTTTCTGCTTCGTGCCTTTTGGGTTTTTGCTTCCTTTTTTGAACAAAAGCAGCAGGAAATGGCCGGTGCTTTTGCTGGATTCGTTCCTCCTGGTATGCGGCATTGAAATTTTTCAGCTCATTACCAATTTCGGCGCTTTTGACGTGGACGATATTTTGCTGAACTGTCTGGGATCGCTGGGCGGGTACTGCCTGTTTGCATTCTGCTTCCTGAACGGAAAACGGAGAAGAAAAAAGTAGATTTTTCGAACTATAAAGGGTATACTTGTTATAAAATGGGTGTTTGCCCGGGGAGGAGCAAAACGATATGGGAATGTACACGATTAAAAGCGGGAAACTGTCCTTAAGGATCCGGTCGAAGGGGGCCGAGCTGATTTCCCTGCGTGACTGCAGCACGGGACAGGAGTACATGTGGAACGGGAACCCGGAATACTGGAAGCGGATTTCCCCGGTCCTGTTCCCGCTGGTGGGCAATTACAAAAACAAGGAAGTGCGCCACAACGGACATATTTATAACCTGGGACAGCACGGTTTTGCGCGGGACATGGAATTTGAACTGATTTCCCTAAAGCAGAACGAAGCGTGGTTTTCCCTTTCTTCCAGCGTGGAGACCATCCGGAAATTCCCCTTTCCTTTCCGGCTGGAAATCGGCTACCAGGTGGAAGGACAGAAGGTGAAGGTTCACTGGCGGGTGGTGAATACGGGTTCGGAAACCATGTATTTTTCCATCGGCGGACACCCGGGTTTTGTCTGCCCCATGAAAAAGGGGGAGAAGAGAAGCGACTACTATCTCCACTTTGACACGGACAAAGAAGAGATTGTCACCAGGATGATCGGCGACGAAGGGCTGGCTACGGATACCCTGATCCCCTATGCCCTTGACGGCGGTTATCTGCAGGTGTCGGACGACCTGTTTGACAGGGACGCGCTGGTGGTGGAGAACCGCCAGACCCAGAGGGTTTCTTTGTGCAGGCCGGATAAAAGCCCCTATGTGGAAGTGACGTTTGACGCCCCGCTGTTCGGCGTCTGGTCCGTTCCCAAAACGGACGCGCCCTTTGTCTGCATCGAACCCTGGTATGGAAGATGCGACCATATGAA